>NZ_JAQKGP010000050.1:0-10169 GCF_027956525.1 Agrobacterium sp. ST15.13.013
CGCGGTCATAAACACCCTCCTGGCAGCGTCAGCCCCAGAACGATGTCCGCACTGCAGAATCCGCTTCAGACCGCCAAAATGCATTCTGCCAAAGTAGTGCTAGGCAACGAGGCAAGCAGCGCAGTCGAGAGAGGACGACAGCCAAGACTGGGGGTGTCGTTCTTTCTCCGAGCTGTTAGGCAATGAATATATGTGTGCCAGGTTGTTCAGATTTATCTCTCAAGCAATCTAGCTCTTGAAAGGATGTGAACTGCTGATCACGCGCCCGCCGACATTGCACTAATCTTGGCCGGGCACCGACCCAACTCAGATTTCCGGCAACATCTAAATAGGAATGCAGACTTTCTCGGTCCGCTTGGTGTCGTTGCGAGCCCGGAAACTTCGGCTGCTGCGACCAAACACTACCGTCGATCGTATTTCGATAGCCGATATCGTACACTGTGCGCATGTAAGCCCCGTTCAGCGGGTCGGTGATGGAGTAGGGCACCTGCTCATCGATCGACGCGATATTGAGATCAAGGGCGGATCTCAGCCCGTAGTTGTAAAGGGCGATCAAGCCTTGCTTTGTTTGTGACTTGAGCGGGATCGCGTATGCTCGTGCCATGATCGGCAAAGCCCTTTCAGGTGACAGCGAAAACTCAGGAATGAGCGCGTTGTTGATGATCACATAGATGTGGAGATTTTCCTCGCTTGCATGACTTGGTGCGACGAACAGGTGTTCAGGCAATGTAAGAAACTGCGACGAGCTGCCACCATCGGAGTGCAATTCACGAATCTGCCTGCCATCCACCACCGCACCGATCGAAACAGGCGGGAAGATGCCGGGGACGCTTGCTGATGCGATTAAAATCTGTCGCACCAGGGCTAGAGCCTCCTCCCTGTCGCTATTTGCAATGGCGCCTATGTTCCAGACGACCGCCCGCTGCGTGTCGAGGTTCGTGGTCATTACCAAGAGACGGCGTCCCGCTTGATGTTCGCGCGCGATTTCGTGCAGGATTTCATCCGTAATGTTATCTTCGACCATCTTCCGAAGAGCATCGCCTTGGAGGAGGCTTGCTGAGAGGACGCCAAGCCCTTTCCAGTCGATGTCGACAAGACTGCGAGCTTCATTGGAAAGATAGAGGCGCCTCAGCCGCGCATCATAGGCGGGCCCCAAGAATGCAAACGGCGCAATCAGGGCCCCTGTGCTCACGCCGGTTACCACCTCGAATTGTGGTCGGCTGCCGCGTTCGCTCCAAGCGGAGAGAATGCCGACGGAAAACGCGCCTCCGGCGCCACCGCCCGATATGGCGAGCATCGACGGCTTTTGTTTACCGATTACCGGGCGCCAAGAGGCGTGCACCGACTCCGGGGGCCGCGGATCATCCAAATGAGCCCTTATGTTTGCGAAGCCG
Source organism: Agrobacterium sp. ST15.13.013 (assembly GCF_027956525.1). Lineage (NCBI taxonomy): Bacteria > Pseudomonadati > Pseudomonadota > Alphaproteobacteria > Hyphomicrobiales > Rhizobiaceae > Agrobacterium > Agrobacterium sp. ST15.13.013. The sequence continues at coordinate 1,395 of NZ_JAQKGP010000050.1, forward strand.
ACGATTTGTGCGCGCCCTGCTTCCGATGCGGTGTATACCGGACGAGCGGGTGCCGTACACCCGCTGAGAAAGAAGAGAAGACATAGCGCAATGAGATTTGCGCAAATCCCGCAGGAACTCAGCATGGAGCGCATCGTCATGCTTCAGCGCCGCCCTGACGCGGAAGCCGGGCCGCCGCTATGAGTGCGCCCACGATTGCCATAGCTACGGCAATGCCAATCCACAAGCTATAGAGCGCGTATCCAAGGATGAACCCACCAAGGACCGGTGCGATAATATCTGTCACTGCGAGCAGGGACTGGGCGGCCCCCAGAACCACGCCCTGCCGCTCGGACGGCACATGGGTAGAAAGCGCTGCGAGATATGTCGGCTTTGCGAGAGCATCGCCGGTACTGATACACAGAACTGCGATAACCAGCACGGGTATACTTTTAGCGACACCAGCGGTGATGAACCCCAAGCAGATCAGAAGGAATATCAGGAGGATCAGATCACGTTCGGTAAGGTGTTTGCCGAGCCAGCCGAGTAGGAACACCTGGGCAAAGACGTTGACCGCACCGTCCAACATGATGAGGTAGCTCAGTTCCTTCGCCCCGAAGGCATGACCATGCCATTGAAACGTCTCCGCGAGGAAGACCGGCATTTGCGAAATGTATGTCCCGTAGGCGAAGAAGTGGCATAGCATGACGATGACGAGAGCACGAACGACAGGCGACGCTGCGATCGCGCGGAGCGATATTTTTCCGCCGCGCGGCCGCTCTTTTGCAGTCTTTGTCAAACGTCCTCCATCCAAGCAAAGAGATGTAACGAAAATGGACGTGGCTACCAACCCAAGCGCGGCGAGGACGGGAATTGTCAGCGACATCTCGGATAGGAAACCTGAAAGCCCTGCGCCAACAATGCCGCCGAGGCCCGCACCGCCTACGAGGATCCCCATGGCCCGTCTGCGGTTTGAGGCATCGGTGTGATCTGCAATATAGGCCGCAGTGACAGAGATGTTGCCCCCGGTAAGTCCGAAGAGTGCCCGAGCGATAAGGATGAACGCAACGCTCGGCGCGATTGCAAGTAGCGCAAGGCTCGCCGCTGCAACGCACTGGCTCGTCAGCAGGACATTCCTCCGGCCGAAGCGATCGGAGAGTTGCCCAAGAGCAGGGGCAGAGGCGAATTGGCCGACTGCCTCGGCGGCGATAACTATGCCTAGCACGAGCGGCGTACCGCCCATTGCCCGGACATGAAATGGCAGAACCGGCAAAACGGAAGCGGTGCCGGCGGCGTTCGCGCAAACGATTGCGAAGATCGGAAGGATGATCCGCCAATCGAGCGGCTTGGATGGAATGATGTTGGATTGCGGCTTGGTGGTCATATTCCATCCCCTCCTAGTTAGACTCGCGTGACGGCAAGCCTACGCGTTCGAGATAGGCTTCCAGTTGCGCTACACCTTCCGCGTCAAGAGTCAGTATCGTGCCGATATAGCCATCAGGCCGTACCAGGACGCACTCATTCACCTGCAGTCCGTAAGCAGCTCGGACACAACCGAACGCATCGAGGACGTCACCGCCCTGCCCGAGGCGATGAATATGCAATCCAGGCCGCGATGCCACTCTCCCCTGGCCGTTTACGAGCAGCGTCCAATGTGGCCCGATGAACAATTGGAAGAGCCGCGAAGTCTGTCCCCCTGCTCCCTTTATGGGCGCGTCTGGCGCGCGGTCTCCCGCCTGAAGACCGCTGCTTCGGCTTGCGACGCGAAACGCGAGGGGTGATTGCAGGTATCCGATGTCGAGCTGATGCACCTCGCGCCCGCGACGAATTTCACCTCGTTTTCCCGCGTCAAGCAGTCGACTTGACAGACCCAGAACCTCCTCCGCCACGGCGCGGCGCTCGGCCTCATATGTGTCAAGAAGTTCGCCCCCGGCTCCGCGGATCACGGCGGCGAGCTTCCAGCCAAGATTGTAAGCATCTTGGACGCTGGTATTGAGACCCTGACCGCCGGTGGGCGGATGGATATGTGCAGCATCGCCCACCAAGAATACGCGATCGACCCTGTATCCATCGGCCAATCGGGCGTTCATAGCATAGGCCGATGCCCAACTGACGTCGTGGACCTTCACCTCGCTGCGGCCTGTCCGCTCGACGATCAGCTTTTCCAACCCATTGGCTGAGAGGTCTGCGTCTTCATCCGGCGAGACTGGAGCCTGTAGTTGGAACAGATCGGTACCTCTGAGCGGGCAGATAGCAACCATCCGCTGCATGTCACCGGTATTGAACTGCCACCAAACCTCAGGGCTGAGGCCGGTCAGGGCAACATCAGCGACAATCGCGCGCACGCCCAGGGTTTTGCCGGGGAACGCGATACCAAGCGCGTGTCTTACGAAGCTACGACCTCCGTCCGCCCCGATCAGATAGCGTACACGAACCGTCTTCGCTCCGCCCGAAGCAGAGACATGTGCTGTAACTCCGTGGCCGTCCTGTTTGAAAGCCGTCAGTTCGCTTCCGAATTCGACCCAGCCCCCCAGTTCCGCCAGCCGGTCCCGCATGATTTTCTCAGTCAGAAATTGCGGGATCATCAGCGGGATGTGATACGGCTCCGCGGGTGTCGCCTGAAACCGCTCCCCAAGATCTTTCTCCATGAAGCTGCCGTCGTCGGAATACTCGCGCATCGCTGGGTAAACGCCACCCGCCGCCACGACCTTATCCAGGATACCGAGATCCTCGAAGACCTCTTGCGTCCTTGGCTGAATGCCTTTGCCTCGCGAGCCCGGGAAAGGATCACACATCTTTTCGATCAGGCGGAAAGAGACTCCTCGCCGCGCCAGTTCTATTGCGAGCGTAAGGCCAGCCGCTCCCGCGCCGCAGATGAGCACATCTGCTTCGAATTCGATTGTCATGTCGTTCTCCATGTGTGTATTATGCACATAACAGGAGGCGCGTCATGCCGTCAAGAAATAATGTGCAAACTACACATATCAGCGAGAAAATCCGTGAACTGCACGGTTCGCTGATCGATATTGTTACCCTTATGAATCAACCCCAGCGTGACGAGGCCCTTGTTCGCGAAGCCGGGATCGCGCTCGATCGAGCCCTCTTCCCGCTCCTCGTTGGGATCGAGCGGCGTGGACCGATCGGCATCGTGGATTTGGCGGCCGGCGTCGGGCGGGACTACACCACGGTTAGTCGGCAGGTCGCGAAGTTGGAGAGCCTCGGGCTTGCTCAACGCAGGCAAAGCCCGACTGACCGTCGCGTAAACGAAGTTGTTATTGCGGCGAAAGGCAAGGCAATGACCGACAAGATCGACACGGCACGCGAAAGGATCGCCCTTAGCGTTTTTGCGACTTGGGAGCCGGCCGAAATCGAAGATCTTGTAAGGTTGATGCGAAAGTTCGCGGACGCGATGGGGAGGGAGGCTAGGAAGTCGGACGCTGAGTAACTATCAAGCCGGCAGCCATCCGAGCCTGTGCAGGCTCGTACATCTCCACCTCTACGACGTAGCGCCCATCCTAGCTCCTTCATCTGGATCTCCTTTAAAGCCCCTGCACAGCGGCAGAGGCTAAAAGGGCGGTGTCTTACCAGCCCTGCTCCACGGGCAGGACGAAGAGCTCGGCCACGTCGACATGCGCCGGGGCCTGCGCGGCGAAGACAATCGTTGCACCAATGTCCTCGCCCTGGAGGAAGGTCATCTGGCCGGCAAGGTCGTCCATCTGTTGGCGGTAACCGGGATCGGTGATGCGATCGTAAAGCTCGGTGGCGACAGCACCCGGCTGGATGCATGTGACACGGATATTGTGCTTCGGGCCCACCTCCATGCGCAGACCGTCAGAAAAGGCGGCGACGGCGTGTTTGGTAGCGCAGTAGACCGATAGCCCCTTAAAGACCTTGCGGCCGGCAATCGAGGACATGTTGAAGACATGGCCTGAATGCTGCTTGATCATCTGCGGCAGGACGGCGGCAGTCGTGTTGAACAAGCCCTTCACGTTCACATCCACCATCCGGTGCCACTCATCAACCTTGAACTGGTCGATATCGGAGAGCGGCATCAGGCCGGCATTGTTGACGAGGATGTCGATCGCGCCATAGGTGTCGACAAGCGCCTTGACGCTGGCTTCGATCGAGGTGGGGTCAACCACGTCCATCTCGAGTACCAAAGCTTCGCCACCCACAGCCTCGATCTTTGTCTTCAGCTCCTTGAGCTTTTCGGTGCGGCGGGCGGCAATCCCGACTTTGGCTCCAGCCTCGGCAAGCTTGAGAGCAGTTGCGGCACCAATGCCGCTGGAGGCGCCGGTCACTAGGGCGATTTTTTCGTTCAGGTTCGTCATTGTCGTCACTCCTAATTTGGGGAAGCCGCCTTGAAGGCGGTTTGTCGCGTTGACGATGTGAGATTTAGGCTCGACTAGATGAGCTTCTTTCGGGGTTTTGCGCCACGTGTCGCGATTTTGCGCAAAAGTCGCGATCGCATGCATTGGAGGCAAAAGTGCGAGGCAGGAGCCTTGAATACGCTCCCAGCATCGAAGTGGCAGAGCGCGACGAATATCAGCGTTTGCTCGGTATACGAGCGATAATAACCTGATCTCAAAGTCAAACCCGGCGAGCCAGTTGACGCCGATTGCAGTCCAGTTCGGATAAGGTGATTCCGTAGATACCTCGTTCTTGACCGTCATGATCACGTTGAATCGGCTTTCCGGATCCGTGTGAAAGGTCGTCACGTCGACAATATCATCAAAGTTACAACCTCCCGCCAACAGGTGGCTTCAAGGTTCGCAAAGGCCAGCCGAACCTGCGCCGCAAATTCGGGCTCTTCCGACCTAGCCGGCAACAAACAGAAGGCCGCCGAACGCTATGGCCGCCGAGTAGCCGTGCGCTTGGTAGAGGGCGTGACGATCGTTGGAAAGATGGCGGTACGTGAATTCACTTTCTCTTCTCCTTCACTCGGCGGTCCATAGACCGCCGTCATTGAAAGAGACGAAGCTAGGAGCTGATGGTGGATCGTCTCGCGCGATCTTGCTTCGTGTGTTGGGCTTTTGCTGAATTCGACGGCGCAGCGCCCCAGTCGCGAGTTGGCCGCGTGAGCCTAAAGAAGAGATCTGCGGCCGGTAGCGCGACGATGGCTTACGACATGGTTCCTGAAGCAGGCCCGATAAACTGCGAAACCAGCTCCGCAATTTTCCAAGATGGTCAGGGCAGACCCATGGAATGCATCACGGAGCTTTCGCCCCCACTCTGGGATCTGCCACTCGTCATTGGCGCCCCAGATGAGTTGCACAGGGAGTTCTTTCAACTCACCAAGCCTTCAGCAACCTCCAATGTATGGACCGGGTCGTAGTGCTTTACCTGGTGCTTAAACAGGCTAGGTTGCTTGATCGGACCAGAAATATAATCAAGATAAGTCTCGAGCGGACCTTTAAACCTGTGTTTGTCGTGCACAGCGCTGAGCAGCCAATCCCGGAAATGCGCCCGATGAGCTGCTTCGGGCGCTTTCATCCGCGCCTCGAGCCCATTATCCATTTGCTGCCTGGTCCGCCTCGAGGGGGTAGCTGTCGAAGTTGACGACGTCGATCATCGTTAGCGACTTCAATCGATACGGCTAAAACGCCAAACCTTTGCGCTATTCCCCGCCAATATCGTGCGCCACCAGATGAAAACGTTCGAGGCCCCAGTGCTCCAGCATCTTGTCGAGAATTGGCACCTGCCCAGACATGGACGTGTCAACATCCTCTGCCAGCGGGCGTTCCGAAAGTCCGAAGCCAAGGAGATCGAACACGTGGATCTTGAACCCGGCTTTGATGAGGTGTGGCGTGACGTTCCTCCAGATGAGCGATGAGGACGGGGTTCCATGTAGCAAAACCTCGGGTTCTCCGTTGTCATGGGTGCCGGCGGCAATGCGATGGCTGTTGACGAGAACGTTTTGGTTGATCAGTTTGTTTCGCTTCGTATCTTCATTTTCTCCCTGGGGCCGACAGTGATGCCACCCCGACACCTCTTTGACTTAGGAAGTCAGGAAATCTCGCACAAGGTTTCGTCAAGATTGCACCTGAGGTGAGTGAGACGGCGGCACCTGCTTTGGTGCTGAACTGCACCCCATTTCGACCGGACAGTCGGCATAAGCAGAAAGGCTCAAGCACAGGCTTGAGGACAGGCTTATGTCTAACGAGTATCGACATGTTGAATTGCTGACGGGTGATGTGCGCCGCAGGCGGTGGACAACCGAGCAAAAGCTGACGATCATTGAGCAGAGTTTCGAACCAGGCGAGACGGTATCGTCCACCGCTCGCCGCCATGGCGTCGCGCCCAATCTGCTTTACCGGTGGCGCAGGCTCTTGAGCGAGGGAGGTGCTGCAGCTGTGGATTCTGACGAGCCGGTGGTCGGCAATTCGGAAGTGAAGAAGCTGGAAGATCGCGTCCGCGAGCTGGAGCGCATGCTTGGCCGCAAGACGATGGAGGTCGAAATCCTCCGCGAAGCCCTTTCCAAAGCGGACTCAAAAAAACGGATATCGCGGCCGATCTTGTTGCCGAAGGACGGTTCGCGATGAAGGCCGTCGCAGATACGCTGGGCGTATCCCGTTCCAACCTCATCGAGCGGCTGAAAGGCAGATCGAAGCCGCGCGGCTCCTATCATAAGGCCGAGGATGCAGAGCTTTTACCCATCATCCGCAGACTGGTAGATCAAAGGCCAACCTATGGCTATCGGCGGATCGCCGCGCTCCTCAATCGCGAAAGGCGAGCCGCCGATAAGCCCGTCGTTAACGCCAAGCGGGTTCACCGCATCATGGGCAACCACGCCATGTTGCTGGAGAAGCATACGGCCGTTCGCAAGGGCCGCATCCATGACGGCAAGGTCATGGTCATGCGCTCCAATCTGCGCTGGTGCTCCGACGGTCTGGAGTTCACTTGCTGGAACGGCGAGGTGATCCGTCTCGCCTTCATCATCGACGCTTTCGACCGGGAGATCATCGCATGGACGGCGGTTGCCAATGCAGGCATTTCCGGCTCGGACGTGCGTGACATGATGCTGGAGGCGGTCGAGAAACGCTTCCATGCAACCCGAGCCCCGCACGCTATCGAGCATCTCTCCGACAATGGCTCTGCTTACACCGCGAGGGACACGAGGCTGTTTGCACAAGCACTCAATCTCACACCTTGCTTCACGCCGGTCGCCAGCCCTCAGTCGAACGGCATGTCGGAGGCATTCGTCAAAACCCTGAAACGGGATTACGTGCGCATATCACCTCTGCCGGACGCCGAAACAGCGCTCCGGCTCATCGACGGATGGATCGAGGATTATAATGAAATCCATCCCCATTCTGCCCTCAAGATGGCTTCCCCTCGGCAGTTCATCAGGGCTAAATCAACCTAGCCGACTTGTCCGGTCAAACGGGGTGCACTCCAGGTGCTCATTACAGATATTGAGGTTCCTGAATGCGAAATCGATTGTGTGTGACCTGCGACGAGGCGGCCGCCGGCTACTTGAAAGCGAGCCAAGCGTCTGTACTCCCAAAATCCAAGATAATCCCCTTACCCGTCAGCCTCATCAGGGCTCCCGTTGTCGGATCCAATCTAGGCGACATCAACAGCGAGCAGGTCCTCACCTCTCTCACTCAAAAAATGGAAGAGGTTCTGCAATACTGGCGTGATGCAGATCAGGTTGAGCTCTACATCGATCCCGATTCCAACAGCCAACTGCTGATGGTCTATTTGTTGAGCCAAGCGCTTACGACTGACATTGACCACACAAACCTCTCTATTTTTCAAGGCGTAACACCGTGGGGGCAACAGTCTCCTCAGACTCAGAGCAGCTCGGGGGCAACGCTGATATCGGTTGAAAATCAGCATCTAACCGCAGCTGCCGCAATATGGTTGGCCTACTCAGCTTCCACGCCGCATGCATGGCTTCACTTAAGTATCGACGAGTTGCGCCATTTTCCTTTCATGACCCGGACGAGGGAAGCGCTTCTTGATGATCTGCCGAGCGCTCAAACGGGCCTTGGTGCTTGCGAGCGTCTGGTCCTGAACACTCTCGCCACTGGAGGATGTACCGTTGGCGAGATTGCAAGAAACTGCGCGGATGACCCGTTGCCTCTGCTTGAACTGCCGTCGATCATCGACCTAATCACAAACCTTGCTTCAGGCGCTTCGCCGCTCATTGCCGGGCTGAAAGGACGTTTGAGGTCGACCGACTTTTTCAATGATGCCCATGCCTGGGACAGATATGCCGGAAGCCACCTTCGGTTGACGGCTGACGGGCACAAGATAAACGTGGGCGAAATCGATTTCATCGAGACGTGTGGCGTCGATCGCTGGTGGGGCGGGACCCGATTGGTCGGCCAAACCTCCTGGCGATGGGAAAAGCAAGCGCGTGCCCTCATACCGCCAGAAAGCTGATGTGTCAGAACCCCAGGAAGACTGCCGCTGCGTTCTCCGTTTAATTCTCACGTCTTGCGATAGTGGCTCGGTAAAAGTCCGGTCTCGCGCCTAAAGACCTGCGAAAAATGGCTTGGACTTGAATAACCGACAGCAAATCCGACCCGGATGATGCTGAGATCTGTCTCCTGAAGGAGTTGTTGCGCTCGCGTCATCCGTAGGCGGATAAAATATCGAGAGGGCGACAGTCCTGTCGCTTTCTTGAACAACCTGCTGAAGTGGAACGCGCTCATTCCAGCGATCTCTGCAATCTCAGCCAGATTGAACGTAAGCGGCAAGCTGAGGCCGTTCAGGCCTTGTAGCTCCACGGCATAAGGGTATGGATTTCGCTGCTAGGCCAGCCGTTTGCAAGGCGCTCGAGCGTCT
>NZ_JAQKGP010000051.1:0-8776 GCF_027956525.1 Agrobacterium sp. ST15.13.013
GCCAGTGCAATATTCTGCTCCACCATCCACCGCACCCCTTTTTGAGGGGCCAAAGATGGCCGATTATCGTTAACCGTCAGTTAATCTGCCAAAGTAGTGTTAATATTCCACGCCGATACATACAATGAAGTCATTATGCCTACCTTGCCGCGCACGTCATGGGGCAATCGGATTTCCCGATAACCCTATCTGATTTATCCGTTTTCGCTGCAAGCACCCACCTGACAAAGAAAAGGGTGTAACTTTGACAGGAGCAAAACCCATGACATTCAAGACCGGCAACAGAGCCCTCATCGTCGGCGGCAGCTCGGGTATGGGCCTCGCCCTTGCCCGTCGATTGGCAGGACAGTCGATGGAGGTCATCATTGCGGGCCGGGACGAGCAGCGTCTGGCGCAGGCAGCAGAGGCGATAGGAAGGTGCATGAATTTATCGACCGTTTGCCTCGATGCCACGCGCGAGAGCGAAGTGGCGGCGCTGTTCGACACGATCGGACCCGTCGATCACATCGTCTCCACTGCAGCAGACATTCGAGGATCGTACGAACTGCTTCCGGCTCTTGAAATGGAGGCGGTGCGACGCGCCTTCGACAGCAAGGTCTTCGCTCCCATTCACATTGCCAAACATGGCGCAGCGCGACTGCGCCCCGGCGGATCGCTAACCTTTACCTCGGGCGTGGCAGCCTACCGGCCGGCCGCCAAGGGAACAGTGGTGGCTGCCGTGAACGCGGCACTCGAGGGCATGGTGCGGGCGCTTGCGATAGAACTGGCCCCCATCCGGGTCAATGCCGTCTCTCCCGGCTGGGTCGACACGCCCATATGGCAATTCGTGGCCGGTGACAAAAAGGCCGAGACCTTACGGGCGATGGCCGAACGGCTTCCCGTCGGCCGGATCGGCTTTCCCGAAGACATCGCGGATGCCATCGCCTTCCTGATGGAAAACGGCTTCACGACAGGCGCGGTTCTTCACGTGGAGGGCGGCCATCGCCTGGTCTGAGATCTGCGAAATTTCCGTTGGTCGCCGCAAGAAACTGCCTCAATGCCTGTGGCTGTATCCTACGGCGACGCCAGATCATGACGAGAGGGACGCTTGGCGATGTCGTTCCAGGCCAGGGAATTTCCACAACGTCGCCGCGCCGCACCGCCGCCTCGGCTGCCAGCCGCGGAATGATGCCGAGGCATGAACCGGCTGCGACAAAACTGATAATCGAGGCTACGCTATTGACCTCCGCGATCGGACGCGGAGGTCTGGCACCGCCCTTGGTGAAAAACTCATCGAACATGCGCCGGTAGGTGCAGCCGGTCTCCGTGACGACGAATTCCTCTGCCGCGAGCGCGCCGATATCGGCGAGCGGCTCGGCCCTCTTGCACGCCGGTTTTTGAAGAAGCGCCAGCGGCTCCCTTCCGAGGGTTCGAACGACGAAACCGTGGCCAGGGTCGTCGTCGTGAAAGCAGATGGCAGCATCAAGCTGTCCTTGCTCCAAGAGCCGCCGCAGCTCGCCGCTGCCGGCGATCCTCAGCTTCACGTCGACCTTGGGATGGCTGGCTCTAAAGTCGGGCAGCCACGAAGCGAGCCGGCAGGATGCGATCGTCTCGAGGCAACCCACCGTCAGCGATTGGCTCTCGCTATCAATTGTGTCCGCAACGGCAGCAAGCGCCTCGTCGCGTAACGCTAAAATCTCCTCAGCATATGGTCGAAGGGCAAGGGCGGCAGGCGTAACCTCAAGCCCAACTTTTGAACGCACAAATAGCGCCGTTCCAAGCTCCAATTCTAACGTCTGTATCTGATCACTGACCGTTGACTGAGCAAGATGCACGTCTTGCGCCGCCCGAGTGAAGCTGCCATGACGCAGGACGGCAAGGAATGTTGTCATCAACTTGGGATTCATGCGTAGAAGCTGGCATCGTCGAGCTCGCCCGTCAAGGTGCGCGAATGGCCCAGTGGCTACCTTGCCTTCCGCAAGGCCTTGCTACAGGACAGGGTGCCTGCAGCGTCGCCTTAACTTGAACAGGACGTCAGAGTTCAGCAACGGCCGACTTTATATGGAATTTGGCAACGTGATTTCACGCCAGACGGCCATAGCCTCGGTGCGAAGTGTCCAGTGATCGGCGGCGGATTGATGTTTGCGGTGAAACAGAAAGAGGTTTGAAATCGGGCCGTGATTTGAAGCGAAACGTTGGCATTGCGCGGCAGACTTGAACCGCATCATGATCCGTTCTCTCCGCCTTATGGGGCGATGGGAATTTTCGGCCCGATTGTTCAGCCCCTTATGCGAACGATGCTCAACGCAGGGCCATGATATCGCGTTTGGCGGCATCATAGGACCGGCGTTTGTCTGTGACGATCACACGGGGCATGAGGCCTGGCCTTTGAGCAACTTGCGCATCAATTTAAGTGCTACCTTTTTGTCGCGACGGCTTTGCAAAAGGGCTTCAAGCACATAGCCTTCAGCATCGACGGCACGCCAGAGCCAGTATTTCCGGCCTTTGATGGTTACCACCATTTCATCGAGGTGCCATTTATCGGCAAAGCCGCCCTTTGAGCGCCGACGGAGCGAAGCAGCAAACTCGGAGCCGAATTTGGCGGCCCATTCCGACACTGTCTGGAACGAAACGTCGATACCGCGTTCAGCCAGCAAATCCTCGACATGGCGCAGGCTCAACGGAAACCGGAAATACAGCCAGACCGCGTGAGCGATGATCTCGGCTGGAAAACGATGACGTTTGTAACGATGGGTCGCGAAGGAAATTGAAGAATTGTTCATCCCCTCCGCTCTATCCTATAAAAATTAAGGCGACGCTGCCCCGCCAATTCTAACGCCTCCTGATTAAGCTCCTCTGGACAATTGGTTCACTGGCAAATCCACAATCACCTCATAGGATGTGCTGCGGCCTCCAGCTTCTCCTTTTCGTAGGATGCCTTTCTCCAACAGGTCTGCAATGTCGCGGGACGCCGTGTCTTGAGATGCGTTCGTCAGCTTCGCCCACTTCGTCGATGTGAGCTTGCCTTCGAAGTTGCCCTCTAGCAACCTGTTGAGGACCTTGGCTTGTCGCGGGTTAAGATCATGCGCAGCGTGCTTTTGCCAAAAGTCATTTTTCAGCATGACGTTGTCAAGAGTTGCCAGCGCGCCTTCAACAGCGTTGCCCAAACGATCCAAGAACCATTCAACCCAGCTCGTTATGTCGAGAGATTCATTGCTGGTGATTAATTGCAGGGCTTCGTAATAGCCAGCGCGCGATCTCTCGATAGCGGCGGACATAGAGTAAAGTCTCTGTGCCCCACCACCACTCTGTGCAAGTGTCATGTCGGCGATTGCACGGGTGATGCGACCGTTGCCATCCCCGAAAGGATGGATGGCTACGAACCAAAGGTGGGCGACAGCCGCTTTTACGAGAGGATCGAGATCATGTGTTTCGTTAAACCATTCGAGGAAGGTTGACATCTCATGCTCTAAGCGATCTGCCGGCGGCGCGACATAGTGAACTTTCTCGTATCCGAATGCGCCAGAAACGATCTCCATACGCCCGCCTGAGCCGTCACGCCACTCGCCGACACGAAGCTTGTGGCCCCATTCGTTTCGGCCGGTCGGAAAGAGCGCTGCATGCCATTGAAATAACCGCTCCGCCGTCAGTGGTTGTGAGCAATTGATCGTGGCGTCGAGAGTGATATGGACAATGCCCTCGACCGAGCGGTTCGGCGTCACGAAGCCATCGATGTCGATACCAAGCCGTCGGGCTAACGATGATCGGACCTGCTGTTCATCCAGGCGCTCCCCTTCGATCGCCGACGATTTGACAACGTCGTCTGTAAGCGCCTGCAGGAACGTTGCCTCGCGTGTACGAAACCCGAGACTCTCGACGCGGCCGATGAGGCGCCCCTGATCGAGGCGTACGGCTGAAATCCTCGATGCCAAACGCTCGAGTTTCCATTGGAACTTCGGCCATTGAGAGGATTGCCAGATATACACCATGGTTCAGAGTACGCTCCGGATGCGGAGAATAGCAAGTTTAATCTCCGCACTTATGCGGATTTTATTGCGCTTAATCTCCGCACGGCGCTTCAATCAGTGATGCTTGCTGGCGCGATGAATTGAAGAGACTGGTCGATCTTATTTACATCGTGCCAAGAAATCGCTTTGGCAAGACAATCTCCAAACCGGGGAAAATTGATTGGCAGGGTCGCTGGTTCAGATCCTTTCAAGACCTTAAAGGATATCAATTCCGGTGTATAGGACGAGTCAAAAGCGAACTCGTCAGGCCCTGCGCGCCGCTAATACCTAGGTCGGAGCCTTTGTATCACTCGCGCAGTGTCTTGATCATGGACTGCATTTCAGGAAATGGACGGGCGGTGAGGAGGCTGCTGCCAACTGCGTGTCCTCAAGATTTTTGCTGCTTTGACGGGAATATTAGGCAGATATTAATCATCTTTTTTCATGCTTTGATAATCATCACACCCTCTCTTCTCGGGGTCGCCATGCCAAAGCGTCAAGCCCTTCGCCAACTTCTGCCGTCCTATCAACGCCTGCTTTTGTCCACCGCACCGCTCGTTCTGGCCTTCGCGGCGGTACCGGTTTCGGTTACGGCGGCTGACTGGACGGGCGGTGCGGGCAATAACGATTGGTTTGATGCCGGCAACTGGAGTTCCAACGCCGTTCCGGATTTTTCGGCCGATGTTGTTATCGCGCCGGGCACCGTGAGCCTTTCAGGCGCCGGTACCGCTAACTCTGTCTCCGTGGAAGCTACCAGCACATTGACAGTGACAGGTGGGGCTTCAACTCTGACCGCTACCGAAACACGGGTAGTCGACGGCACGCTCAATGTCACCGGCGGGGCCAGTGTCACCAATTCCAGCGGCGTGGTGGATGGCGTCGCCCTTGTCTCGGGCACAGATGGTTTTGGCAACGCATCAACCTGGACCAGCAATGATTATTTCGGGGTTGGCGACAGCGGCGATGGCGACTTGCAAGTTCTTTTCGGCGGCAAACTCACCGTTAATGCCGATACCTATATCGGTGGCACCAACGAGGGCAAAGTCTTGGTGTCCGGCGACGGCTCATCCTGGGAAAATGCAGGCCGCATCACCGTCAGCAACGGCATCCTGAGAATTGAAGGTCGCGGACAAGTGTCCAGCGGACTTGCCACTATCGGAGACACCGACACAAGTTCCGCTACTGTTTCCGGCACCTCCTCTAGCTGGAGCATTTCCGACCAGCTCACTGTTGGCAGTTATGCCAGTGGCACATTGAGAATTGAGGATGGTGCGACGGTATCCAGCCAGCAGGGATATGTTGGCGCCGGTGCTGCGGGTTTCGGAAGCGTAACCGTTACTGGTGCCGGATCCAGCTGGTCCATCGGCGACTATAATCTCAATCTGGGCAACTACGGAATGGGCGACATCACCATTGAAGATGGCGCAAGCGTTTATGTGCGCGATGGTGTCTGGCTTGGCATTTCCTCGTCGACCGCAGTCGGCGCCCTGGATATAAACGGCACAGTTGGCGCGCGCGGCGTGCTGGAGACCAATTTTGTTCGCGGCGGCATGGGCACCGCCAATGTCACCTTGGATGGCGGTATCATCAGGGCAACCAGAAACAACAGTGCTTTTTTCACCGGTTTTGGCAGCCAGCAGGTGCTGTTGGACGCCAATGGCGGTTATTTTGATACCAACGGGTATAATATCGGCGTTGCTCCCGAACTCACCGGTATCGGTGGCTTGACCAAACAGGGCGCGGGCACCCTGACGCTGACAGGCGCAAACACCTATAGCGGCAACACCACAATTGAGGACGGCACGCTGCGGCTGGGCAACAATGGCACGACGGGCAGCATTGTTGGTGATGTCGCCAATAATGGTATCTTGGCTTTTAACCGCTCTGATGTCGTGACATTCACTGGCACCATAAGCGGCTCCGGCGGCGTGCGGCAGGTGGGTTCCGGCCAGGCAATTCTCACCGCCAACAATACCGCATTGCTTGGCGTATCAGGCGTTTATGATGGCATATTGTCGGTCAACAACGCGCTCGGCGGCACCATGGAGGTTTATGGCGGACGTCTGCAGGGGATCGGCCAGGTGGGCACCACCACCAACTTTGCCGGCGGTACCATTGCACCGGGCAACTCCATCGGCAGATTGACGGTTGCGGGGGACTATATCGGAAGCGGCGGCACGTTGGAAATTGAAACCGTGCTGGGCGACGATACGTCTTCTACCGACCAGTTGATTATCACGGGGAACACATCTGGCACCACCAATGTGCGTGTCATCAATGTTGGTGGCACCGGTGATCAGACAGTAGAAGGCATCAAGATCATCGACGTCGGCGGCAGCTCCGCCGGCACGTTCTCTTTACTCGGCAGTTATGTTTTTGAAGGTGATCAGGCCGTGGTCGCCGGTGCTTATGCCTACCGGCTGTATCAGGGCGGTGTCAGCACCCCAGCAGACGGTGACTGGTATCTGCGCTCGACCCTGTTGTCGTCAGGTACGCCGCTTTATCAAGCCGGTGCACCGGTTTACGAGGCCTATTCCTCCGTGCTGCAGCGCTTCAATTCGCTGGATACGCTGCAACAGCGTGTCGGAAGCCGTGTCTGGAGCGTCAGTGGCGACAATAGCGCCAATACCGGGCAGGGTTCTGATGGTGGTGGTTACAGCGTTTGGGGCCGCATTGTCGGCCAACATGATCGCCTGTCACCGCATTCCTCCACTACAGGTGCAGACTACACCGTTGATACCTGGCAGCTACAGGCCGGGACCGACATTGAACTCATGTCATCAACGGGTGGCAATCTGGTTGGCGGCTTGTCCGTGCGTTACGGCACCATCAATGGTGACATCACCTCGGCATACGGCAATGGCACCATCAGCAGCAATGGTTACGGCCTTGGCAGCACGTTGACTTGGTATGGCAATGGCGGCTTTTATGTCGATGGTCAGCTTAACCTCACCTGGTTTGACAATGACCTCAACTCCACCACCGCAGCCACCCGGCTTGCCTCGGGGATTAATGGTTTTGGTTATGCGCTGGGTGTCGAGGCAGGCCAGCAGATTGCCGTCAGTCCCGGCTGGAGCCTGACCCCGCAGGCGCAGCTCAGCTTTTCCGGCCTGAGCTACCGCGACTTTACCGATGCCTTTGGTTCAGCCGTATCTCTGGGCAGGGACAATGATTTGACGCTACGTCTAGGCCTGTCATCGGATTATGAAAACAGCTGGACGGATGAGGCCGGTGTGCGGAGCCACCTGCAGGCCTATGGCATCGCCAATCTTTATTATGACCTGTCGCCTGATGCGAGAACGGACGTCGCCGGCGTGTCATTCCGTAATTCGCAGGAACGCCTCTGGGGCGGGCTTGGCCTTGGCGGCACCTATGCCTGGGATAACGAAAGATATGCCGTGCACGGGCAGGCGGGCATCAACACCAGTCTGGCCGATCTCTCCGGCAATACCAGCTTCAATGGCACGATTGGGTTCACCGTGAAGTTTTAGAGGACGATCGGAGCCATGTGAGATCACCTTCGATAACGTCAGGGAAGAAAAGGCGTCACCGCGGATGCCTCCCTTTAGAAGCCGCGAAGCGGGTTGTTAGCCGAGATCAACCAAGCCTTGCCCGTGGTGCGCCAGGTTTACCCGATATTTACAAGAGCCGTGTTATCGCAACTTTGAAGAGTGCGATATAGGTGCGTAGGGCGGGCACCATGGGCGGTCAGATATGAGTTATCAAGACGTCATAGGCCTGTTGAATACGGGCATGTCTGCACTGTTTTGCATATCGATGTTCGTGCTCTGGCACCACCACAGGCATCTTACCTATATTGCTATCTTCGCTCTTTCATATTCGGTGAGAGCACTATGTTTCGTCATATTCTATTTTGCCTTTTCGCTTGGGGATCCACTACTACGGTTGCTGGCCAACGTATTCTTGATGTCCTCCATGGTATTACTGTCTATTGGACTGTCCATCAGGCGCGCACAACGACCACGATATCTCGCTGTCGTGAGTATCGCCGCACTTGCATTGAGCGCTCTCTATTATCATCAGTTTGTGGAGCAAAGCCTGCTTATGCGAGTCATTTTCCTGAACGGTGGGCTCGCGGCGGTTGGTCTTGTGATGCTGTTTGATGTAGCAAAGGCTCGCGATCGCACCCCGGTCGAGCAGGTACTTTTCGGTTTGATTATAATTTCGTGTGGAGGCTTTCTTCTCCGCCCTCTTTTCTTGCTTGCTTCGGGTAACGTAGAGGGAGGGTTTGAAGGAGCTTATTGGCTCGTTGTCTCTATATCGGACGCACTTATTTGCGCAATGACAGCCGTAGGTATATTCGCGGTGATCGCAAGTGACGTGTTGGACAGCATCAAGTCGGATGCCCAGATCGATGCCTTGTCGGGATTACTTAATCGTCGCGGCTTCGAGCCGCGTGCACTCAACGCTATGGCGCGGCAGTCCGCGGATGCACGGGTGTCTGTGATCGTGAGCGACCTCGATTACTTCAAGTCAATCAATGACCGCTATGGACACAGCGGTGGAGACCGCGTCATTCGAGCTTTCTCCGAAATTCTCAAGGGTAACGCTCCCAACGATGCGATCGTCGGCCGCTTGGGCGGTGAGGAGTTCGCGATCTTGCTCGCACCGGGCCAGACCGCTACAGCTTCGGCTCTTGCTGAGGTCGTCCGGCTCGCCTTCAAAGAAATTGCGGGTTTCGGTAATTCGCGGACAGGGATTCCATTAAATCCCGGACAGCGATTTCACTAAATCCGGGACAGCATTTCCGCTAATTCGCGGACAGCGAT
>NZ_JAQKGP010000052.1:0-8498 GCF_027956525.1 Agrobacterium sp. ST15.13.013
AGACGCTCGAGCGCCTTGCAAACGGCTGGCCTAGCAGCGAAATCCATACCCTTATGCCGTGGAGCTACAAGGCCTGAACGGCCTCAGCTTGCCGCTTACAGCGCACCCACGACGCGCTTGCGATTTTTCTGCATAAACTCCTCCTATCGATAAAACGGGTTCAGGTTTTGGTTCGCCGGGACAAGCCGGCATATCGAAACGCGATAAAGGTCATGAGGCTAGCTGCGGAGAACGCATTCAGATTGACAAGCGTTGCAAGATCATCTGCCGACCAGGATTGCAGCCCCGCGCCCAAAAATGTGCGCGAGCAGAAAAACGCGATAAAAACAAGAATTGCAGTTACATATTGCCAGCGCTTTTCGTCTGCACGGAACGAGATGGTTGCCAGCATGATGCACGCCGCAAAGAAAAATTCGGTGCCGGATTGGTCGCCGAATATCGCCGTTTCAAACAGGGTATCAAACGTTCCCACAAGAGGCAGCGCCACGCGCGCAGCCAGATTGGACTTCTTTGCCAAAAGTGGGATCAAAAGGAAAAACGGCAGCGATAGCAGCGTAACGAGCGATGCCTCAGCAGCACCGGCATCGACGAGATACCAGACATAGAGCGGATAAAACGGCTTATTCAGGATGATGACCCAGGCAATGGTCAGTGTCGCCTTCGTCAGGTCATCGGTTACGGCCAGGCCCGTCCGCCTATCGTCTCTTCCAAGCTCCATCAGACCGTCTTCTCCGTTAGCGCCTAGTTGGCCGCTGGCCTAGATACGAAGAAAAGGCCCGTTTGGTTTCAGTGGCGGGACAAAAGTGCGATGGCGGTTCCCGAAATCGACACGCAAAACGGATGTAGCGCTCGTCTATCCCTCATTTTTCGTTTTCTGGCCAAGTGGCGTCCTGCAACACTTAACGTCGCTTGGCGTTAGAGACGACACAAACTACCAGAAGCCACAGGGCTAGAAGGATGACACCGTGAACCTGCCGAAGATCAACCGCCTCGTGTTACAGAACCTGATCGCAGGCCTCAGCGATGGGCTGATATTGCTGGAAACCGAAGGAACGATCGCATGGGCCAACAAGGCAGCACTGGAGATGCACCGCATAGAGACCGTGTCGGAGCTTGGCGCCGACGCCGAAAGCTACAGGCGCAATTTCACGCTTCGCTATCGCAACAATCATCTTCTCGACGAAGGTCAGTATCCGCTTGAGCGGCTACTTGCCGGAGAGACATTCGAAGATGTGACAGTGGAGATATCGCCAAGTGACAATGCGGCTGAATGCTGGGTCCATACCTTGCGTGGCCTTATTCTTGAAGATGACGGCGCAAAACCCGATGTGCTGGTGCTGATCATTCGCGACGAGACACCGCGCTTCGAGGCTGAAGCGCGATTCGAGAGCGCCTTTAACGCCAATCCGGCGCCGGGTCTGATCTGCCGGCTGGAAGACGAGCGTTTCATTCGCGTCAATCAGGGTTTTCTGGAAATGACCGGCTTTAACCGCGAGGAGATCATCGGTATCAGCGTCAAGGAACTCGGGTTGTTTTCCGAGTGCGAAACCGGTGAGGATGCGCTGAAGCGTCTGCATGAAGGCCGGGTAATTCGCCATCGCGAGGCGCTCATTCCCATTCCGGGCGGTGACAGGCTGGTGATCGTGGCAGGGGAAACAATCGCGGTTGCCGAAGAGCCCTGCATGCTGTTCACCTTCGCGGATCTCGACGGGCGCCGGAAGGCACAGAACGCGCTTCGCCAGAGCGAAGAAAGATTCTTCAAGTCCTTCCGTCTGTCGCCCGCGCCGGCGGCAATTTCCAGGCTGAGCGACTTCGTGCTGACGGAGGTCAATGATGCCTTTCTGACGCTTTGCGGTCACATGGAAGCCGAGGTGATCGGCAAAACCGCAAGCGAGTTGCGATTGTGGGACGATGTGGCAGCACGACGCGATATCGAGAAACGGCTGAAGGACAATATCCCTATCCGGAATGAAAATCTGCGCATGAACCTCGCTGATGGCGGCGTAGCTGAGTGCATCGTTTCGGCAGAACGCGCAGAGATCAATGACCAGCTTTGCGTCATCTGGGCGATACAGGACGTTACGGAACGGCGAAGATCCGAAAACGAGCTGATCGAAGCCATCGAAAGTGTCATGGCCGACACCTCCTGGTTCAGCCGTACCGTTGTTGAGCGGCTCGCGGGGCTGCGGCAAAATTCGCGCGGCGCCACATCGACCGCATCGCTGAAGGATCTCACGGATCGGGAGGAGCAGATACTATCGCTAATCTGTGACGGTTGCAGCGACAAGGAAATGAGCGATCGGCTGAACCTCTCCAAACACACGATCCGCAACCATATCGCGTCTCTTTACGGCAAGATCGGTGTCAACCGCCGAACCGCGGCGGTAGTCTGGGCGCGGGAGCGTGGATTTGTCGGCAGTAAAAAAAATAGCGGCTGAACCCGCAAATTAGGTCAATTTGTACCAGTCGAACTAGTAGCTATTGCTCTGCCAGCGGCGATTTTGCCGGCCTATCTTTCCATCATGCCGTTACCAACAGCGGCACCCTCAAAACGATGGAAGGAACTCGTCATGGACAACAACCGTATCGAAGGCATCGCCCGTCAGGCAAAGGGCAGCATCAAGGAAGCGGCTGGAAAGATCACCGGAAACGACAAGCTTCAGGCGGAAGGCAAAGCCGAAAAACTGGCGGGCCAGGCGCAGGAGAAGCTCGGCCAGACCAAGGACGCCGTCAAAAAGGCATTCAAGTGAACCGCTGATGTTCAAGGTAGGAGGTTTCACCATGATGCTTGCTTGTGAACTGACCCCGGCCACAAACTGCCTCCCCCAGGACGTCAGCCTGTGTGCCGCCTTGCAAGCCGTGCTCGCCTATGCCGATGGACAGGAAGACAGCTCGATCTCCGTCACATCCGTCGAGGGCAGGATCGTGCTCTCGGGCGAAGTGGAAACACTCTCTGCCTTCGAACGGGCGGTCATCATCGCAGAATGTTTCGCATCGCGGCCGATCATCGCCGATCTGGCGATCCGGCAGCGCCCCCATACCTATCTGGATGCCTCTGCCCCACGCATCCAACTTGTAAAGAATAACAGGAGTGACAAACAATGAAGAAACTCGTTCTTGCAACTGCAATCGCAACTCTGGCCATCGCCCCACTCGCTTCCGCCGAAACGAAGCACAGCGGCAAGCGTGCAACGGAAACCGCGCAGAAGGAACGCGTCGGCACCCTGTCCTGTGAAATCGCCGGTGGCGTCGGCCTCGTCGTCGGCTCCAGCAAGGCGGTGAGCTGCGAGTTCCGTCAGCGCTCCGGCAAGACGGAACGCTACACCGGCACAATCGGCAAGCTTGGCCTCGACATCGGTGTGACCGGCAAGACCTATATGAGCTGGATCGTGCTCAATACGGCGGCAAGCCGCGTTGGCGACGGCGCGCTGAGCGGTGATTATGTTGGCGCATCTGCCGGCGCGTCGGTCGGTGTGGGCGTGGGCGCCAACGCGCTGATCGGCGGTAACGCAAAGAACTTCGCGCTGCAGCCGATCAGTGCCGAAGTTGGTACCGGCGTGAACTTGGCTGCTGGCGTGTCCCACCTCCAACTGAAGCGAGCGATTTAATCCGTCCGTCTCCGCGGTCGTATGGGGTCGTCAACGGCAAGCGCGTCGCGTTCATCGCGGCGCGCTTTTTTAGAAGCGTGTGGCAGCCTGGAAAAATGCTTTTTGCCTCGGCCGTTCAACCCCTCCGTCGGACTTTGAGGAATAACCCTCGGAGCGCGTGCCGCCTGCGAATAGATCGTCTCGCCCTCAACCACCACAAAAGTTTCTTCAAGTTCGCGGCCGAGGTAGTTGTAGGTGGCGGGCTCCGTCTTCCAGACGGCGACGAGCGTACCGTTTTCGATGTCGTCCTGCCAAATCGGACGGCGGCCGGAACCTCCAAAACCAATTTCCTGCCGCTCCAGAAGAATGACGTCAACGCCTTCCCTGGCCAGTTCGAGCGCGCTGGTCAGCCCGATATAACAGGCACCGACAATGCAAATATCTGCCTGGATAAGACCGGAGAGTGGTTCCGTAACCGGTGCGGAAGCGCCCGTCGCATACCAGAGCGTGGCGCCAAAAGGCGAGAAAGAAGACATCAGCCCGAACTCTCAATTCAAATCGCTGCGAGCATTGAGCGCGTCGCGAAGTCCGTCGCCAATGAAGTTGGAACTCGTGACGTCGAGCGTGATGGCGACACCGGGTACTATGGCGAGCCAGAGCGCCCTGTCGAGATATTGCTCGGCACCGCTCAACATGTTGCCCCAGCTTGGCAGCGGCGGCTGAATGCCGTAACCCAGAAAACTGATGTAGGCCTCAAGAAGAATGGCGCGCGCCACCGTCAACGTCGCCGCGACGATGGTGGGCCTGGCAGCATTTGGCAGTAATTCCCGAAACAAGATCCAACCATTGAGCAGACCAAGCATGTGGGCTGCCATCACGAAGTCTCGCTCACGCAAGGAACGGACCTCTGCCTCGACCAAGCGTGCAATCTTCATCCAGGACATATGCCTGAAGCCGGCCCGTCCGATCGTAACTGTCCGCTGCCTGCGCGCCTATTTTGCCTTTTCCAGATGACCACCAAAGGCATTGCGCATTGCCGAGAGCACTTTGCCGGCAAATTCGGCCTCACCACGTGACGAGAAGCGCTCGAACAGCGCCGATGCCAGCACGGGAGCCGGTACGCCCGTTTCGACAGCCGCCTGCAGCGTCCAGCGCCCCTCGCCGGAGTCCGAAACCCGGCCACCATACTGGTCTAGATCAGGGTCCTGCTTCAGGGCCTCGGCCGTCAGATCGAGCAGCCATGAGCCGATGACAGACCCGTGCCGCCAGACCTCCGTCACGGCAGGAAGATCGATATCGAACTGGTAATATTCCGGATGGGCGAGAGGGGCCGTTTCCGCATCCGCCGCGCGGTTCTGCATACCGGCATTGGCAGCCTTCAATATGTTCAGACCTTCGGCGTAGGCCGCCATGACACCGTACTCGATGCCATTATGAACCATCTTGACAAAATGTCCCGCCCCTGACGGTCCGCAATGCAGATATCCCATTGGCGCCGTGCCGGTAACGGGATCGGCAACAATGCCCTGGCCAGCTCCGGGGGCGAGCGACGCAAAAATCGGATCGAGCCGTTGCACGGCAGCCACCGGGCCGCCAATCATCAACGAAAAGCCGCGCTCCAGCCCCCAGACGCCCCCGGATGTGCCAGTATCGATGAAATCGACACCTTTGATGGCAAACTCCGCCGCCAGGTCAATCGCATCACGATAAAACGAATTGCCGCCATCGATGACTGTATCGCCCGCAGAAAGTTTCACTGCAAAGTCACGGGCGATTTTCGGCGTAATCGCAGCGGGAAGCATCAGCCAGACTGCACGCGGCGGTGAAAGCTTCGCAACGAGATCGTCCGGCGAGGTGGCACCGGTCGCGCCTTGCCTCACCAGCGCAGCGACATTTTCGGGATTGACATCGAAAACCACACAATCATGACCATATTTCAAAAGGCGGCGCACCATATTTGCGCCCATCCGTCCAAGCCCAACCATTCCGATCTGCATGTTGCAACTCCTTCTTTCCTATGCGCTATGGACGCTTCATTCACCGAGACGAACGGTAAGAGCCCCGTTTTACCAAACTCCCGCGTTCACCCAAAAGCAGGTGAAGACGATCTGGCTGCACGCTATGTCCTGCATGGGCCAGTCAAAAAAGTACGAGCGCAGAATGCAGTACCACTTCGCATCATCATACGGCGCATGTCCACATCGGATGCGGCCTTACCGGTAAGCTAGGTACTGGCGAAATGGCGCACAACTAAAGATTTGGTAATTTAATCCACACAGCACGTTGGACATTTTGGACCGCGGGACTAAGACGTAGCCATAGGGGATCAGACAGACTTGGCGAAATGATTGGTCAAACCCACAAATTGGACCCGCCGCACCCGGTCGTGATACCGTGCGGCAAGATTTGGCACCACCATGCGACTTGGCACCATCACAAACCTGGCTTATGCCGTAACGCTGATACTGACGACAGTATCAGCCACCACATTCATTTTGTCGGCAAGAAGCGCCTCCCAAGAGCGCGCGGCAATCGAATCTCATCTCGAATTAAACGATCTTGCCGAGGAACTGGTGATCATCGCGGACGAGCGCGCCGAGGAGGCGCGTCTTTACGTTATGCGAGGCGACGAGCAACATCTGGCAAAGTTCTATGTCGACGAAGATCAGGAAAATCACCTCGAAGAAGCCTTGGATAAACTGTCTGCGCGCGGTGCCTTGCCGCAGGAAGAAGGATTGTTTCAGGATATACGCAAGAGCGCTGACACTCTGGACGCGATGGAACGAGAGGCCATCGCTTCTTATCGCGCCGGGCGCCAGAACGAAGCGCAACAGGTCCTGTTCGGTGACGAGTATTATCAACTGCATACAAGTCTGCTGAATAGCGTTGCAAATGTGAGAGAGACGGTTGCGGCACGCACGCAGGCAACAGTTGGCCAGGCCAAAAGCCGAAGTGATTTCTACGGGTCTATCGCCAAGATGATGCTTGCCCTGACCGCACTGATGTTTTTGGCCGTATTGTACTTTGTCCTCAGCAGACGGGTTGCCGCGCCCCTTATCAGAATGAGCAATATCGTCATGCGCCTTGCCCGGCAGGACTACAGTATAGAGGTACCAGACGAAGGGCGACGTGACGAAATTGGAGAAATGAACCAAGCCATTCGCATCTTCCGCAGCAACGGGTTGGAACGGGAACGGCTTGATGCAGAGCACCGCAGGAACCAACGCATCAAGGACCTAATCCTGCAAATGATGCATCGAATTCAGGCGTGCCAGAATCAGGATGAATTGTCCGACGTCGTTGCGAAATTCATGCCGCAGATTTTTCCCGCTATCGCGGGCCGGCTCCTTGTGCTCAAGGAAAACAGTACACTTCTCCAATCGACCGGAAAATGGTCCGACCCTTCGTTTTCCTCGTCTGATTTTTTGATCGATGATTGCTGGGCTCTGCGTCGCGGACGTCCCCACACCAACAATCCCGACGGGGACGACGTCGTCTGCCATCACCTCCAGGGGATTTTCGGAACCGGTCTCTGTATACCGCTGACCGCCTTGGGGGACACCGTCGGCCTGTTGTACCTCGAAATTCCCGCAAGAAATGAAGCACTGGAGACAGAGCGACTTTATCTGGAACTCCTCGCCGAGAATATTGGTCTTGCCGTCGCAAACCTCCAACTGCGGCAGCGGCTGGTTGGCATGGCCAGACACGATGCCTTGACCGGTCTCCTGAACCGTCGGTCTCTTGATGAGGCGCTGAACAAGCATATTGAGAAGCCAGACGATTCACTGGCCTGTCTCATGCTGGATATCGACCATTTCAAGCGCTTCAACGACCGCTTTGGCCACGATGCCGGTGACGCGGTGATGCAATATGTTGCCCAGGTCCTTTCCGAAGCCGTCGGCGAACTGGGTGAACTATTCCGTTTCGGCGGCGAGGAATTCACTGTGTTGATGCCGGCTGCGGGTATTGAAGATGCCATCAAGGTTGCGGAGAGACTCCGGCATGCGGTTGAACGCGCGCCGTTCAAATATCGTGGTCGCCTGCTTGACCCGGTTACCGTATCTGTCGGTATTGCAACCGCACCGGCGGGAGGGACAGTGAGTAGCGTGCTGGAACGAGCAGACGCCGCACTCTTGAACGCCAAACAGAACGGTCGCAACAAATGGGTATCGTCCGACGCGATGTGAACGAGGGGCTTGGCGCCCCCAGTCCGTCAATAAACCGCCTCACGCCATGGGCATCGACGGCTCCTGCCAGCACCCGTTAGAAATCAAAATTGCACGCCTGTCCGACCGACGGCAGGCCATGATCTGGAAGGCTAAATACCAAGGACAGCGAAAACGTGTCGTTCGCTCGTCTGGGCCGTGCCGTATGATGGCTTAACCACCATAACAGGCTCCGTGAACCGAAAGAATCGAGATCAACGGCAAATTACCATGAGGCCCGTATCCACTCGCGTGCCGAACGCCTCCATAATCCCGGCAACATTATCGGGAATGTCGCTCTATCAATTTACCGGCGTGATGCACGGCATTCGCCTCAACCACATGGCCCGCATTCGCTTGAGAGTCAGACTATGAACCGGAGACAAGCGGCCACGCACATTCACATCCGAACATTGTGCAACGCACAAAGTTCGGAGGAATAGGCATGGAATTCGGATTTTTAGATACATATCATCCGAAAAAATTCGTCTAAAACTCTCCCAACTCAAGGAGAGAGACCATGACGGACACGACATCAGATTTTGATGGGTCAACAATTGCCCTGGAGGCCGCAGAAGAACCCGCATGGACAGCTGCGACCTGGTTTGCGGTTCTTTCGATGGCGGCCACCAGTTTTGCGCTGGTTTCGGCCGAGTTCCTGCCAGCGGGATTGTTGACGCCCATGGCGCGCGATCTCGGCATTACC
>NZ_JAQKGP010000053.1:0-6548 GCF_027956525.1 Agrobacterium sp. ST15.13.013
TAACCGAAGTCTCTCTCCACGGCATCAACACCTCCCGCAAAGCGAAAAGTGTTACCCATGTCTCCGGTACAAAACGTCACCTATCTCTCAAGTCGGACAATCCAATTTCCTGATATTCCACAAAGAGTTATCACTGAAGGTGATCAAGCTCCCATGGGAGCGGAAAAGATTCGCTCGCAGTCTTCGCAATGCAGCCAGCGATATCCAGCGCAAGCCTGGTTTCAGGGCAGCCGCAGCGACAAAGGTCACCGGCTCACGTACCAGCACCCCGGCAAAACCGGGCCAGTCGCTTTCGATCGCTAGGAATAGCTCCTCAGGCTAAGGGCCAAACCCGGAAATCACTTGCGCGCGGCAGTACGGCGGCAACGCCAGTTCCAATCTCTCGGCTCACCCGTGTCCATATGGACCGACTCGGTGTGGCAATAGGTGCCGACGCCGCCGCGTTCCGGCAGGGAACGCAGATAGGTCGCAAGCTCCCATTTGGAGACGCCCTTGATCTGGATATCGGCGGCATCGCAGGTATAGTGCTTGGAGCCCCGCCTTATGCCCTTCGGCGGACGATAACCCGAGGTGACGATCGCCGGTCTGTTGTAGTGGCGCTCCACATCCTTGATCATCCGCACCAGTTCCGGCTTGAAACAGCCGACTTCGACACGGTCCGTCTGCAGGAAAAGCCCGTTCGGGGCGACGCGGGTGAGGCCGGAGAGTGAAGCGAGTTTCATCAGGCCTGTCGGCTGGTCATCCTCTTCATCGAGATGGGCATCGTCGAATTCGTCGGACATCACCGAGCGGCCGGAAAGCGCAATGCCCATCGTCCCGTCCGCGGCTCCGGGAAGCGCAGCGACCTGCGTATTGCCCGCAGTCCCGCTTTCAATCATTTTCGGCAGACGTTTCTTGGCCGCACCGGCAAAAAATGCCGCAAGCGTCATGCCCTGCCCATCGGCTCCCTGCTTCTCGCCGGTCGCTCCGGCGCTGGCGGCTGGTTGCGCGGCAGCCGCCGCGAGCTGTCCAGATGCCGATTGCGGAAGGGGTACGGGAGCCGGCTGAAGATTTTCGCTGTGCTGCTCCGCCGACGCCTGTCCGGCTGGCGGGACCTGAGCCGGCGCCGCCGCCGGTTGCGGCTGTGCGGCCTGCACCGGCGCCGAATAGACGCTGCTGACGGCGGGAGTGATTCTCTGGGAAGGAACACCCGTAGCGACGGCGACGCCCGGTGCCCCTGCGGCACCGGCGGGCGCTGCTGCGGCGGAGGCGGTCGAATAAATGCTTGCCGTACCTGCCGAGATCGCCGTTGGCTGCGTCGTCAACCCGGCGATATCGGGGGCGGCGCCATAGGCCTGCGCCGGGCCGCCCGCTGCCTGAGGCTGGACCGGCGCGGCCGCTCCAGCCGCCGACGCCACGGCCGGATCCACATAATGTCCCGGTTGCGCGCCGGCCGCCGCAGCTGAAGCGGCGGTCTGCGGCTTCTGTTGTGTGGAAATTTCCGGCTTTTTGGTCGTGCCGGCCATCTCGTCGTCGGTCACCGCCGAAACGCATCCGGAAAGCCCAAACAGTGAAACCGCGATGACAAGACGCTGACGAAGCAGACGTCCTTTCGCGCTCTCGACAGTTTTCATGGGTGGCCTCCGTATCTTGCATTTCCAACAGCAACACGGGAACGGGCGCGTGTGCTTCCCCAAAACGGGACTGGCCGTTTTGATTCGCGGACTATGCCTCATCCCCTCGGGACAAGGCAAGAGCACCCGAAAACGCCGCTGCTCACCGGAAAATCCCTACCAGGAACCGGTATTCTGCATAGATATCCAGGGCTCAGCTGGTGCGAGGCTTTCGCCCTTCTGCAGAATCTCGAACGAAATACCATCCGGCGAGCGCACGAAGGCCATGTGCCCGTCACGCGGCGGCCGGTTGATGACGATGCCGTTCTGCTGCAGATGCGCGCAGAAATCGTAGATATTGTCGACCTCGTAAGCCAGATGGCCGAAGTTGCGGCCGCCGGTATAATCCTCGGTATCCCAATTGTAGGTGAGTTCTAGGCAGGGAGCCTTGTTTTCCTTCGCCGCAGCAATGTCATCGCGCGCCGCAAGAAACACCAGAGTGAACCGACCTTTTTCGTTCTCGATTCGGCGTATTTCCGTAAGGCCGAGCAGATCGACATAGAATTTCAGTGATTCGCCAAGGTCTTTGACGCGAACCATTGTGTGCAGATACCGCATTTTCTTCCTCTCCATTACACGGGTCCGGAGCCGTCAAACGCGTGACGGCAAGCCCCGGACAAGGACGGCGACATAAAAGCAGCTGCGTAAATCAAAAACTAGGGCTTGCGTGAAACCGTTACCAAGATGTTAATCTGGCGCACAGGAATCAGTTGACCGGTGTATGGCGCGTAATTGAGGGGTTGGCAGGATATGGCTGATAGGATGTCATCGAAAACGATAGTCGATGTCGAGGACCTTTCGGGCGATGCCGTGGACCTGACCGAAATTACCGGCGTGGTGAAGTGGTTCGACGTCGCCAAGGGTTTCGGCTTCATCGTGCCCGACAATGGCACACAGGATGTGCTGCTGCACGTCTCCTGCCTACGCCGTGACGGTTACCAGACAATTCTTGAAGGCACGCGCATCGTTGCCCTCATACAGCGGCGCGACCGCGGTTTTCAGGCGTTCCGTATTCTCTCCATGGACCAGTCGACCGCTGTCCATCCCTCGCAGATGCCGCCGGTGCGCACCCATGTGCAGGTAACGCCGTCCAGCGGGCTGGAGCGCGCCATCGTCAAGTGGTTCAATCGCACCAAGGGCTTCGGCTTCCTGACGCGCGGCGAAGGAACGGAAGATATTTTCGTGCATATGGAGACGCTGCGCCGTTTCGGCCTGACGGAGCTTCGCCCCGGCCAGGTGGTGCTGGTGCGTTACGGCGATGGCGACAAGGGCCTGATGGCGGCGGAAATCCACCCCGACAACCCGGTTTCCATCGGGATGTCGCATTGATGTCCGCCCTGCCCCATATGGTGAAAAGCGCCGTTATGGCGCTTCTTTTTTTTACGCTGGCCGCCGCAGCGCAGGCCCAGCAACCGCAGACATTCACGTCCGAACCGCTGCAGATTGAGACCGCCGGGGGAAAGAGCCACGATTTCACTGCCGAACTGGCGCTGAACAATGCCCAGCGCGAACAGGGGCTGATGTTCCGCAAGAGCATGCCGCTTGAAAACGGAATGTTGTTCGATTTCGGCGAAGCGCGTGATGTGGCCATGTGGATGCGGAACACGCTTATTCCGCTCGACATGCTTTTTATCGGCCGTGACGGCCGTATTACCCATATTCACGAAAACGCGGTTCCGCATTCGGAGGCAATCATCAGCTCCCGCGGGCCAGTAAAATTTGTGCTTGAACTCAATGGAGGCACTGCGAAGCGCTATGGCATCAAGCCGGGTGATATGGTTCGCAGCGCGCAAATCGGCAACCGGAAATGACATTGCCACGTCATTGCGTTAGAATTAGCCGGACGAGGTTTCGCCCGGCTGGCGCAATGGTCAGTAGACCGGCTCGATATGGCTCAGAATCCGGCAATTGGAAATGGAAGAGGCAAGGTTGATGGCGATGTCGATCGCCTCTACCGAATCGGCCGTACCTTCCAGATAGATCACATCATTTTCGACAGTTGCCGAAATCCGCGACTTTTCTAACCCGGATTCGAAAGCCAGAGCCGACGTGATTGCCTGACATACGCCGGCCATGCGGTCCCCGAAGAAGCTTTCCTGAATGCCTGACAAATTGAACATATGCGTTCTCCTTCTTATGGACATAACAACGCCCTGATGGCGGTTTTGTTCATCTCCGGTTCATCTGTTTGTTCATCTTCCATTCATCTTGGAAAATTGGAACCCCCTGACCGATCACATTTTTGGTGATCGGGAACCATTTCGTGAGGCAGGCATTTCGCGCATAGGAGAGAGGACGACCTCCAAGACAGCTAAAACAGGGAGGAAAATGATATGCTGATTAACAGAACAGAGCCGTGTCACCACGCCTCGTGGATGAAACCGGTGGCGATTCACCTGCCGCTGTGCGTCGCCGTAGAAATCTACAGCCCGCTGGTGGCGCTGGACATGCTGATGTACCGCTGGCCCGAGGAACACGGGCCGGAATATGAAGAGGCGCGCAGGAACTGCCTCGATGCCATCGCGGGCAGATGCGACATCGAGAAAGCACGGGAATCGTTTCTCGTAGCAAGCAGTCATGCTCATATCCTGAACGTCCACTAAAATTTATCGACTGTCATGACGATTGCGCCCTTCCATGCGGAGGGCTTTTCTTTTGCGCACGCAGCTTCTGTGGCGCCTTGATGCACGGCGTTGCCTCCCCACAAGCCGACGATGACATGTAACTGTCACGCAAACGTTATAATCGGCAGAGACGAATTCCATGGAATCGATTGGCGCGCAGACCGCCGAAGCTTGGGAGTGGAACTGGCCAGCATGGAAACTGTCTTTGCCCTTTGCGCAATTCTGCTCCTCGGCTTCAATCTTCTCAGCATCGTTCTGGCCGGCTGGCGACTGACGAGACCCGACGCGGAAAACGATCTTGTCCGGCAAACACCGGCTGTCTCGCTTGTGGTGCCGCTGCGCGGCGTGGAAAACTTCACGTCCCTGACTCTGTCGCGCGCCTTCGAACTCAACTGGCCCAATTATGAGCTGCTGTTTTGCGTCGCCGATGAATTCGATCCCGTGATCGAGGAAGTTCGCACCGCGCAAGCCGCCTTTCCCTCGGTTTCCATGCAATTGCTCATTGGCGATGACCGTATCAGCGCCAATCCGAAACTGAACAATTGCGTCAAGGGCTGGCGCGCCGCCAAACATGAATGGGTGATTCTCGCCGATTCGAACGTGCTGATGCCAAAATCCTATATAGCCACCATGATGTCGGCCTGGCGGCCGGACAGCGGGCTGGTCTGCTCGCCGCCGCTCGGCTCCCGTCCGGCCGGTTTCTGGGCCAATGTGGAATGCGCCTTCCTGAATGGCTCGCAGGGACGCTGGCAATATGCGGCGGAAGCGATCGGCATCGGTTTCGCGCAGGGCAAATCTATGTTGTGGAACAAGCCGTTTCTCGAAGACCACGGCGGCATTCGCGCCCTTGCCGCAGAAATCGCCGAGGACGCCGCCTCGACGAAGCTGGTGCGAAACGCCGGCCGCAAGGTGCATCTGGTCAGCGCCCCGTTCGAGCAGCCGCTCGGCCAGCGCCATGCCGGCGAGATCTGGTCGCGCCAGACCCGCTGGGCTCGGTTGCGACGCGTGACCTTCCCGCAATATTTCGCGCCGGAAATCTTCACCGGGGCGCTTCCCCCGCTCCTCTTCGCGCTTGCCGCCGCGGCGATGATGGATGTAAACCTCGCCGCAACTGCCTTTGCCGTCCTCGCTCTCATGTACGTGCCGGAACTTGCGCTCGCGGCCCTAAACCGATGGCCGGTATCGCTCCACACACTGCCGGCGATGATCGCCCGCGACATGATCATGCCCATCGTCTGGGCGCGAAGCTGGATCGGCAGCGCGGTGGCATGGCGCGGCAATGTCATGACAATCGGCACGGCAGAAAGCACCCTGGCCGGTCCATCAACGGAATAAATCACAGCTATTTGGAAGACGTTACGCCGGAAAGCTGATGTTTTGCTTTAAAATGGTCGGAGTGGAGAGATTCGAACTCCCGACCCTCTGGTCCCAAACCAGATGCGCTACCAGACTGCGCTACACTCCGCCGAGGCGATGGCTGGGGAATACACGGTTCACCCAGACTGCGCAACAGGGAAATTCATCTTTGTTCACTCTCGGCTTTGGCGAGCAAAACGTAACATCGAAACGACAGAGTGCGATCTGACTGCTGGGGGATAATCGTCTTGACTCTCACCTGAAGTCAGTCCATTTCAAATTCAACGTTCCTGACACGATTTGGTTATTCTATTCAGGTACGTGATGAACAATTCGGGGTGTTGCGCCCCACTGTCCAACCGGAGCAGTTTCGACATGTCTGCGAAGATTTACCGCCCTGCAAAAACCGCCATGCAATCCGGCAAGGCGAAGACCAATGTCTGGGTTCTGGAATTCGACGCCGAGGTTCCGCGCAAGATCGATCCGATCATGGGTTATACCTCCAGTTCCGACATGAAGCAGCAGGTGAAGCTGAATTTCGAGACGCAGGAACAGGCCGAAGCCTATGCACAGCGCAAGGGCATCGAATACCGCGTCATCCAGCCGAAGGAAGCGACCCGCAAGGTGGTTTCCTACACCGACAATTTTCGTTTCAACCGCACCCAGCCCTGGACGCACTGAAACACGACGATCAAAGTTTTTTTGCCGGAGTATCGATTGCCCGGCATAACGGCCCCTTAGCTCAACTGGATAGAGCAACTGCCTTCTAAGCAGTAGGTCGCAGGTTCGAGTCCTGCAGGGGTCGCCACCTTCCATTTGTCCAGACCGGAGACATAGGTAACAGTTTGTACCTAAGACATAGGTGACAATCTCGTGCCGAACGGATTGTCGATTGTTTGCAGCGTTCTCTGTTCCA
>NZ_JAQKGP010000054.1:0-6022 GCF_027956525.1 Agrobacterium sp. ST15.13.013
TTGGTGGGAGAGAACAATGCTGATCTTGGCGGCGATCCTGTTAGTCGTTCCCGAACTCGTGTCGTCGCTCATAGGACTGCTTTTGGCCGCTCCTGTATTGGGGCGGCAATTCACCGCCGCCAGACAGATGAAGGTGTGAGAATTGAGCGTCATCGCTTCTCTGCAATCCCCCGATCGAAGAATTTACCTGTGACGATCCCAACAATGCCCTGTCGCCACCACGTTCTTTGGCGTCAAACTTTGAATGAGAATGGAAATCCCATCTTTCTGGAGAAGCAGCCAAAGCTGCGGCACGCCTATTTAAAAGGCCAGCGCCGTCGTCTGCAGTATCATGCTGACATGCAGGGCTTGCGCCGGCGATCCATCCATTGGCCTTCGTGTCGACGGGTGGAGGCCTGGGTTTCGTCACTGAGGGAATAGCCGCGGTTCACCCACCCATTCGGGCGCAATGATTGAAACAGGAGCCAAAACTCTTGCAACGGGAGCCACTTCCCGATCAAATATCAGGCCATATGATCTTTACTTGAAGATCATATGGCCTATATTGCGAATATCCGGAGGCCATTATGCAAATCGCCGTCAAGCCCCACAAACCCGCGGAACTCAATGCCGTCGCACTCAAGGCCTATGCCAAGATCGCCGATGCATGGTCGCTGAGCCTCAGGGACGCAGCGGGCCTTGCCGACATGTCGGAGAGCACATGGAAGCGTGCGCGCAAACCGGGATTTACCGGCGAATTGACGAAGGACCAGTTGCTGCGCCTCAGTGCCGTGATCGGGATCTACAAGTCGCTCGAACTCTACTTCTCTGAGCAACTCTCCAGAAGCTGGTTCACGCGCCCGAACACGGGCCCTCTCTTCAGCGGCGCGCGCCCGGTCGACACCGCCATCGACGGCGGTCTCCCGCAAATTCTGGCAATCCGAACCTATCTGGACGCGCTTCGGGGCGGCGCATGAGGAAAACCGAACTGTCGGTTCGAGGACTGGTCCGCCTGCTGCCCGCAACCTACCACAAGCCGCCGGCGCTTCGCGGTCTCGTCGACAGCGACGAGGAACTGGAGGTTCTGGCCGAGATCGAGGGGTTGACCAGCGCCCGTTCGCTCGCCGAGCGCGGCCGCAATCCGCATCTCGATCCGCGAGAGCTTGCCTGGCGGCGGCGCAACCGTGACCTCAGAATCTACGGCGACACGCATGTCAATGCGGCCTTCACCTATACGCGGACAGGTGGCAACCGCTTCAACTCCGAAGATCGCGGAGCCTGGTATTGCGCCTGGGACGTGATGGTATCGGTCGCGGAGGTCGCATGGCACAGAACCCGCGAGCTTCGTTTCGCCGGCTCGTTCCATGACAGCGCCCGTTATGTCGAACTGATCTCCGACTTTATCGGAGAATTCGACGACCTGACCGATGAACCCGAACACGCCGCGCTCAATCCGGACCCGGAGGTTGGCTATCTCGAGGGACAGGAACTGGCCGCCCGGTTGCGGAGAGATGGAAGCCGCGGCCTCATCTATCCCTCCGTCCGTGCGCCCGTCGGAAACTGCCTGGTTTGTTTCGATCCGGGGACTGTCCAGAACGTCCGGCCCGGCGCGTCCTGGGATCTGAGCTGGCAAGGCACGCCGGACTATTCGATCGTCGCCATCTCGTAGCAGCGACGAAGCACAGGTTTCCGCGAAATCATGCGGAATGTCGAGAAGCCGCGTCCGCGTCTCGACAGGGCGGACAATCGTATCTGAAATCCATATGGGCCCCTCGGATCGCAGATTGGAATCGAAGGGCAGGATCAGCTACACGTCGGGCATAGAACCATGCATGGCGTTCAATCTCAATTACCGGCTATATTTTTGCGATTGGAGCTCGTGGTTTGACCTCCGTGGAATAGCTTTCGGCCCAAAACAGCCGCGTTTCGTGACAACGCGCGGACCGGATGTCACCCTGGCAAATGCATCTGGCGCCCGACAGTCAGTTGGACCATGAACCACACCCTCACCGATCGCTGCTCCTGACCCGACTTGTAGCAACCTCGCGAGTTCCCGCTCGTGACCAAAACGGCGGAGATCAGCATCACGGCCCTTTGGCATCACGCATGGAAGGTGCCCCGCATGTCGATGGCAACGCGAAACCGTCGTCAGGCTGTGCCGCTCGTCTCTTGCAGCAGCACCAGATCGCAATGAACTCCGCGTCGCCGCGAAAGGCGAGACAAGGATCTCGTTGTGCTGCCAACAGACAAATGCAACCCAATCTATCTCGAATTATCTTTCAGGCCTTGCCCCTGTTGAGGAAGTTCCATGATGAGCTTGCTAACGATCATCGGCGAGCCTTGCTCACCGGATGGCAGCGCTTTGCGTCTTTCCCTAATACAGCGCCGAAATCATGCGCGGATCTGAACACCGTCAACCTCCACCGTTTTACTTACCGTACAGGACGTTTTTCGAGGAATCGAGGCTCCGCTTCCCCATCGGCAAGCCCTTCACTTGGTCGCGCCAAATCATCCTGATCGAGAATCTGTATGGGATTGCACCCGTCAGAAGCGAGGGTCTTTTCCTCGTCTCAGGAGACCATTGTTTCATCAACATTGCCCTAAAAATTGCTATACCGGCACTTGCTGCAATCTTAATTTTCTACATCCGAAATGTTACATAAATACATGATTTTTCGATGTAATATTTCACTAAAATAGACAACGTAAACAGTTTCACAGCGCGTTCCGCCCTGATGCACAGTCATCACAGCAACACCTCAAAACGGCAAGCTGAAGCACACGCTGCCGGTCTTCTGTTGACGGCCGTCAGCCGACTCGGCAACCTCATACAATGACCGCGACCAACCGTTTCATTGCCGAACTTGTCCGCGACGCCAACAGGCTCGATCACCTCGACGGCTATCAGAAGCGGCGAATGCTCGAACGGGCCGTCACAACTATCCGCGACATGCGCGAAACAATCGGAACTCCACCCGGCCCCGGCCGTGACCGTCTCCTCGAGATCCAAACCGTTGCCCTCTCCATTGAACTCGGGTGGCGCAGCGATGAAGAGATCCGAAACGCTCTGCTGCTCGCGGCCGGCATGATCCGCGACCTGCATATCGTCCTCGACAGCAAAACCGACATCAGCACCGTCACGCCAACTCGCTAATCCTCGGCCCATATTCAGACGGCCAAATGGCAAATCATACCGACAACATTCAGCCTGCAACCATTAGGATTCCATTAACCATACCAGACCACCCTTCCCTTACAGCAACGATGGAGGTTGGCTATGGCTTACGACTGGGACCGGAATGAACGCGACGGTCGGTTCGATGAACTGGCGGCAGGGTTTATATTCTTCACAATTGTCACCCTACTTCTGGCATCAGCATATTTCGTGATAGGCTTTGCCAAATAGGGGCGCTTCATTTGCCTCCCTGCGAGCCAAGATAGGAAACGCCGGGGTGGCACCGTCGATAGACGAATGATTTCATCAGCCGCTTTATGCCTACCAGAGGTCAGTGAAGGAACATGACGGGCGATCTTGGCGGCAATATCCTGCTTCTCTCCGGCCACCCCGGATCCGGCAAGTCCACAATCGCCGAAACGCTTGCGAACCTTCCCGGCGTTCCAAAGGTGCATTTTCACAGCGATGATCTGTGGGGATATATCAAGCACGGCCGCATCGATCCATGGCTACCGCAATCCCATCAACAAAACCGCATGATCATGCAGATCGCCGCCGATGTTGCCGGTCATTACGCCAAAGAGGGCTACTTCGTCATCCTAGACGGCGTCGTGCGACCGGACTGGCTGCCGGCCTTTTCGGCGCTTTCTCGGACACTACATTACATTGTGCTGCGCACGACAGCTGCTGAGGCGATCGAACGCTGTCTGGCCCGGGGTGGCGACAGCCTCAGCGATCCGCTGGTCGTCGCTGATCTTCACTCGCAGTTTACCGATCTTGGCGCCTTTGAGCACCATGTCCTACCAGTGTCAGGCAAGGACAAGGAACAGACTTTGCACTCGGTCATCAATGCGCTGCAATCGGGACGTTTCGGTATTGATGTTTCCAAGTGAAGCAAACGATAACGAACGTGCAGGATGAAACAAGCGTGGCTCGGCCGACCATTTACCTCCTTCGTCACGGCGAAACCGTCTGGAACTCTCTTGGCCGGTTTCAGGGGCAACTGGATTCACCCCTTACGCAACGTGGCATTGAACAGGCGGATCATGTAGCTCACTTGCTCCGCGACACGCTCTGCAACGATGACCGGTTGTTCCAGATGCAGGTGAGTCCGCTTGGGCGCGTGCGCCAGACCGCTGAACGCGTACAGGCAAAGGTGCCTCTCCAGTCTGTCGAAGATGACCGACTGGTTGAGGTCACGACCGGGTCTTGGGACGGGATGACGCGGTTTGAGATCGACAACGAGTTTCCCGGCACTCTTGACGGATCCAACGCGTTCGACTGGTATTTCAGGTCGCCAGATGGCGAAAGTTTCGATGAGGTCTGCAAGCGCGCGACGTCATGGATCTCGGATGTCCGGCATCCGACCATTGCCATTTCCCATGGTCTGTTCGGGCGGATCCTTCGGGGTGTGTTTGTCGGACTTTTAAAGCAGGAAATGCTCGAACTTCCCGTTCCGCAGGATGGGTTTTACCGGCTAAATGATGGCAGGTGCGAGCTCATCACAGTTTGACCTGCACCACCTTGCTCCGGTAACTCCAGAGCTTCGGGGGCGCGCATCATGCCGGTAGAGGAGGACAACTTGCAAACACTCAACGACATCTATCTCGCCTACCTCGACTGCCTTAACCGCCAGGACTTCGATGACCTCGGCACCTTCGTCAACGACAATGTCGAACACAATGGCCGGCCCTTCGGGCTGTCGGGCTATCGCGATATGCTGGTCAAGGACTTTGCCGACATTCCCGACCTGCGATTTGAGGCAGAAATCCTTGTCAGCGACGTGACGCGGATTGCCGCTCGGATTCCGTTCAACTGCACCCCCAAAGCTACCTTCATGGGTCTTCCGGTCAATGGCAGGCGCGTTCAATTCTGCGAGCATGTGTTCTACGAATTCGAACACGCAAAAATCTGCAGGGTCTGGTCGGTCATCGACAAGGCTGCGATCGAACGCCAGATTGCCTGAATGCCGCCATCGGCGATTTCCGTCCTGCAGGTCACGATCGGCCCAAAAGCAACCAACTCTGTGCCTGGACACCACGATGCCGAATAGGCGCTTTGACCTGAGTGAAAACTCAAGCTGTCTTCGTCTCGTCGGTAATGTCGAGAGCGTCGCGGCTGCCAGACAGAGGCAGGGCGAGCGCACCGCGGGGATCGGCCTTGAGGCGCGCAAGCAGTGCCGCGCCAATACCGCCGGACGCACCGATGACGATGGCTCTATAGCCGCTTTCAAACGAGGCTATCATGAATGCGCTCCGTCAGCGGTTATCTCTGGGCGGGAAATTCGAGCTTTTTGACATCATAACCCAGCTCGCGCACTTTCATCATCATCCTCTCGAGCTTCGCCTTGGAGGGAACGTTGCGGGCGTAAACCCAGACATCGTCTGTGGATGGATTGGCGCTGATGAACCAGGACTTGTCAGGTGATTTATAGAGCACCCAGTAATTGAACGTGATCAGGAGTGGGTAACGGACCCTCATCTTCGCCTTGGTAGACGCGAAGTCCAAGATCTTTCCAACACCGTTGATGGTTTTCAACTTGCCCCGCGGCGTGCCTTCGCGGCAGCCATCTTCGACCAGCACTTCATCGGCCGACTTCCCCTGCCGGTAGGTGGAATAGCCGGCGACGCATCCGTCAGTCAGAAGCATCGGCATGCGACCGATTTCCAGCCATGTGCCCCGATAGTGACCGGCATCAACGGCAACAGGCTTGGGGGCAGCAGTAGCGAGCGAGCCCGAGAATAGAAGTAGCGAGACTGTCAGCGCACCGTAAGCGGCAAGCTGACCCCATCTGGCGTCAGTAGCGCGAGCTCAGCTATTGCGTAATGACTATTCACCAGCTGTGAGCTTCTATGTCTGCGCCTATCT
>NZ_JAQKGP010000055.1:0-5676 GCF_027956525.1 Agrobacterium sp. ST15.13.013
TCGCCGCGAGCGCCCAGAACATCAAGAAAATAGCGATGGCGCTCACGAAAGCACCCAAACCCGCCTGGGGATGAGGAAACGAGGCTCATCTTATCTCCCGTTCACCCGCAAAAGACGACAATAAAACGTCATCATCCCGAAAAAGAAAAAACCCGCCGAAAATATCGACGGGTTTGTCAGCGGTCTGAGCCGGGGCGTAAACCCCGGCTTTTCTTTGACCGATCCGAAAAGGATCAGAATTTGACGCCGATACCGGCCTTGACGGAGTGATCGTCGAAACCACGCGAGAAGGCGCCGGAGTCGAGACCGTAGTCCTTTTTCTGGTAGTCGCTATAGCGATATTCCAGACGGGCGGTGATGTTATCGGTCACCATGGCTTCCACACCGGCACCAACAGTGTAACCGAGAGCGGTGGCGCTGTCCTTGGAGGTCGCGTCACGCACCTTGTTATCGGAAACTGCCAGACCGGCCGTGCCGTAGAGCAGGAACGGGTTCATGTCGTAACCGACGCGGGCACGCAGCGAGCCGTTGACGCCCTGCTTGCCTTCGATGGCGTTACCGGCAACCGTACCGGCAGAGCCCTTCTCGTCACCGAGATTGATGTCGGCTTCACCACCGTAAACGATCTGGCCGTTCTGCATGTTGTAACCGCCGTACAGACCGCCGCCGAAGCCCTTGGCGTCACGGCCGTCATTGCTGGAGCTGAAACGGCCCCAGTCATAGTTGACCGTACCACCGAGGTAGGCGCCGGACCAATCCTTGACCGGTGCTGGCTGGTCGTAGGACACCGGTGCCTGTGGCACTTCATTTACGGCGTCAGCGGCGTGAGCAGCCGAAAAGCCGGCCACTGCCATGGTCGAAGCCATAAGGGTTGCTACGAAAATACGCATGCTATTCTCCTTTCAGGACCGCTCTGTACTCAAAACATTGTTCTCAGACGCGGTGTAAACTCGTCGGGTTAATCGCCCCTCTGGAAACTGAATTTGATAGGAGAATGCGGAGATCAAAGAGCCAAAATGTGAATTGTTTGGGGCAGCGGCGTGACTAGAATTAGACGTTGCCCAATTGCCACAAGGAGTTTATTAACCCTAACAGAAACCTAACCAGCAATAGATCGCCTTTAAACTTAGTTATATTCAAATTAAACCGAAATTGCATTGCGAATAAAAAATCGCCCAATTCTTTTGGGGATGCGTGACAGCTTGCGATTTGCATCTATATCCAGCACATAGGGAATATATGAGCAAATGCAGGTCCGTCGTGAAAGAACATATACCGAAGACAGTCTTGATAACGGGGGCCGCCCGCCGGCTGGGGCGGGCAATCGCCACCGATCTCGCAGCCCACGGCTTTGCGATTGCCGTCCACGCCAATGAATCGATGGCACAGGCGGAGGAATTCGCTAACGAAATAAGGCGGAAAGGTGGCAAGGCCGTAGCCGTTCAGGCGGACCTGACACAATCTGCGTCAACAATGACGCTTGTCGAAAAGGCCGCCTCAGCCCTCGGGCCGATTGGTGTCGTCGTCAACAATGCCTCGGTTTTTCTGAAGGATTCGGCGGAAACGCCCGATCCTGATGTGTTCGATGCGCATTTTGCGGTTCATGTGCGGGCCCCTTCCCTCATCGCCGCCGCCTTCGTCGAGCAATTGCCTGCGGATACATCCGGGCTGATCGTCAATATAATCGACCAGCGCGTGCTTGCGCTGACCCCGCGTTTTTATTCCTATACGCTTTCGAAATCGGCCCTTTGGACCGCAACACAAACCATGGCACAAAGCTTCGCGCCACGGGTGCGGGTCAATGCCATCGGGCCGGGTCCCACCTTCAAAAGCGAAAGACAGGCGCCCGAGGACTTTCAGGCGCAGATCGACGGCCTTATATTAAAGCGTGGTCCTGCGCCGGACGAGTTCGGGCGGACGATTCGCTTTCTTTACGACACGCCGTCGGTCACCGGACAAATGATCGCGCTCGATGGCGGCCAGCACCTCGGCTGGGAAACCCCTGACGTGGCGGAGATAAATGAATGAACGGAAAGAAGCTGCCTGACGGCGGTATTCTCTTCGATGAAACCGACGACGAAGACGACGATGCAAACCTTGCCGTGACCGATGCGGCCGAGGCATCGAGCGACGTTGCCGGCATGGACTGGAATGCGGGCTGGAAGAATGAATCCGGCCTGAAGGGCATGGATCTGATCGGCGAAATCGTCAAACAACTGCCGAATGCGCCGGGCGTCTATCGCATGTTCAACGAGGCGAACGACGTTCTTTATGTCGGCAAGGCGCGCTCGCTGAAGAAGCGTGTCGGCAATTACGCGCAGGGCCGCGTGCATTCCAACCGCATTGCCCAGATGGTGCGGCTGACCGCGCATATGGAATTCGTCACCACCCGCACGGAAACAGAGGCGCTTCTTCTGGAAGCGAATCTGATCAAGCGCTTGCGGCCGCGCTTTAATGTGCTTTTGCGCGACGACAAGTCGTTTCCTTACATTCTCATCACCGCCGACAATCGTGCCCCGGCGATCTTCAAGCATCGCGGTGCGCGGGCGCGCAAGGGCGATTATTTCGGCCCCTTTGCGTCCGCCGGCGCTGTCGGCCGTACGATCAATTCGCTGCAGCGCGCCTTCCTGATTCGAACCTGTACGGACAGCGTGTTCGAAACCCGCACGCGTCCCTGTCTTCTTTACCAGATCAAGCGCTGTTCCGGCCCCTGCACGCATGAGATCAGCGATCAGGGGTATGAAGAACTCGTCAAGGAAGCCAAGGATTTCCTGTCCGGCAA
The DNA here is from genome assembly GCF_027956525.1 of Agrobacterium sp. ST15.13.013. NCBI lineage: Bacteria > Pseudomonadati > Pseudomonadota > Alphaproteobacteria > Hyphomicrobiales > Rhizobiaceae > Agrobacterium > Agrobacterium sp. ST15.13.013. The sequence continues at coordinate 2,783 of NZ_JAQKGP010000055.1, forward strand.
GAGCCAGAGCGTCAAGACCGCGATTGCGCGGCAGATGAACGAGGCGGCCGAGGATCTCGATTTCGAGCGCGCCGCCGTCTATCGCGACCGGCTGGCCGCACTTTCCCATGTCCAGAGCCATCAGGGCATCAATCCCGCCGGCATCGAGGAGGCGGATGTCTTCGCCATCCATCACGAAGGCGGCATCTCCTGCATTCAGGTGTTCTTTTTCCGCACCGGCCAGAACTGGGGCAACCGCGCCTATTTCCCCAAGGCCGACCCTTCCCTGCCCGGCTCGGAAATCCTCAACGCCTTTTTGGCGCAGTTCTACGACGACAAGCCTGTGCCGAAGCAGATCCTGCTGTCGGAGGCTGTCGAAGAACAGGAACTCCTGGCGGCTGCCCTCGGTGAAAAAGCCGGGCACAAGGTGACGATCAACGTGCCCCAGCGCGGCGAGAAGAAGGACATTACCGACCATGTTCTGGCCAATGCCCGTGAGGCGCATGGCCGCAAGCTGGCGGAAACCTCGTCTCAGGCGCGGTTGCTGAAAGGCATGGCCGAGACGTTCAACCTTCCCTATGTGCCGCGCCGCATCGAGATTTACGATAACTCCCACATCATGGGCACCAATGCCGTGGGCGGCATGGTGGTGGCGGGGCCGGAAGGTTTCGTGAAGAACCAGTACCGCAAATTCAACATCAAATCGACCGACATCACCCCCGGTGACGACTTCGGCATGATGCGCGAAGTGATGACCCGTCGCTTCTCGCGCCTGCTGAAAGAAGAAGGCAAGCCGGATCGCGAACGCGTCCCGACATCGGAAGAAGCCGCCGACCTGCCCTTCCCCGCTTGGCCGGATGTGATCCTGATCGACGGTGGCCAGGGCCAGATGACCGCGGTGCGGGCCATCCTCGATGAACTCGGCATTCGCGACTGCGTGACCGCCATCGGCGTCGCAAAGGGCGTTGACCGCGAGGCGGGCCGCGAACGCTTCTTTGCGGATGGGCGCGCCGATTTCTCTCTGCCGCCGCGCGACCCCGTGCTTTATTTCATCCAGCGCATGCGCGACGAGGCGCACCGCTTCGCCATCGGCTCGCACCGGGCACGACGCAAGAAGGAAATGGTGCGCAATCCGCTGGATGAAATTTCGGGAATCGGTCCGGGACGGAAACGCTCCCTGCTGCAGCATTTCGGCACGGCAAAGGCGGTTTCCCGCGCCGGCCTCAACGATCTGATGGCTGTTACCGGCATTTCGGAGACGGTGGCGCGACAAATTTACAATCACTTCCACGAGAGCGGCAGCGATTGACGCAGAACGGTGGGACCGAACTGCTAAAAAAACATAATCACGTGTTGACGCTATGCCTTGGCGGCGGCATCAAGACAGTTGATCTCAGACTGACAGGTTTCCCATGGCTTCGCGCGCATACAGCATTCCCAACCTTCTCACCTATGGCCGCATCTTCGCGGTTCCTGTCATTGTCCTGTGTTTTTACGTCGAAGGGAAACTGGAAAGCTCGGATTTCGCGCGCTGGACGGCTCTGTGGCTGTTCATCATCGCTTCGCTGACCGATTTCCTCGATGGTTATCTGGCGCGTATCTGGAACCAGACCTCCAATATCGGCCGCATGCTGGACCCGATCGCCGACAAGCTTCTGGTCGCCTCCGTGCTCCTTTTGATGGCGGCGGATGGCACCATTGCCGGCTGGTCGCTCTGGGCGGCCATCACCATTCTCTGCCGCGAAATTCTGGTCTCGGGCCTGCGCGAATATCTGGCGGCGTTGAAGGTCAGCGTTCCCGTCACCCGCATCGCCAAATGGAAGACGACCATCCAGATGGTCGCCATCGCCTTTCTTCTTGCCGGTCCGGCTGGCGACAAGGTTCTGCCCTACACGACCGAAATGGGCATTACCCTGCTGTGGCTCGCGGCGGCGTTGACCATGTATACCGGCTATGATTACTTCAAGGCCGGCCTGAAACACATCGTGGACGAAGACTGATGACGCGGATCGTTTATTTCGCCTGGGTTCGCGAGAAGATCGGCACGGATGAAGAGGAGCTGGACATCCCCTCCTCCATCACCACCGCCGGCGAGCTGATCGCGTGGCTTGCGACGCGCGGCGAGAATTACGAAGCGGCCTTCGAATTCCCCAATGTAATTCGCGTCGCCGTCAATCAGGAACATGTCGAGCACGATGAGAGCATCGTCGGCGCGCGCGAGATCGGCATCTTCCCGCCGATGACGGGGGGATGAGCGGGTGCAGCCGACAGTCCGCGTGCAGGCAAAGGATTTCGACGCTGCGGAAGAAACCCGCCGGCTGACGGAAGGGGACAGGAGCATCGGCGCGGTCGTGGCCTTCACCGGGCTCTGCCGGGATGATGGAGGTACGCTTGCGGCGCTGGAACTGGAACACTATCCCGGCATGGCAGAGGCGGAAATAACCCGCATCGCCAAGATTGCCATGGAGCGCTTCGGCCTTCTCGGCCTCACCGCCATCCACCGCCACGGCAAGATCGCTACCGGCGAAAATATCGTCCTCGTCATCGCAGCTTCATCGCATCGACAGGCGGCCTTCGATGGCGCGAATTTCGTGATGGACTATTTGAAGACATCCGCCCCGTTCTGGAAAAAGGAACATGGCAAGGATGGCTCGGCGGGCGGCTGGGTGGCGGCAAAGACAACCGACGATACGGCCAAGGACAAGTGGCGATAGAGCATTTCCAGGAAAAGTGGAGCCCGGTTTTCCGTCCGGAAATGCGACGAAACAAAGAGTTAGAGCGCTTTCGCGATTCGAAGAAACGCGAAAGCGCTCTAGCACTACTTTGGCAGATTAACTGACGGTTAACGATAATCGGCCATCTTTGGCCCCTCAAAAAGGGGTGCGGTGGATGGTGGAGCAGAATATTGCACTGGC
>NZ_JAQKGP010000056.1:0-4928 GCF_027956525.1 Agrobacterium sp. ST15.13.013
GTCAAACGCCGGCGTGCTGCAGGTTTTTGGCATCAACGATCATGACAGCGCGCGCCTCATCTCTGATTTGCTCGGGCAGGAAACAGTCGTGTTCCAGACAATGGCGAGAGCCCTCGATTCCGATAAGACCGGGATTTCCTACAGCCAACAGCATACCGGCCGGCCGCTCCTCACCCCTGACGAGGTGCGCAATCTGCCGGCGAAAGGGCAACTTCTATTCCTGGCAGGGCAACGACCAATATTGGCCGAGAAGCTTGCCTATTTTGCTGATCGAGAGTTCAGCGAGATGTTTGATCCAGTCTAACGAGATGCACGACGAAAAGGCAGTCCGGTATCTGCATCGGACCTTCTATGCGCAGCCCTTGCGCACTCTTCGGCGCAATCGGACGCGGATAGATGAGCCTTCGTCCAATTGCAATCCTGCGGCGACGGCGGCATCGCGGCCGACGGATCGCTTTCGACCGCGAGGTCTAACATCGGAGTAATGACCTTGACAGGGCACCATAGGAGTCTAGAGGGGGGCCCATGTTCATCTTGGGAGTATAGACATGAAAACACTGGCAGCCGTTTCGGCTTTCGTGGGCAAGACCTTTGCCGTCTGGGTCATCCTGTTTGCCGTGCTCGGCTTCTTTTTTCCAGATACCTTCAAGCAGATAGCGCCGTGGATCGTCACGCTTCTGTCGATCATCATGTTCGGCATGGGGCTCACACTGTCGGTCGATGACTTCAGGGAGGTCCTCAAAAGGCCGTTCGATGTGACGATCGGTGTCCTTGGCCAGTTTCTGGTCATGCCGCTTCTGGCGGTGCTGCTCACCCGGATCATTCCCATGCCGCCGGAAGTCGCCGCTGGCGTCATTCTGGTCGGCTGCTGCCCGGGCGGCACATCTTCTAACGTCATGACGTATCTCTCCAAGGGCGATGTCGCGCTGTCGGTCGCCTGCACCTCGGTCACCACGCTTGCCGCGCCGCTGGTGACCCCGTTTCTCGTCTGGTTGTTTGCAAGCCAGTATCTGCCGGTTGACGGCTGGGCCATGTTCCTCAGCATCGTCAAGGTCGTTCTGGTTCCGCTCGCTCTCGGCGCCGCTCTGCAGAAGCTGCTGCCCGGTCTCGTCAAGGCCGCCGTTCCGGCATTGCCGCTCGTGAGCGTAATCGGCATCGTCTTGATCGTCTCGGCGGTGGTGGGAGGATCCAAGGCGGCTATCGCCCAGTCCGGGCTGATGATTCTTGCCGTCGTAATCCTGCATAACGGTCTTGGTTATCTCATCGGTTATCTCGCGGCAAAGGCAACGGGCCTGTCGCTTGCCAAGCGCAAGGCCATCGCGATCGAGGTGGGCATGCAGAATTCAGGCCTTGGCGCGGCGCTTGCCACGGCCTATTTCTCGCCTGTTGCTGCGGTGCCGAGCGCGATCTTCAGCGTCTGGCACAATATTTCCGGCGCAATCCTCGCGAACTGGTTTTCGGGCCGTGTGGACGCAGGCTCCGACAACAAAGCCGACTGAAGCTCCAGATCTGTCGGGCCGCCTGCAGATCAGGTGGCCCGACCAGCCTTGTTACGGCATAGTGACGACCGGTGGATTAAGCCGGGCAAAGCCCGCTTGCCGCTGATAAGGGAAATGCGGATAGGGAGCGGCCCTCTCGCTGGCCTCGTCCAGCCGCGCCACCTGCGCGGGCGTCAGTTCCCATCCCACGGCATCGAGGTTCTGGCGAAGCTGTTCCTCATTGCGCGCACCGATGATCACTGTGGAAACTGTGGGGCGTCTGAGCAGCCAGTTGAGGGCGACCTGCGGTACCGTCCTGCCGGTCTCTTCTGCAACAGCGTCAAGCGCATCGATCACGCGGTAGAGATGTTCATCATCCACCGGCGGGCCGAAGCTGGCGGTCTCGTGCAGGCGGCTGCCTTCGGGCAGCGGCGTGCCGCGGCGGATTTTTCCCGTCAAACGCCCCCAGCCAAGCGGGCTCCAGACCATTGCGCCCAGACCCTGATCCGCGCCGAGCGGCATCAGATCCCATTCATAATCCCGGCCGATCAGGGAGTAATAGACTTGGTTGACCACATAACGCGGCCAGCCGTATCGATCCGCGACGGCGAGCGATTTCATGATCTGCCAGCCTGAAAAGTTCGAAACGCCAGTATAGCGCACCTTGCCGGCGCGGATGAGGGTATCGAGCGTAGAGAGCACTTCCTCAACCGGCGTGAAGGCGTCGAAGGCGTGGAGTTGAAGGATGTCGATATAGTCGGTCTGGAGACGGTGCAGGGCGTCATCCACCGCCCGCAGCAATCGGAAGCGGGACGAGCCCGCCTCGTTCGGCCCGTCGCCCATCGGCAGGCTGGTTTTGGTCGAGATCAGAACGCTGTCGCGCCTGCCTTTGATGGCTTCGCCGAGCACGTCCTCCGATGCGCCATTGGAATAGACATCGGCGGTATCGAAGAGGTTGACGCCGGCTTCCAGACAAATATCGATCAGGCGCCGGGCTTCCGTGGCGTCTGAATTGCCCCAGTTGCCGAAAAGTGGGCCGGAGCCGCCGAAAGTTCCGGTACCAAAACTCAAGACCGGCACTTTCAGGCCGGATTTGCCGAGATAGCGATATTCCATGGGGCGTTCCTTTGTTGCTCCGAAATGGTTGCGGGTGCGGTTCTGGCATCACCGCGCTTTGTCCATTCCGTCATTGATCTGCAGATGAAGATTGCGATGCGTTTCAATCGCCGCCAGAAGATAGACGCTCGCTCTTCAATGAAATAGAATGCCAAAAATACTATCACTTGTGAGATCAAGTCATCATGGCGCGACTGGAGATCAACCGGGCAGGGGAAATGGAAATCTTCGTGCGGGTCGTCGAGCTCGGCGGTTTTTCCCGTGCGGCCGCGGCGGCAAACATGACGCCTTCAGCGGTGAGCAAGCTGATCGCACGGCTGGAAGGTCGCTTGGGCGCCCGTCTGCTCAACCGTTCCACCCGCCAGCTTCAGATAACGCCGGAAGGCTGCGCCTTCTATGAACGGGCAACTCGTATCCTCGCGGATCTTGAAGAGGCCGAACGCGCCGCCGGTGAGGGCGAACAGCCTGTCGGGCGCGTTCGGATCAACACCAGCGCTTCTTATGCAACGCATATTCTTGCGCCCATCCTGCCACGGTTTCTGGCGCTCCATCCGAGCATCACGCTCGATATCGTCCAGACGGATATGGTGGTTGACCTGCTTGCGGAGCGCATGGATGTGGCGGTGCGCGCGGGGCCACTGAAAAGCTCAACGCTTGTCGCCCGCAAGCTCGGTGAGACGAGAATGATCATCGCGGCCTCCCCAGATTATCTGGAGTGTTATGGCACGCCGCAGACAATAACCGATCTCGAAGATCACAACCGCCTTGGATTCGGCTACGCCCGGTCGATCGACGGGTGGCCGCTGCGGGATGCCGGAAATACTGTTGTCATTCCGGCGACGGGGCGCGTGCAGGTCAGCGACGGCGAGGGCCTTCGCCGTCTCGCCCTCGCCGGTGTCGGTCTGGTTCGCCTTGCCGCTTTCACCGTGCGAGAGGATATCGCCACCGGCCGGCTGGTCTCCGTGCTCGATCATCTTGATACGGGTGAGACGGAGATGTTTCATGCCGTTTATGTCGGCCAACGGGGACCGCTTCCGGCACGTATTCGCGCACTGCTTGATTTTCTCGGCGAATACGGACGGGTGAAGTGACATTTCGATAGCATCGGAAGTCGCGGTGAGGATGGGGACGGCAGGAGGTTGAAAAAAGAGTGTCCGGCTGACCGGCCGCCTATGATCTCGGACCGGACAGCGTGAAGGCGCCAGCTGATTTCAGTGTGATCTGCGTCTCACTGGCAATCGTGCTTGGTATCGCACCGCAGAGACTGCCTGTGGTTACGACGTTACCGGCCTTGAGCATGTCGCCCTTGTTGAGTGCCGCATTGGCAAAGGCGACAAGCGGCGCAAGCGGATCGCCATTGGGATGTTTTGCCGTAGCATCGAACAGCGATACCGACCCCTCGGTGACGGTGAGCTGCGGCAGGTTTTCGCCATTTCCGACAAAGACATCCACGATGCCTTTATCGACTTCCGGTCCGATGACGAAGCCGTGGTTGGCGAGACGATCCGCGAGAAAAAGCGGAAACGGCACCTGGTTTTTCTCCGCCAGCCTGTAGCGGAGAAGTTCAGCGCCAAGATGGACCTTGTCGATAAATGCCATCAGGTCGGCCCTCGCCAGCGGCCCCGCCGCCGCAGGAATATCCGCCGAAAGCGTAAAGCAGATCTCGACCTCGATGCCTTCGGTGCCGCCATGGGGAAAAGAAGCGGCATTGGCTTCATCGACCCGCACGCAATCGAACATGGGCGCCCCGACGGCCTCGCCGTCGGGGCGGATAGCCAGTTTCCAGCCGGCAACCGGTTCTGCCCAGCTCTCAGCAAAAGCCCGCTGGACCGCCATAGCCTCTGCAAGCGTACCGGGGATGAGACCCTCCACCTGCACCGCCGCCAGAGAAATCTTCGCCCCCTCGCGGCTCGCTGTGATGAAGCTTTTCGCCAGTTTTTCGATTGCCACCATTGCGTCCATGGTCCCCGTTGTTCTCGAACGCCAAAACGTTGTCATGATTTGGCGCTCACTGCCAAGGCCATCGATACCGGGTTTGACCATATCGCCGACTTTAAGGACGTGCGGGCGAGGGACATTGTAGAGCCAGTACCCTTCCTCGCGTGCCGCGGGCTTTATGAGAGAGCAAATGATAGTGTTTGTGGTTGACAGCGTCACAAAACGTAAATTCAGGCGTTTGCTTCTGGGTTCCCTTGGCGTATTCGTCGCTACCACGACGTAGAACAGAGAGTTGAGGTATGACATTGCAATTTCCGAGCATCGCGCAGGCGCTTGCCGAAGAGATCGGAACATTACGCAAATGGCTGGATGAGGACGCCCTACCCCTGTGGTGGG
>NZ_JAQKGP010000057.1:0-4323 GCF_027956525.1 Agrobacterium sp. ST15.13.013
TCGCCGCGAGCGCCCAGAACATCAAGAAAATAGCGATGGCGCTCACGAAAGCACCCAAACCCGCCTGGGGATGAGGAAACGAGGCTCATCTTATCTCCCGTTCACCCGCAAAAGACGACAATAAAACGTCATCATCCCGAAAAAGAAAAAACCCGCCGAAAATATCGACGGGTTTGTCAGCGGTCTGAGGCAGCGCATGGCGCTGCCTTTTGCTTTGATATGGAGGCAACATCATGCGGATAGTACCCGGCACTACGCCGCAACATCCTCACGCACGCCCAGAACGCGGTCGATCAGGCCCCATTCCAATGCTTGCCCCGCCGTCATGAAAAAATCCCGATCCATGGCGGCTTCGAATTTCTCGTAACTGCGTTTGCAATGTTCGGCGTAAAGCCGCGTCATGCGGTGCTTGGTCTGCCGCATCTCTTCGGCATGGATCAGCATGTCCGACGCCTGCCCCTGGAAACCGCCCAGAGGTTGATGAATGTGGATGCTGGCATTGGGAAGGGCGCTCCGCTCACCCGGTTCACCCGCCATCAGCAGAAACGATCCCATGGAGCGGGCCGTTCCCATGCAGAGCGTATGAACCGGTGCGCGGATATAATGCATGGTGTCATACATGGCGAGACCGCTGGTCACGACGCCGCCCGGCGAATTGATATAGAGATGGATCGGCTTCTTCGGGTTTTCCGCCTCGAGAAACAGCAATTGCGCGCAGACCAGCGCCGAAACCGTATCGTTCACCTCGCCGTTGAGGAAGATGATCCTCTCCCGCAACAGGCGGGAATAGATATCGAAAGACCTTTCTCCCCTGGAGGATTGTTCGACTACCATAGGGACGAGTTGCATCGCTTCGCGCATCGGCGAACTCCTGTCGTTAAGAAATGTCGGGGAACGGGAGGGATCAGGCCGCGAGCTTGATCGACGAACCGTTGTGATTTGCGGCGGCCTTTATCATCCGGCCGGTATTGACTGGCAAATCATGAATGATGCGCAGGCTGGTACCGCCTTGGGTATTCGCCGCGATCCTGAAGGTGACGGTGCTTTCCAGAAATGGCGGCGTGTCCTCCCGCAACCTGTAGCGCACTTCTTCGCCGGGCTTGATATCGATTGCTTCCGCTTCCGCCAGCGCCTCCGCCGGCAACCATATGGCGCGAAACGCCGGAATGCCGATGGCGCGCCACACTTTCTGCGGCGGCTCGTCCAGATCATATTCAAGCTCGATGCCCTTTTTAGGCGCTTCCGGTGTCTGCCTGTTCATTGGTCCATATCCTTCAGCAGGAGTTTGAGAGCCTCAATGCGCTGCGGCCAGTAGGCGCGATATTTGCCGAGCCAGGCCGCAATGCGCGTCAGCCCGTCCGGATCGACTTCGTAATTGACGAAACGGCCCTGCCGCTTCTCGACCACCAGCCCTGCCCCGCGTAACACTGAAAGATGCTGCGACATGGCCGGCTGGCTGATTTCGATCCCCTCACGCAGGGCGGAAGCGTTCATGGCGCCATCCGCCAGCTTTTCGAAAATGGCGCGTCGCGTCGGATCGGCCAGCGCCCGGAAAATATCGTTCTCTGTCATAGCAACACATAAGCACACACTTATGTGATTCACAAGTCCTTTCGGTGCGTGGGAAACACGCCTTTTTCACACTGATGGCACGAGGTGCCGTGAACGCTTTATCCCCTCGCGCGTTTTCATCCCGCCTGATACTCTTCGGGCCGGGAGCGATCAAAACAAGTGACTGCATTTACGGTCTTCATCATCATTCTTCTCTTGGTCATAGGGCCGAGCCTGTTTGTCGTCATCGGCAAACAGCGGGAAAGGACCATTCCCAAGCGCCCTTCCGCCGCCCTGCCCCTTGCCGAAGACGCGACGACGCTGGACCGGCACTGGCAATCGATAAAAAACGGCTGGAATGAGAAGAATGCGCTCTGCCTGCTGCATTCCAACCTCGATGCCTTTGCGGTGCGCGTGGCGGCGGCACGGGCCGCCGGGCGCAGCCTCGATCTCATGTATTACATGTGGAACGCCGATCTCACCGGGCGGCTGATGATGCGCGAAGTCATCGCCGCCGCCGATCGCGGCGTGCGCGTGCGCCTGCTGCTCGACGATCTCGGCGTTTCCATTTCCGACCGCATCTTCCACGCCATCGACAGCCATCCGAACATCGAGTTGCAACTGTTCAACCCCACCCGGGCGCGGGAAAACATCCTGCATCGAAGCATCGAGTTGGTGCTGCGCTTCCGCAGCGTCAACCGGCGCATGCACAACAAGGCATGGATTGCCGATGGGCGCGCGGTCATCGTCGGCGGACGCAATATTGGCGACGCCTATTTCGACGCCGCCGAGCGGGCGAATTTTCACGATTTCGATATTCTCGGTTTCGGCAACATCGTTGCCGATGCCACCGAAATCTTTGACGATTACTGGAACAGCGCCGTTGCCGTTCCGGTGCGGTCGCTGCTCGCACGCAGGCCCAACAAGCTTGCAAAGCTACGGCGCGAACTGGATGCGTTGCCGAAAAGCGAGGCGGCGAAACCTTATCTCGAACGGGTCGAAAGCCAACATGGGCGCGATCATTTCCTGATGTCGGATCGTCTGCACTGGGTCGAATCGGCAGATGTGCTGGCCGACCCACCGGAGAAGGCGGCGGGAAAGCGCCGCAAGGGCCATAACTTCCTGATGGAGAGCCTTTTGCCGCTGATGCAGGAGGCAGGCGACAGCCTTCACATCACCTCTCCCTATTTCATTCCCGGCAAACAGGGCGTGGGGATATTTTCAGGACTTGCCGAAAGCGGCGTCTCGGTCGCCATCCTCACAAATTCGCTGGCCGCAACGGATGTGGCCGCCGTGCACGCCGGTTATGCCCGCTATCGCAAGCCGCTTCTGGCCGCCGGGGTGCGACTGCACGAATTGCGCGCGCAGGCGGATCAGGCGAGCTTCACCCTGCGCGGCTCGGGCCAGGCAAGCCTGCATACCAAGGCCTTCACCCGCGATGGCGCGACCGGTTATATCGGCTCGCTCAATTTCGACCCACGCTCCGCCTCGCTCAATACGGAGATGGGCGTCGTGTTCAACTCAGCCCCGCTGGTTGCCCGCATGGACGAGATATTCGCCAAAGAAATCCGCCCCAGCATGAGCTTCGCGCTGGAAATCGACAAGGGCAGGCATATCGTCTGGAAGACGGAAGAACAGGGGCGAACCAGAACATACCGGCGCGAACCTGACGCCGCCATCAGCCGCCGCATCGTTGCCGGCGTCATGCGCTTCCTGCCGCTGGAATCGCAGCTCTGACGGGGAAAGCGTTGGATCAGGCCGCCGGCCTCACCCCCGCTTTCGCCAGCTGTATCTGCACCAGCGTGTCGAGGTTCTGGTTGACCCGGCAATAAAACTCCTCATCGATGAAGGGACGCAGCATGAAATCATTGCCGCCTGCCTTCAAAAACCGCGCGGAAAGCAGCCGGTTGGTGGAGGACGAAACCCCGATGATGCGCAGCTCATGCGACCCGCGCACGGTGCGGATGCGCCGCGTCAGCTCAAAGCCGTCAATATCGGGCATGTTATAGTCGGTGACCACAAGGCCGATATCGGGATTGGCCTTCAGGATATCGAGCGCCTTCGCCCCACTATCCGCCAGGCTGACACGGAAATTATAACGCTTGAGGCGGCTCGAAAGCAGCGCCCGCGCCGTCGGGCTGTCATCGACAATCAGCACATGATGGCGGTGGTTGGTGAGAAAGCGACAGACGGATTCCGTCAGCATGTCCACGGCGAAAATATTGTCCTTCAGAATATAATCGACCACATCCTTGGCGATCAGCGTTTCGCGCGTCGCCTCATGAAACGTGCTGGTGAAAACGATGGTCGGGATCGAAAGATCGATCAGATATTCCAGCGCCTCGCCCTTTTCCGCTCCCGGCAGGTTGATGTTGGAAATGGCGAGCGTTACCGGTTCGGACGAATGTTCGTAACAGGCCTGCAACTCTTCGAACGAGCGGCATACCTCCACGGAAACGCCCAGCATCTCATTGAGCCGCCTGCTCACCATCTGGGTGAACACGTTGCTGTCTTCCGCCAGCAAAATCCGGCTATTTGTAAAAGGCACGCCCGAATACTGCATGCCCGTTATGCCCAGGAAATTCATTCTGTCTCGACCCCCATCGAATGTCAGCGTAAGATAGCAGGCTCATTTTTCAGAATGATTAATAGCACTATTTCTGAAGCATCAGTGTAAGCGGCAAGCTGACCCCATCTGGCGTCAGTAGCGCGAGCTCAGCTATTGCGTAATGACTATTCACCAGCTGTGAGCTTCTATGTCTGCGCCTATCT
>NZ_JAQKGP010000058.1:0-4023 GCF_027956525.1 Agrobacterium sp. ST15.13.013
CGCGGTCATAAACACCCTCCTGGCAGCGTCAGCCCCAGAACGATGTCCGCACTGCAGAATCCGCTTCAGACCGCCAAAATGCATTCTGCCAAAGTAGTGTTAGAAGTCATCATCGACCTCCTTCACGGCGTGACGGACGCTCTTGGGTAGAAGGGTCAGTTTTTCGTCGAGGCGGGCATTGTGCATCTGGAGAGTGCGCTCGTCATAGTCGAACAGGCGCACGCCGACGATTGAAGCGACCTCGAAGACTATGCCGATCTCAGGGCCCGGCGCGCCCTTTTCGATGCTGGATAGGGTCGTGCGGCTGATGCCGGCGCGGTCGGCCAGTTCTTGTGCGGTCAGGCCGCGCTCGGCGCGGCCGACGCGGATCAGCTTGCCGAGCATGGCGAGGGCTTGGCGCGTAACTCTGGAGTAGCTTCTCTGACGGGGCACAGCTATACCTGCTTTGTTCATTTGAGTGGACACGAGATCCTCTCGCGTCCAGAATTCTGTACATTGTGCCATGGGGCTGGCGTCTAGTCAAGCTTTGTTCATTTGATTGGTCATAAGGATGGTTCGTGTCCAGAGTTTTGAACAAAGATGTGAAGCCTGGAGGGTCGTCGCCTACGTGGGGGCTAGAGATTGTGCCACATACCCCGCTACTCGGCGGCTATTTGCGGAAGATCTGGTGGTATGAGGCCAGCCTCCATGTCAGAGATGTACTGCTCGCAGAACTGCTTGACGGTCAACGACTTGCGGTCTTCCTCGCGTTCTTCAGCAGGATCGCCGCCATGGGCGACCTGTCCGAGCAGGGCCTTGGCTTCGCGGCGCGCGGTCTCGAGTGTCCAGACGCCATGAAGGCCGATCGTGTAGCGACGCGATCGACCACGAGACCGGTACTGGACGATGTAGCTGCGCTTGCCCGAGGGATGGACGCGAAGACCGAAGCCGGATACGCGTCGTCCCAGACGACGTGCCCTTCGCTCTGCGGCTCGACGGCTTCTACAAATCTTTTGGTCAGCTTGGCCATGCTCCCGTCCCTCAGAAGCCCCGATTTCGAGTAAGAACCACGCAAGCACGCGGGCGGAAATCAAGGCGTGTTCTCGGATAGAGACTTCGGAGCTCCGATTCTGAAAATAAATACATTTCAGAATGTTAGCGTGCTCTGGCGTACCCTATCGTGCAATTCGGATAGGTCCTTAGACAAGCTCTGATGGCCGATCCTGTTGTTCCCGCACCGGATGGGCCGCACGGGACAAAACGTCTTGGCGCGCATTTTGGCCGGACGCAAGTTCGATCTCGCTCCTGACCCCAAACTCTTGCCCGATCCCTTGGTCGCTTGCGATCCATCTGTCGCTGGCGATCCCGCGCCGCTCGGCAAAGTCGCTGATGTAATCCAGCGTGGTTTCCCTGGCGCCGGAACGCGACAGGCGGTTTGTCAGCTGCTGGCAGGCCAGTTCCTCACCCTTGACGACACGCCACGCATTGCGGTCGGCCTGCGTACCGTCCGGAAGCGTGACAGGCGTGGCACCTTCATGCTGCAGTCCGATCCTGTCTCCGATCTTTGGCGAGGCCTCTCGCATGGCCCGCTTGAGATCAACGCCCCACACGGTATGCCGCTCGCCCTTGTCATTCTCCAGCGTCACAAAATAGTTTTCGCGCGCCTTACGATTATGGTCGTAGGGCGCAACGCCATGATCAACCAGCCGGCCCGCATTGGCAAACTCCTCGATGCCGGCATAGAGCTGCACGCTGTCGCGATGCCTGGTCATGGCGACATAGGTCAGATGCCGGTCCATGCTGCTCGAGGCCAGCACAAAGGCGTGATCGACCGTCGCGCCCTGGTTTTTATGGATCGTCGTTGCATAGCCGTGGTCGATCGCCTGGTAGGTGTCCGTGGAAATGCTGACACTGTCGCCGCCTCTGCCATCGAGCCGCGCAACGATCCGATCTTTTTCGACAATCTCGACGGTGCCAAGCATGCCGTTTTTCACGCCGAGGTCGCGGTTGTTTTCGAGGAAGATGATCCGGTCACCGGCGGCGAAGGCGCGTTTGCCGTTACTGGTCCCCTTGTCTGTTTACCGGTGGCGAGGCTAGCAACAACGAACGGGCATTTCGACTACTAAAAGTAGTAGTCGCCAAGTGGCAATTGCTCGTGTTTGAATAGGACACAATCGCATCCATCAGCGAGATCGATATGCGCAGGCTGATCGCACGGCGGATAAGGGGCAATGCGCATGTGGATATTTGGGGAGACAGGCATTCGATTGGCGGCTGCCAAAAATCGGAGTTTCAAAGAAGTTTACAATGGACCATACAGGATACCGTCCAGAAACGGAGCAGACATGAAGACCAGCCTTGAACATTTGCCGGAACGAAAGCAACGCGAGCTTGCACGCGTCGTCGGGATTATCCAGGAAGAGTTTGCTGATCTGGTCGAGCGCTCGAAGTCTGACGCCAAGAAGGATGGACGGATCTTCAAAATCATCCTGTTCGGTTCCTATGCGCGTGGCACCTGGGTGGATGAGCCGCATACGTCGAAAGGTTATCGCTCGGACTTCGACATTCTCGTCATCGTCAGCAACAAGGAACTGGCCGATCCCAAATACTGGGACAAGGCGACAGACCGGCTGATGTGGGACAAGGAGATCGAGACGCCTGTCGGTCTCATCGTGCATGGCGCTCGCGAAATCAGTAATTTCCTAAATGACGGCCAATACTTCTTCGTCGACCTCGCCTGCGAAGGTGTTGTTCTTTACGAATTCGACGACCGACCGCTGGCTGAAGCAAAACCGCTCAGCCCGGCCGATGCACTCAGGGTGGCCGAGGAGCATTTCCGCAGGCATTTTCCTGATGCGCAAACTTTCATTAAGTTGGCTGGCTATGCCCTGAAGGATAACAATGCCAACATTGCCGCCTTCCAACTGCATCAGGCAGTCGAGACGGCTTACAACTGCTACCTCCTGACACTGACAAATTACTCGCCTGCTTCGCACAACCTCAAATTCCTGCGTGGACTTTCCGAAGGTCGTGATCACCGTTTGATCGACATCTGGCCGCGCGACCGTCAGCGATTTACCACGTGGTACAACATTCTGAATGAGGCCTACGTCAAGGCCCGCTATTCGAAGCGTTTCGAGGTTTCTGAAGAGGCGCTGACCTGGCTTCAGGAGCGGACGGCGGAACTTCATAGGCTGGTTGAGACGCTCTGCCGCGAGCACATCGAAAAGCTCAAACAGGCCGCGGGACAAGCGGCAAATTCCAGCGACTGAGCTTCACCGGTGGCAGACCAATCCTGAGTTCAGGGAACAGCCACCGCAGCGTCATGAACCCTATGGTCCAAACTCCTCTCACAATCGCTATGTCGATCTCCTCATAGAAACTGGTCTGTCTTCCAGGAGCAAAGCCGTGGTCAACAACGGCAGTTCCGGTGCGACCCCAATCGAAGGGAATAATCGTGGCAAGGAAAACCATCGAACAGCGTCTGGCTGAACTGGAGGCGCAGCGTTCCGCCCTCAAGGCCCGGCTCTCGAAAACCGAACGCAACAACGATATGCGCCGAAAGGTCCTGATCGGGTCGCTCGTTCTGCATCACCTCGAGACCTCGGAAGATCCGAGTTTCAGCAAACAACTCGGTGACTGGCTGCGCCGCGAACTGCCGGGTTTTCTGACACGCGACAATGACAAGGCGCTGTTTGACGATCTGATCGGACAAGGACTGCCGGGCACCGGAGAGAATGATGACAGCGGGCAGGGCGCTCCATGAACCGGTTGCGACTTGCTTGGGGTGCATTCAAGAACATGATGCGAGCCGTCGCGCGTGATCCGCTCTGGGCATTTCTGGCTTTGATTGCCATGCCCTTCCGGATCTGGAAACGGCTTCTTGGATTTATGTTCATCCTGTTCAACGTCACCTTTGTGATCGGCATGGGTGGCGTTCATTTCCTCGAGCAAACGGGTTTCGAGCGGGGCTCGATCGTTCACATCATTCCAAGTTTCCTCACCCTGCTGGCGCTTGCCGTTATCACCTTCTGGTTCATCACC
>NZ_JAQKGP010000005.1:0-248189 GCF_027956525.1 Agrobacterium sp. ST15.13.013
CAGCGGCGCCGCATTCGCGCTCGTCGCGCTTTGGGGCCTTGCCTTCGGCATGGCGCCCGTGGTGCTGCCGACCAATCTTTCCCGCGGTGCACCCGATGCTCTGGAGGCAGCAGGCAGCCTGATGGTCGTTTCCTTTCAGGTGGCCATCAGTATCGGTGCGGTCTTCGGCGGCTATATCGTCGATTCCTACGGCGCCACTGCGCCGCTGGCGCTGACCGCAATACTGGCCGCATCCACGGTCGCTCTGGCCTTGTTGCAGCGTCGGGATTGATCCTGTCTGTGACGCCAGATGCCTAAAACGTAAGTCCTGCCCGGAATGTGGTCCGGGCAGGACTTTTTTTAACAGCCGATTTTCTTGCCGTCGCTCTGGTTACTTGCGGTAGGCTAGCCCACCCCAGATGCGGCCTTCGTCTCTGTGGCGACCGCCGTGTACTGCGCCGATATAGGCAGCCGCAGCGGAAACGAGCGCGGAAGCGGCCAGCAGGAATGCTGTCAGAATACCAGCGACGCGTGCTTTTTCTGCGGCATCCGCAGCCTTGGTCTTGGCATCGTCCAATGCCTTCTGCGCCTCAGCCTTCACGGTCTCGAGCTGCTTCTGCGCTTCATCGACCTTCTTCTGCGCTTCCGCCCTGACGGCCTGCACACGTTCAACCGTCTGGTTCACGCGCGTTTGCGCATCGGTCTGGCTGATGCTTGTGCGGGCAGCGACCTGATTGGCGAGCCATGTTTTGTCGGCATCAGATATTTCGCCTGTTGCCATCAGATTGCCGAGAATGCCGCTAATCTGGCGCTGATAGTCACTGGCGCTCTGTTCACCCGTCACAGGGGTGGCGGGCGTATCGGTCCTCAGTAGCGTATCCGTGAAATAGTCGATCGGGTTAGTTCTCAGGCCCTGCGGAAGCATCTGCTCAATGCTGGGTGCTGCAGCCTGACCGGCTCCTTGCGCCAGACCACCGGCCGCACTGCCAGCGCCGGAAATGATGCCGCCCGCCATTTGGCCAGCCCCCTGAACGGCGCCGCCGACTGCGGAACCCGTGGCCTCGACGGCGGTCTGCGCCACGCTGCCAACAGCTTTGGCGCCACCGGACAGTACGCCGAGCGCGAGAAATGCCGAGACGACCGTTCCGAGCCCCCATACGACCAGGCCATTCACACCATCGCGGACCGTCAGTTCGTTCCTGTCGGCAGCGCCGGCAGGCCGACGCATGCGGCCGGCAATATAGCCACCCAGCATGTAGGAGCCGACCATGGAAATGATGACGAAGAGCGCGGTTATGATGAGCCAGACTGTGCTGATGTCGCCGCCATCGTCGGCCGAGATCGAACTCAGGCCTAGGCCGCCCGCAAATGCGGTGAGGACTGCCATGGCGCCCGAAGAGATGACGGCACCGGCGAAGATCGCTGGCCAGTCCACATAGCTGCGGTTTGGATTCGTTTCGATACCCGTTGGATCAACCATCAGCGTAGCCCCAGCAGTGAGAGAATGAACAGGACAACGACGACGAGTCCAACTAGATAGATGATGGAATTCATGCGGTATCTCCTCCGAAAGGACGATCAATCCTCCGCGTAGCGGCGATTTTATGCAGTGAGAAACGTGAGCCGAGTGCTCCTGCACTAAACTCATCGCACCCGAAAAAGTTTCAGGACTTCTCATTGTCTCGGAAGGATTTGAACAAATTCGACCCCGAAACCGCCATGTGAGCACGGGTGAAAGATCAGGGGATGTCCCGCCTTTCGTCACTCAATCTTTGCTGACGAAAGGCCTCACTCGGGCGATGGACCGACATAGCGGGACTGCGGACGAATGAGCCGCCCTGTCCGTTGCTGCTCCAGCACATGCGCCGTCCATCCTGCCATGCGACCTGCGGCAAAGACATTGGTAAAGCTGTCGCGTGGAAAACCCAACGCCTCCAGCACCAGCGCCGTGTAGAACTCTACATTTGTCTGCAATGGCCGAAGCGGCTTCTTTTCCTTGAGGAGCGCGAGCGCCGCCGCCTCCACTTTGCCGGCAAAGGCAATGCGGCTGGATCCATCCTTGAGAGCCGACACCGCGCCTTTCAGCACGTCGGCGCGAGGGTCGCGGACACGATAGATCCGATGGCCAAAGCCCATGAGGCGCTCCCCGCGCGAAAGCGCATCCTCCAGCCATGTTTGAATGTCAGCCTCACTGCCAATCGCATCCAGCATATCAAGCACCGGACCCGGCGCCCCACCATGAAGAGGCCCCTTTAACGCACACAGCGCACCAACCACTGCTGAGAACATTCCGGCGTCTGTCGAAGCAATAATGCGGGCCGTAAAGGTCGAGGCGTTCAGTCCATGATCGGAAACCGTCGTGAGGTAAGTATCGAGTGCGCGCACCTTCTCCGGCGAAGGGTGAAGATCGGAAATCATTCGCAGAAAATCCGCTGAATGGCCGAGCGTGATATCGGGTGCAATCGGCGGAAGCCCTTGCCTGTCGCGGATGATGACCGCGGCAAAGACCGGCGCCGCCGCAACGGCCATGATGTGGTGCGCAGTCGTTTCATCATCAGGCAACGCGGACAGCAAGAAGCGCAGGCCCTCTATGGAAGAAAGATGTGACAGGTCAGGAAGCGGCTGGATCAGCTGGAAAGCCCGCTGCCGGGCAGAACCCAGCTGAGAACGAATGTCCTGCGCCGTCGCAGGCTGGGGGACTTGCTCTGCCCATAGAAGCTCCAGAACCTGTTCAAAAGACCAGCCCGCCAGACTTGAAAGATGGTGCCCGCGAATAATCAGTTCACCAGCCGTCCCGTCCACATGGCTGAGAACGGTTTCGGCTGCGACGACATCATCGAGGCCGATCACCGACCTATTATCACTCAAGGCTGCTATCGCGGACATGTAATTTTCCTCAATCTGAATACGAATGCGCTTGAGGATGCGGCATTGTATATATATGGTCAATATTGATTGATATAATCAATATGAGATATGGAATGCAGCCTTACGACAAGTACATGAGCGCTGACCGCGCGGCTTCCGAGCTCGGCATCAGCCGAGCAACGCTTTATGCCTATGTCAGCCGTGGCTTGATCCAGACGAGCGCAGCCGAAAGTGACCCGCGTCGCAAGCTCTACAGCACCCATGATGTCGAGGCGCTGAAGAAAAGGAAAACCGTTGGGCGACGCCCCGGACAGGTTGCCGCTTCCGCGCTTGACTGGGGGCTGCCGGTTCTCGAATCCTCTATTACGCAGATAACGGAAGGACGCCTGCGCTATCGGGGGCATGATGCGCTTGTGCTTTCACAAACCGCGACCCTGGAGGATGTGGCCTGTCTGCTGTGGGATTGCGGTGAGACTAACCCTTTCGATGACACGAAGGCCGCACCTGCCCCATGGCCACAGCCGATCCTTGATTATGTCAGCACCCTGCCGCTGACGGAGCGGTGTCAAACACTTCTCCCTCTCGTTGAAGCAGGCCGCCTGACGGCGTGGAGGCGCGAAAACAATCGTCTCTGGTCCGGCGCCGCCGTTCTACTTCGAGCTGTCGCCAGCGCCTGCAGCCTCGGCCAGCCGGGCACGCAGCCGGTTCACCTGTTTCTCGCTGACGTATGGAGGACGGATGCGGCAGGCGCTGATCTCATCCGCCGCGCTCTCGTGCTTCAGGCCGATCATGAGTTGAATGCCTCCGCATTCGCTGCGCGCGTTGTCGCCTCCACAGGCGCCTCGCTCGGTGCTTGTCTCAATGCAGGCCTTTCGGCGCTGAGCGGACCCATGCATGGCGGCATGACAAGTCTCGTCGAGCTCCTGTTCGATGAGCTGGAACGGCGTGATGATGTGGAACGGGTGATTGATGAACGGCTTCGACGCGGCGAAGCCATACCGGGCTTTCACCATCCGCTTTACCCGGACGGTGATCCACGGGCAGCGGGCCTCCTGCCCCATCTTCCATCGGATGCGAAGCGAGCTGAGCTTCTGCGAGTGATGAACGACACCACCGGGCAGTTGCCGACCTGCGATGTAGCGCTGGTGAGCCTGCGTCGCAATCTCGGGCTGCCGCGTGGCTCGGCCCTGGCGCTCTTCTCCATCGCACGGACCACCGGCTGGATTGCCCATGCTCTGGAACAGAAGCTGGACGATAAACTCATCCGGCCCCGCGCGCGCTATGTGGGGCAATAGGCATTGTGATTTCACAGCATGGCCGGCATTCACCTCCAGGCCTGAACGTGCAACGACTTTGGCACATGCCGAGCTGCTTGATTTCGATGTGCGGCCAATGCACGGAAATATCGCGCGGTGCTGGCCTGAACCGCTAGACTATGTTGCGGTGGATGCCGAAAACCGAATGGGTGTGAGCGCATTTGAACCGCCCCGATGGCGAATAGAACGGCGAGACGGAATCAATGAGATTTTGCAATGAACGAGCGAAACCGGTCGCTCATTTCCGGGTTGGCAGGATTATAGACCATCATGTTGAGATCCCCGCGCCCCTCCACCGCAAAGCTTGAAAACTCCAATTCAATCGTTCCGAGAACGGGATGGTGAAGGCGCTTGAGCCCTTCATGCATGCTTGTGACCTCGTTGTCGTCCCACATGGCCTTGAATTCGGCGCTGGCGGCCGAGAGCTCATCGACCAGTTGCCGGACGTCGGCGCCAGCGCCAGCGCGCGCGGCGTCCGCCCGGAATGCGCCGACGACATAACGGGCAACATTGCGCCAGTCCTCCTGCGCGGTGCGCACCCGGTCATTTGAGAAGATCAGGCGCAGAATATTGCGGTTCTCCCTCGCCAGTTTGCTGTAATCGGTAAGGATGAGGGCGGCGGCCCGGTTCCACGCCAGAACGTCCCATGTCGCCGTTCTGATGATGGCGGGGCTGAAGGGCATAGCGTCAAGCACACCCTGCAGCCGGGGCGTTATGGTCTCGGGTTGACGGTAACGCGGCTCGGGCGGATGGCCGAAGGCCAGTATATGCAGGTGGTCGCGTTCGGGCTCGGTCAGCATCAATCCCTTGGCGATGCGATCCAGCACATCCGCCGAGGGCGAACCGCCCCGGCCCTGCTCCAGCCAGGTATACCAGGTCGGGCTTATATTAGCGCGCTGAGCGACCTCTTCCCGACGCAGGCCCGGTGTGCGGCGGCGGCCGGTGGCAAAACCGAACGTCGCGGGATCAAGCCGCATACGGCGATCACGCAGGAAGGCACTGAGCGCATTGTCTGTCATCGCATTCCCCGGCACAGCCTGTTGAGAATTATACCATGATAAGGTCACTACTTTAACAGGACAATTCTTCATGAGATCACCTCTCCCGTCAACGCGGGAGATTTTTATGCGTGTTTTTCTGACAGGTGCGACCGGGTTCATCGGCTCGCGGATTCTTCGTGAACTGTTGGCGGACGGCCATGAGGTGGTTGGCCTCACCCGCTCGGAGGCCGGTGCAAGAGCGCTAGAGGCCGCCGGCGCCACCGCACATATTGCAACGCTTGAAGATGCGGCAGGGCTAGCGCAGGGTGCGGAAACTGCCGATGCGGTGATCCACACGGCATTCGATCATGATTTTGCGAATTTCGCCGCCAATTGCGAAAAGGATCGCCGGGTGATCGCTGCGATCGGTACCGTATTGGCTGGCTCCGACCGGCCAATGCTCATCACCTCCGCGGTCGGCATGGGCGATCCCGGCAATGGCGAACCTGCGCGGGAAAATGTGTTCGATACACATCATTTCAACCCGCGCATCGCCTCTGAACTCGCGGGACAGGAGCAATTGCAGGCTGGCGTCAATCTCGGCGTCATCAGACTTCCGCAGGTGCATGACACGGTAAAGCAGGGCCTCATCTCGCCCTATATCGAGATGTCGCGAGACAAAGGCATCGTCACCTATGTCGAGGACGGCGGCAATCGCTGGTCGGCCGGTCATGTCGATGATGTGGCGAAACTCTATGTGATGGCGCTCGCTCGAGGCGAACGCGGTGCTCGATATAATGCCGTGGCGGAAGAAGGCGTTGTGGTTCGCGATGTTGCCGGGATCGTTGCAGAGGGGCTGGGGCTACCGCTGCTATCAATAGGCAAAGAAGAGGCTGCCGGCCATTTCGGCTGGTTTGCCCTGTTTGCCTCCATGGACCTCAGGGCTTCCAGCGCCCTCACACGGGAAAAGCTGGGCTGGGCGCCGAAAGGTCCGGGCCTGCTCGATGATCTCAGAGCCATGGATTATTCGGCGATCTAGGCATTGGCCGACCGGCGCCCACTAAAGTGGACGCCGGCCCCCTTGATAGGGAATGGCGAAGACAGGCAGCATGGCAGCAACGGAAAACCAATGCTGACTTTATGAATGGAAAACGTTCAGGTGACGGACATCATTTGCCCGATTCCGGTCTGCCAAGGCCAAGCAGGTGGTAAAAGGCAATCGCTCCGATTGTCGCCGTGCCGATACCATCCAGCGTGAAGCCGGCGACATTGAGCTTGAAGTTGCCAGCGCCCAGCACCAGAGCGATACCCACGGTAATGAGGTTGCGGGGTTCGGAGAAATCCACCTTGTTTTCCACCCAGATGCGCCCTGCGGTCGCCGCGATCAGACCGAAGACCACGACAGACAGGCCGCCGATGACGGGTCCCGGTATGGTCTGAATGAGCGCACCGAATTTCGGGGAGAAGCCGAGAATGATGGCGACCAGTGCAGCAACGATGAAGACGAGTGTCGAGAAAATGCGGGTTATCGCCATGACGCCCATGTTTTCGGCATAGGTCGTCATGCCGGTGCCGCCGAAAGCGCCTGAAAACATCGTCGCGATGCCGTCACCGATAAAGGCGCGGCCGAGATAACGATCGAGGTTCTGCCCGGTCATCGCGCCTATCGCCTTGATATGCCCAAGATTTTCCGCCACGAGAATGACTACGACCGGCGCGATCAGCGCAATCGCCGATCCTGAAAACACCGGTGCGGTGAATGTCGGCAATCCGAACCACGATGTGGCCGCCACGCCGGAGAAATCGACGGGCTTGCCGAGGCCAAAGCCGTTGGCAAGCACGAGATAGGCGAGATAGGCAATCGCACCGCCGAGAAGAATGGGAAGACGGCGCGCCATGCCGGGCGCATAGACTGCAATCGCACCGACCGATGTGACCGTCAGGATTGCAATCCAGCGCGACAGCTGGTCGCCATCGGGGTTGCCCGGGCCCGAGCCAGAGGCGCTTGCGATCGCAATTGGTGCGAGGACAAGACCGATCGCCGCAACGATCGCGCCCGTCAGCACTGGCGGCATCAGCTTTTCGATCCAGTTATGACCGGCGATCATGACGATGACGCCGATCAACGCATAAAGCACCCCGGCAGCGATGATACCGCCGAGCGCCAGCGCGATATTGGGACTGACTGCCCCGGCGGCTGCCCCCGTTGCCACGAGCACCGGCCCGATGAACGCAAAGGACGAGCCGAGATAGCTTGGCACACGTCCGCCAACGGCGATGAAGAAGATCAGTGTCGAAATGCCTGAAAACAGGATCGAGACGTTCGGATCGAACCCCATGATCAGCGGAGCAAGAACCGTGGAACCGAACATCGCAACGACATGCTGAAGACCAAGCACCGCGGTCTGGCCCGCAGGCAGACGCTCATCGGGCAGGATGCGTCCTTCTGTTTTCAGTCTCCAGCGCGGAAAGTAACCACCGGTATCGCTCATATCGCCCCCTGGCAAACAGCCGGCACGCGCCTCCCGGGGCCTTCCCGTTTCAGTTCGCAACCGCGCAAGAAAATTTGCTTTTTATGATTTGCGCCCACCGTCCGAGATCGAATCGGCAGCTGGCGCATCTTTTTCTCCGTTAACGCGATTGCCTGTCCCTGTCATCGGCTATGGGCTGTTTCCCACTGTTGCTTCCGGCGCGGAAACAATCAGCTCCCGCGCCGGTAAAAGATCGGGTGGACGGCGTTATTGCGCTTTTTCAAGCGCCGTCAGGATTTCATAGGCCGCAGAAACCCGCTCCTCATTGGGGTAGTTTTTATTGGCCAGAATGACGATGCCCAATTTCTGCTTTGGTATGAACGCCACATAAGCGCCAAAACCATTGGTGGAGCCGGTCTTGTTGATGAAGACATCCTGGCGCGGTTTCATAGGCGGCGAGATTTCAGAGACCGGAACAGTCTTGAGCAGGGCGCCGGAATTCAACTCTCGCAATGTCTCCAGCTGCGCGGGATGGGCATATTGTTCCCAGACCATATCCTGCGTCATGGCGCCGACGCCGAAATATCCCGTATGGGTGTTGATGAGCGCCTGCTGGATTTTTCCGTCCAGCTTTTCCAGTCCCATATTCGCATTGACGAAGCGGATCATGTCTGCCGCTGTCGATCTGACGCCGTAGGCCTCCGAGGAGAGGACGGCCGGTGTCATGCGGGCGGGTTCGCCGGTCCGCTTGTAGCCCTGCGCGTAGTCGGCCATCTTTGCCTCGGGCACCACGGTGAAGGTGTTCTTCAGGCCCAGAGCGGGGAAGAGTGTATCTTTCATGGCGTCATCGAAGCTTTGGCCCATGGCCTTTGCCGTGATGTATCCGAGCATTCCGATGCTGGGATTGGCGTAGGTCCTGTGCGTTCCTGGCTTGTATGAGGGTTTCCAGGCCTTGAGATAGGCCAGCAACTGCTGTTCCGTCTTGACGGCATCCGGCACCTGCAACGGAAAGCCGCCGGCGGTGTGGGTGCCGAGTTGCATAAGCGTGACATCGCCGAAGGGCTTGCCCTTCATGGAGGGAAGATAATTTTCCACCTTGCTCGAGAGCGAAAGCTGGCCATTCATTTCGGCATAGGTGCTGAGGGTGACCGTGAAAGTTTTGGAAATGGAGCCGAGTTCGAAAAGCGTCTGCGCCGTCACCGGCTTGCCCGAGCTTTTGGACATGACGCCATAGGTGAAGATGTGGCTTTCACCATCGACACTGATACCAACGGCAAGGCCCGGAATGCCGTTTTTCTCCATGATCGGTTTGATCGCGGCATCCGTTATCGCTTTCAGCTTTGCCTCATCGGCGGCAAAAGCCTGTGTTAACAGGCTCGTCGAGAGCAAGGCCGCCAGTGCGACATGTCTGCTGTTGAGTTTCATCTTTCGCGTTCTCCAAAACCTAGAGTGGATTTTAGGCGTGTTTGCCATCCCCAGCGAAAGACGTTTAACCGGCCTACATTGCACGAACAAATCATGATATCTCGGAGGAGGCACAAGAAAATCTAGGTCTTGAATGGTTCGGCAATTTCTCCCCCTGAACGGCCTACGGGCTTTTGAGGCATCGGCGCGACACCTGAGCTTCACCCGCGCGGCCATCGAATTGTGTGTGACGCAGGCGGCTGTGAGCCAGCAGGTGAAAGGGCTGGAAAAGCGGCTTGGCGTTTCGCTTTTTCAGCGGCTTCCGCGCGGCCTGAAGATTACCGCCGAAGGCGAGGCCCTGCTGCCGACGGTAACCAGCTCCTTCGACCAGATGGCGACGACGCTTGACCGGATCGAGGCCGGGCAGGTGCGCGAATTGCTGTTTCTGGGTGTTGTGGGAACCTTTGCCGTGGGCTGGCTGCTGCCCCGGCTGAAGGCGTTTCAAAAGCAGCATCCCTTCATCGATGTCAGGGTTTCCACCAATAATAACCGGGTTGATATGGCGGCTGAAGGGCTGGATTTTGCCATTCGTTTCGGCCAGGGCTCCTGGCATGGCACGGATGCCTTCCGATTGTTCGAGGCGCCACTTTCACCGCTTTGCACGCCGAAACTGGCGGAGACACTGAAAAAGCCGGCCGATCTGATGGAAGCGACGCTGTTGCGCAGCTACCGAGCAGATGAATGGAGCAACTGGTTTGCGGCGGCCGGCGTCATACCTGCGGCACAGGTGAATGCCGGTATCGTCTTCGACACGTCTCTGGGCATGATGGAGGCCGCGCTTCAGGGGCTGGGCGTGGCGCTGGCGCCGCCATCGATGTTTTCGCGGCATCTGGCCTCCGGCGCGATCATGCAACCCTTCCCCGTCACCATCTCGCTTGGAAGCTATTGGCTGACCCGACTGCAATCGAAACCGCCGACACCGGCCATGCAGGCCTTTACCGACTGGCTGTTCGAGACCATCAGTGCTGCGTGATCGGCCCTATCACATTAAGGCAAGCAGAACGCCGCCTGACGCGCAGAGCAGGACCACGGCCCATGGCGGCGTTTTCCACACCGTCAGCAGGATGAAGCCGGTGAGCGCAAGGGTAAAATCCTTCGGCGTGAAGATCGCGCTTGTCCACACCGGATCGTAAAGTGCCGCACCGAGAATGCCGACGACGGCGGCATTTGCGCCGCGCATGGCGGCCTGCGCCAGAAGGTGTTTGCGGAACCCTTCCCAGAAGGGCAGCGCGCCGACGAGCAGCAACATGCCGGGCAGGAAGATCGCAACAAGGGCGATCGCCGCGCCTGTAACACCGTTGGGCTGCGACCCCACCACCGCACCGAGATAGGCAGCGAAGGTGAAGAGCGGACCGGGCACGGCCTGGGTTGCGCCATAACCGGCGATGAAGGCATTTTCCGTAACCCAGCCCGTGGCGACGACTTCCGATTGCAGCAGCGGCAGCACCACATGGCCGCCGCCGAAAACCAGCGCGCCGGCGCGATAAAAGGCATCGAACAAGGAGAGGCCTTGTGAAGCCGCGACGGCCGCAAAGAGCGGCAGGAGGCCAAGAAGCAGGGCAAAGGTGGCGAGCGCAATGTATCCCGCACTTTTCGGCACCCGGAAGGCGAGATGGGTGGCCTGACGCGCGGCATCGGCACGACAGAAGACAAGCCCGGCGAGCGCGCCGACGGCAAGCGCCAGGATCTGCCCGAAGGCGCCGGCGACAAACACGACGCAGACGATGCCGGCAAGCGCGATGCTGGCCCGCTCACGATCCGGCGCAAGGCTTTTTGCCATGCCCCAGACCGCCTGCGCCACGACGGCAACGGCGACGATTTTCAGCCCATGCAGGAGGCCGGCGCCGACCGGCCCTTCGATGGAGGCGGCGACCATGGCGAAGAAAAACAGAAAAATGGCGGATGGCAGGGTAAAACCCGTCCAGGCCGCCAGCGCACCGAGCGGACCTGCCCGCAGCAGCCCGAGCGCAAACCCCACCTGGCTGGAGGCAGGACCGGGAAGAAACTGGCAGAGCGCCACGAGATCGGCATAACCGGCCTCGTCGATCCATTTGCGCCGCACGACGAGCTCATCGCGAAAGTAACCGAGATGGGCGATGGGGCCGCCGAAGGAGGTAACGCCGAGCTTCAGGAATGCCGCGAAAACCTCGCCGGGCGTGCCGTGTGTCTGGCCGTGCACTTCGGTCTCTATGCTTCGCGTTGACGATTTCACCAAAGAACTCCCTGCGTGCAACGGCTAGTCGTCAACACATATCAGCCTCAAAACGGTTTCGGTATCAGATAACATTATGACAGGCATATGAAGGGACTGACGGCGTTGACGCCGGAACGTTGCGATAACGTTCCGGCGTCGTTTGGCGATTATCCGGCGAAGGGCCTATCGCTCGGTGGGCAACAATGCGGTGAAGTGCGAAATCCAGCCATTTTCATCGGTGCCGCCGGAAAAGCCCGTCGCATCCCAGATGATGTGATGCCGGTTGCTGCCGTTATGAATAGTCACCGCGGCGGCGATGGGGGTCGGGGATCGCCACGAAAAGTTGCGGTTCGCCCCGGGCTCGAGATGGCTGAGGGATTCGAGCTGGACATCGTCGAGAAAAAGCACCGTGCTCATCTGCGTCTCATAGAGATATTCCCATCGCGCCTGCGCCAGCGCATTCGCTGCCGCAACGAGAAGATTGCTCTCGCCGACGGGATCGGCCAGGGCCGCCAGGCGCCATGCGGCGAAGATATTGGCGATATCCCCTGTACCGAGCCCAAGGCTTGAGAAGAATTCGATGGTCTGCGCATTGTTGCTGAAAGTATCATAGCCCGCTTCGCCGAAGGGCCGAATATGCTTGACGACGAAATTGCTGAGAATTGGCATGTGTATCTCCTTTTTGGACATGGGCCACCTGTTCCCGGACGTCGACGTGCAGGAGCGCATGGTGGGATTTTGTGTTATTGGGGCGCCGGATATCTCCGGCAATCGAGGGAAATGCGGTCGGCTTGCCGGCCTAACCGAAGGCGATGGCGACGCGGGCCGGCATTGCCAGAAATTCCTGCAGGCCGATGCGGGTTCTGGCGCCGCCTCGCCCTGCCGGCCATGGATCGAGAATATGAAGTTCGAGATTCTTGCCGTTCACGGTGTAGCCGTAGACGAGGTAATAGTGGTATTCCGTTCCGATCACGAAGACGCGGTTGTTATCGATCTCGTGTCTGACGGTATCGGCTGTCAGGCCATTGACGAAGTGGCCGCCCGTCGTGGTGTGATCGAAGGCGTTCCACTGGCTGGAAACCAGCTTGACGACATTGCTGTTTGCATTGGCACCGCCCTGCTCATCGATGCCGGCGGATTGATCCAGAACCTGCGCCAGCTCCCAGCGCTCCTGAACCTGCGGATCGACGCTCGCAAGCGCCTCGGTGTTGCGCCTTGCAATCTCGTATTGGGTGGCGGCGGGAAGCCCGTAATAGGCCCGCACCATCTGCTCGACGGCGGCAAAGCACCAGGCGGGGGTGTCCTGAGGCACCAAAACGGGAGGGTTATTGACTGTAGGCATGGTCTTCTCCTTTCTGAAAATGACGTGGCATGGAACGCTTCGATGGCGGCCGGATGCCTGTCGTTGATTTGGTGAATGTCGAAGTTTCGGCGGCCGTCCTGCCGGCATCTGCGCCGGCAGGACATTGCCCATGATCCCATGCCCGAGGGGGACGATTCCGGCTGAGATCATGGATGGGTTTCTGCCGAGCCGGAAAAGGAACGGCAGGGTCTCAGGGGATCAGGCGGTCTTGCTCAGATCCTGACGATAGGCTTGCAGCGACGCGATTTTTGCGTCCGCGGCGGCCTCGCGTTCGGCGACGATGGCCGAGAGCTTCTCCGCGACACCCGCCAGATAGGCCGGCAGATCGTCACTTTTGATATATCCGCCCTGCAACTTGTTCAGCTTCGACCATCCTTCGGCAAAGCTGCGGTTGAAGCGGTCGGAGACGATCACCACCGCGTGCCACTGGGCGGTTTGCCTGACGAAGAACTCGTCGACGGAGCGGATGAGCTGCGCGAAGCGGTTCTTTCGCAGCGTCTCCTGCCCGGCGACATTTTCAATGCCGGTGATCTGATGCTGGGCATCATCTGCGACCGCTTGCATGAAATCGGCGAAGCCCTTGAAGAAGAAGGCGATTTCTTCAACGATTTCCTTCATGCGTTTCAGCGCCGAAATGCTGACATTGAGCGATTGCACCGCAAGCTTGATCTTGTCATCCTCTGCCTGCTTTCCCTTCAGGAGGGCGTTGATCCTGATGAGTTCTGCCGCCTGGGTACGGCGCTCCTTCTCATAGGCCTCCGCCTTGTCGATCATCTGCATCTGGATTTCGCGCAGGCTGGCAGCCTGCTGCTGCTGCTCTTCGGAAAGCTTGCCCAGCCCCTTGTCCAAAGCATCGAGCGAGGCCTGCAGACTGGAAACAACCGTTTGCTGAGCGGCGATCTTTTCTTCCTGCGCCTTGAGTTCCGCGGCGCGTGCAGCCAGACGTTTATCGAGTTCGGCAAGCTCGATGGCCTTGCTCGATTTGGGGTCGGCGCTTTCCGCGTCGTCCGCAAGCTTCGCCTTGGCGTCCTCGAGCGACTTGACATCTCCCTTCAGAGCGTCGCGTTTTTCCTCGCTCTTGCGAAGCTCGGCTTTCTTTTCGGAAAGCTCGCTCTGCTTGGCGGCCGCATCGGCCTTGCTTCCGCCGCCTGACGGGGTGCGGGAGCCGCCACCCTGGCCCTGCCCGTCCGCATCCTGTCCGGCCTTGGATTGTCCTGAAAGTGCGCCGCCAACCGACGAGGCCAGCATGGAGGCGGGACCGCCTGCCACCATGGCAATGGCGGGAATTGCGCTTGAAATCATCTGCGCGCCGACCCGGACAATCGACATGACAAAAGCACGCTGCTCGGCCGTATTGGCCCGCTGCTCATATTCCCGGGCCTTCTTTTCGAATGCCGCAACCTGTTCCTTGAGATCGTTGACAAGCGATTCAAGCTGTTCCCGTCGTGCGTCCGCCTCCCGGATTTCCCGTTCCATCACCGCTTTATCGGCGAGGCGTTTGCTCAAGGCCGTTTCGCTCATATCCGTGGTTTGCGCCGTGTCCCTGATGATGGCGTCGTAGGTCGCAGCAAGGGCCAGAAGCTCGTCTCGAACGCTGAGCGCCCTATCCCGGATGCCCGTTGCGAGCTTTATCAGATCGTTGGAGACGAATGCCTTGATTTCGGCCTGATCGTTTTCTTCCCTGACATCGAGCCAGTCCGGGAAAAGATCGGCGATGGACAGGCCGATACGGGTCGCCGCCGCCATCGCGTTCTTCATGACTATTTCGCTTTTCTGCTGCGACGTGATCAGCCTGTTCATGATAGCGCTGATGCGGACGCGAATATCGCCGTTTTCCTGCGGCGTGGTGTTATAGGCGATGTAAAGCAGATCGATCGCATTGTCGGTGTCGCGCTTGGCGCGCTCGACATCATAGGTTCCCTGGATTTTATCGACATAGGACCGGACAAGCGCCGTATCAGACTTGGGAAGGCTGAAATTCGGTTGCGAAACGATCGCATCGACGCCGGCGTCGATTGCGCCGTTGATCTGGGCGGTCCGGCTCTCGAAAGTCACGACATTGTTCATTTTCATGCTCCTGTTGATGGGTGGTTGCGGAGAGTCATTGGGGGTGATCGTTCACGATCCGCATTGTTTCTTCGCGTCGTCAGGCAGCCCGGCCTCGGTGGAGGAAATGAACTGCGGCACGTCTTTGGTCAGGCCGTCGATCTCGGTCGACAGCCGCGTAACCTGACGTATTTTCGCGTCGTCAGGATTGACCTCGCTCGCTTCCTTCAGAGCGCTGGTGAAGTTGGCGACCTGAATGTTGAAGTCCTGAACCTTGACGTTGATGGTGGAGATCGCCGCCTTGAGCCTGGTGATCTGCTCTTCCAGAGTTTTCACCGCTTTCTGGTTTTCCGCGTGGCTCTGCTGTGCCGCCGCAAGCTGGCGGCGATTGTTTTCGAGCTGGTTGCGAACGCCTTCAAGAGCCGCCCGGGCATTGTCCAGACGCGGCCGCGCGGTCCGGTATTCCCTCTCCGCATCATTCATCCAGCCCAGCGCCTTGACCGCCGCGTCGCCGGCCTGGCAAATTCCCGGCAGGAAGAAGAGGACGCCGCTGCATATTTTTACTCGCTTGGCCTGCTCGTCCATTTCCTTCCGGGCTTTTTCGAAGGTGGCCTGACGCGCCCTGACGTTCTCGCTCTCGGACTGGACCAGCTCCTCGTAGCCCTTCACGCTGGTTTCGGACTGCACCACCTGCCGCTCCAGTTCGATCTGCAGGTACATGGCCTGCCCCAGCGCCTTCTCGCGGTCAGCGCTGAGCTGCTGTTGCGCCGTCAGATGTTCCATCAGGCACGCGGATCGACGGCCGAGCAGCTCGCGGCTCGCTTCCGCCTGTTCCAGTTTCGACTGGAAAGCCGCCGTCTGCTCGGCGGTGAGGGTGGCCGCGTTCGCAAGGGTCGGCTGGCCCATGGACGGGATATCGAAATTCATTGCGAAGGCCGCAAGGCCTGCAAAAACAACATGCTTAAGTTGAATCATTTCAACCTCCTCTGAAGAATCGGGGATGAATAAAGGGCATGAAGGGCTCTACGCGCCGCCAGGCATCGCTGCCGAACGCGCCAGAGACCTGGCAGTAACATTCGGGTGTCATGTGGTTTCGGATGCATCTTTTACGATGTCGTCAATGCCTAAAAAACAACCATCAAAGATTGTATTCATGGCAAATAGACAAAAGATTTCGCATCCACGACTTCACTAATTTATGCAATAAAAACAGTCGATAACTTCATTTTCAGCGTCACTCTCGCAAACCGTCTCAAAAGGGAACACATTTTAACGCGCTCCTTAACATTCAATTTATGAGAGTATTTCTTAATACCCCGCAACAGAGCCTCGGGGGAGTGCAACAAAATGCACGCATCTTCCGGAGCGGAACCTTTCGGCTGTCACCCCTGCCCCAAGCGGCCGTTGTCAGCGAACAGAACTCACGCTTTCGAATTCGCCATAAAGTAGCGAATAACAAAAAACCACGGGAGAAAGGTATCCGGAAAAGCAGGCGCCCCAACTTCAAAGACGCACCCGAAAAGGGACTTCGCCCGACCTCGGCCGGACATGCTTCGAGAGAGGCTGGGCTTACTTGCGAACCGAATCCTGAACGACGATGCCTTCGGTGATGCCGTCGCCCATCTTTGCAGCCACATATCGACCGCCTTCAAAAAGGAGCAGCGCCTCGTCCGCGCGCTTGGAGATTTCGGCGCATTCGCCACTGTCATGTGCGCGGTGGGCATCGCATCGGTCCATGGCGGGCAATTTACGCTGGCGGCGGTGCAGGCAGTCGTCGTTCCGCGCGGCTGGGCTTCCAGCCGCAGGACACGGGCGTTGATCGACTGGCTGGAGCTGGAAAATACCGCGCAGCGTCACCCGCCCGGCGACGATAACCGCGAGCGGCCATGGTCGCTAAACGGCTGGATTATTTCGGCCATCGAGACGCTTGCAAGCACCTATCGCGTCGCGGCCTCGCCGTGGCAAACCCTCCCGGCAACGGAAACGCCTGCGGAGGAAGCCATCGGAACCGGCGTGCTTGTCGACGGTGTGAGCTGGCTTGTGCGGCACGCGCAGGATTTGCCTTTTCTCTCAGAGGAAGTACGGATGTTTCTTGGGCATGCGCCGGGTTTCCTGATCTTGCTGGACCTGCTGTCCGCCGCGAAAGCGGACGCGTGCGATGCAACAGGTTGCGTGTTCTCCCGCAAGGCGACGGCGCGCGCCTATGGGGTCAGCCGCGCTCATGTCACGGCCATACTCGCCAGGGCCGAACGGTTGAAAATCTTGAAAAGAAACGGACCCAGAATAGTTCTGAGCGACCTGGCATTGCAGAACGTCCAGCGCGATCTGGCCTATCAGCTCGCCTTCGTCGTTTTATGGACGGAGGCAGTGAGAACGTCTCCACTGTCCGCGGATGCCCCCGAAAGCCTGTCCGGCTGGAATGCCTCCAGCAAGCCGCGATAGGGCTTGGCGAGCGGCGTGGCATAAGCGCCGCGCTTGGCGGTGGACAACCCCATGGACACCAGCGATTCCGCCTGCTTGACGGCCGCCGCAACGCCATCGACAACCGGCACGCCGAACTCATCGCGGAGTTCGGCGGCAAGATCCGCCATGCCGGCGCAGCCGAGCACGATCGCCTCCGCCCTGTCCTCTTTCAGGGCCAGCGCGATTTCCGCGCGCAGCCTTTCACGGGCGTTCGAGGCGGGATCTTCCAGCGACAGGACAGGAATATCGGCGGCGCGCACATTGCAGCGGGCGGACATGCCATAACGATGGACGAGATGTTCCAGCGGCAGCCGCGAGCGCTCCATCGTCGTAACGATGGTGAATTTCTGCGCGATGAAGGCGGTAGCGGAGACCGCCGCCTCGCAGATGCCGATAACCGGAATATCGGCGAGCGCGCGGGCCGCATCGAGCCCGGTATCGTCGAAACAGGCGATGATCGCGGCGTCGGCTCCAAGCGTCGGCGCCTTTGCCAGCTCCAGCAAAAGGCCGGGCACGGCGAAAACCTCGTCGTAATAACCTTCGATGGAGACAGGCCCCATGGAGGAGGTGACGGCCAATATGTCCGTATCGCGGCCGGCTATACGCATCGCGGCGTCGGCAATGGTCGCGGTCATGGATTGCGTGGTGTTGGGATTGATGACGAGAATGCGCATTTGACGTTACTTTATCCGCGTGAACGGCGGCGATTGAGCGTGACGATCAGGCCGAGCGTGGCCGCGATCACCAGGAAAGAAAACAGGGTTGTGACAGCACCGAGCGCGTAAAGCACCGGCGTTGTGACATTGGTGGTCATGCCGTAGATTTCCAGCGGCAGCGTGTTGTAAGTGCCTGACGTCATCAATGTGCGGGCGAACTCGTCATAAGAAAGCGTGAAGCCGAAAAGGCCGACGCCGATCAGGCTCGGCGCGATCATCGGCAGCACCACATGGGCGAAGGTCTGCCAGGAGGAAGCGCCGAGATCCCGGGCCGCTTCCTCATAGGACGGCGAAAACCGGTTGAAGACGGCGAGCATGATGAGAACGCCGAAGGGCAGCGTCCAGGTGAGATGCGCGCCGAAAGCTGATGTATACCATGAAGGTTCCAGCCCAAGCTGCTGGAATAGAACACCGATGCCGAGCGATATGATGATCGACGGCACCACGAGGCTTGCGACCGACAGATAAAATAGCGGCGTCGCGCCGATGAATTTGCGCCGGAAGGCAAGGCCCGCCAGCAGCGAGACCAGCACGGTAACGGCCATGACCATCAGGCCAAGTGCGAATGAGCGCCGGAAGGAGCCGCCGAAATCTCCGACAGCCTGCTGTTCGAAGAGATTGCCGAACCAGTGCAGCGAAACGCCGTTCAGCGGGAAAGTCAGGCCGCCATTCGGCCCCTGAAAGGCGAGGATGAGGATGGCCGACAGCGGGCCGTAGAGAAACAGCACGAAGAGGACGAAAAAGAAGGCGAGGATGTAGAATTCGCGGCCGCGTTTTTCCTGATGCATGGGATCAAAGCTCCTTGCGGATATCTACGATGCGCAGAATGCCCGCGACCATCAGAAGAACGAGGATGAGCAGGATGACGGCGTTCGCCGCAGCAGCCGGATATTGCAGCAGCGACATCTGGTTCTTCATCATCAGCGCCACCGAGGCGCTCTGGCCGCCGGACATGACTTGAACCGTCGAGAAATCCGCCATGACCAGGGTGACGACGAAGATGCTGCCGATGGCCATACCGGGCTTGGCAAGAGGAATGATGACGTTGGTGAGCGTCTGCCATCCCGTGGCGCCCGCATCACGCGCCGCCTCGATCAGCGATTTATCGATACGCATCAGCGTGTTGAAAATCGGCGTGACCATGAACAGCGTATAAAGATGCACCATGGCCAGCACCACGGCGAAATCCGAATAAAGCAGCCATTCGATCGGCTCGGGAATGATGCCGGAACCCACCAATGCGCTGTTAACAAGACCGTTTCGCCCGAGAACGGGAATCCATGAAATCATGCGGATGATGTTCGAAGTCAGGAACGGCACGGTGCAGACAAGGAACAACACCATCTGCATGGTGGTGGTGCGAATGTGGAACGCAAGGAAGTACGCCACCCAGAAACCGCAGAAAAGCGTGATCGCCCAGACCATGGCGGCATATTTCAGGGTATTGAGATAGGTCTGCCAGGTGACCCAGGACCCTAACGTTTCGCTATAATTGAAGGTGACGAAATCGGGATACATCTGGGCGAAGTCGTAGTCCCAGAAGCTGACGATGGCGATCATCAGGATCGGCAGAGCCAGGAAAAAGCCGAGGATCAGCAAAAGTGGCAGGGACTGAATATAGGACACAAGCTTCTGCGGCAGGGCAAAGCTGCGGGGCGGCTTGTCCTTTTTTTCACTGACGCCAATGAGTCTGACCGTCACCATTGTGAAGCCTTTCGCTGTATTTGCAGAAGTACCGGCGGCTTTCGCACCGGGTAGTGTGTCAGGCAAAGTTCTCTTCAAACGCGACGTCATCCTCGGGCTTGTCCCGAGGATCCAACCACGTTTGATGTGGTGGGTCGTTAGATCCTCGGGTCAAGCCCGAGGATGACGTCGCGTTTAGAGGCTCTGTTGCTGTCAAGACCGGCGGCCAACGCCACCGATCTTGTCTGTTTCGGGTACTAGGCAGCGATAAACTCGTTCCAGCGGCGGACCATGTAGCGGTCTTCATCCATGACGGAGTTCCAGCACGCCACCTTGCCCATGCGCTCCTCGAAAGAGCCGCCGTCGCGAACGGCACCGGCCTTTTCCATGACCTTGCCGTCGGGCGCGATGATGTCGCCCTCAGCCGGCTTGCCTTCGACCCAGTAACCCCACTCGTCGGCGGTCATGTGCTCCTTGGCCGTTTCCATGGCGGCGGAGTAATAACCCTGGCGGTTGAGATAAGCGCCGACCCAGCCGGAGGTGTACCAGTTGATATATTCATAGGCTGCGTCGAGCTTCGCGCCGGACAGGTGCTTGGCGAGACCCAGACCTCCGCCCCAGGAACGATAGCCCTCCTTCAGCGGCTGGTATTTGCAGGCGATACCCTTGGAGCGGACGGCGGCAACGGCCGGCGACCACATGGACTGGATGATGACTTCGCCCGAGGCCATGAGGTTGACGCTTTCATCGAAGCTCTTCCAGAAGGCGCGGAACTGGCCGTCCTTCTTGGCCTTGATGAGGAAATCGATGGTCTTGTCGATCTCTTCCTTGGTCATGTTGCCCTTGTCGGCATATTTGATGTTGCCCATGGCTTCCATAATCATCGCCGCATCCATGATGCCGATGGAGGGGATGTTGAGAATGGAGGTCTTGCCCTTGAACTTCGGGTCCATGATATCGGCCCAGCTGGTGATATCGCGACCGACAAGATCGGGACGGATGCCGAGCGTATCGGCATTGTAGATGGTGGGAACCATGGTGAAATAATCGGTCTCGCCCTTCGCGAATGTCTTGTCGCCGGGCTTTTCAACGAAACCGACCGTGTGCGGCGCGGTACCCTGCGCGACCACGCTGTCCGGCTTCAGCTTGCCGTTTTTGAACAGCGGCACGATCTTGTCGTAATATTTCAGCTTCTTGATTTCCATCGGCTGAATGACGCCGGCCGGATAGACCTTCTTGAGGATCCAGTATTCGATATCGGCGATATCGTAGGAGTTCGGCTGGGTGACGGCGCGCTGGGCGGCGGCGTCGGAATCCGTCGCCGTCATTTCGAGCGTGATGCCGAGGTCTGCCTTGCACTTCTCGGCAATGGCATTGAGGTTGGAGACGCCGGTGCCGAACTGGCGGATAGTAATCGGGTTCTGTGCCCAGATGGTCGGAAAGCCGGTGATGAGGCCGGAGCCGATCGCCGCACCCGTGGCGGCCGCGCCCGCCTTCAGGAGGCCGCGGCGGGACAGGCCCTTCTTGCTGTTGGTGGTATCGGTCATTTCAAAGTTCTCCTCTGGTTATTTTTGGGGTCACTTCTCTACCCGGCCGAGCACGATGGCATCGGCCGCATTCCATGAAAGCGGTATGGCGTCGCCGGTCCTGACCGGATTTTCGAAGAAGGCGGCATCGCTAAGGATGACGTTGAAATCCTCGATGCCTGCGCCGGTCACGGCGATCTTCACGCTTGCGCCGCGATATTCGACGTTCGAGACGATGCCGGTGAAACCGAGGCCCGGCTGTTGCGCCTCACCCACGCGCACGCGGTCGGTGCGCACGGCGATATCGACCGCGCCCTCATCCGGGGCGACGCCGCCTGCCGTGAAAGTACCGCCGCCCGCCACTTCGAGCGTGACGAGGTCTCCCGATTTTTCCCGGTAGCGCCCGGAAATGACGTTGTGGTCGCCCATGAAGCGGGCGACGAAGGCGGTGGCCGGACGCTCGAACACCTCGCGCGGCGTGGCCGCCTGTTCGATGCGGCCGTCATTCATGACGACGACGATATCGGCAAGCGCCATGGCCTCTTCCTGGCTGTGGGTGACATGCACGAAGGTGATGCCGAGCGAGGTCTGCAGTTTCTTCAGCTCGGCGCGCATACGGATCTTGAGGAACGGGTCCAGCGCCGAAAGCGGCTCGTCCAGAAGCAGCGCCTCGGGATCGGTAATCAACGCACGCGCCAGCGCCACCCGCTGCTGCTGCCCGCCGGAAAGCTGGGCCGGACGGCGGCTGGCATAGGGTTCGAGCTGCATCAGCCGCAGCATATCGAGCGCCTTGGCCCGTCGGGTTTCCTTGTCCACACCCTTCATCTTGAGGCTGAAAGCGACATTGTCGACGAGATCGAGATGCGGAAACAGCGCGTAGGACTGGAACATCATGGCCGTACCGCGCCGGGCGGGCGGCAGATCGGTGACGACCGCATTGCCGAGCCTGATGTCACCGCTGGAGATGCTTTCGTGGCCGGCGATCATTCTGAGCGTCGAGGTCTTGCCGCAGCCCGACGGCCCAAGCAGGCAGCAATAGCTCCCGGCCGGTATTTTGAGGCTTATCGCATGCACGGCGGTGGTGTTGCCGTAAATCTTGGATACGGACGCGATGTCGATTGCTGCGGCTTTGCTCATAAACACTCTCCTGCGACGTCTTTGTCATGCAGGAGGCGTGCCAATCGGCTTAGCCATTGATGTAAAATGATATTCTTCTGCGGTCCGGAAAGCTTTGCCCGGACTTGCCCAATTTTACGTCGATTGTTTTCGATTCATTGCAGAAATTGTATGCAATCCAAAAATCCGAAACGCCCCGCGCTTCACCCGGCCTTGAACCGGTCGAAAGCGGTGAGATATTTGACCGTGGGATCGGCATCCCAGCGGTAAATTTCGGTCCGCAGGAAATGCAGTTCCTCTTCGAGCTTTTCCTCCGGCAGTTCGACCCACCAGGATTTCGGCCGTCCATCGGAACCGTCGGACCAGCGATAGCCCCGTTTTTTCAGATGATCCTTCATGTCGAACGGGCTGTTTTCCGCGTAGAGGCGCACCCTTGAGCGCAGGCTCGCCTCATGGAGTTCTGCAAACGGCGTTCTACTCTGGCCAGGGCGCGTCTGCTCCAGCACTTCCAGCAGGGCGAAACAATCGTCCACCGCACGATGGCCGTCGTGGAAATAGCCGGATTGCCCGATCAGATAACCGAGTTTGTTGCCTTCGAAACCACGCGCGCGCCAGTCAATTTCCGAAACGGAGCAGGCCCATGCCTTGTCGCGGAAGATCGGCGAGAAGGCCTCGCAAAAGGGGCGGTCGAAACCGGCATTGTGGGCGATGATCAGATCGGCATGGGCAATGAGGGAGGTCAGCCGGCCCATGTCTATCGACTGCCCCGCCACCATCTCGTCGGTGATCCCGGTCAGGCGGGTGATTTCTTCGGGAATGGCGATACCAGGCTGCCGCAACCCGCCATAGATGCCGGTGACATCGCCGATTGTGCCGTTATCGTCGAATGTGAAGGTGATGACGCCGATTTCGATGATCTCGTCGGTCCGATGGTCGAGGCCTGTCGTTTCCGTATCGAGGATCACGCCCTGACGGGCGAATTCCGGCCTTGGCCGATCGATGACCGCGCGCGGCTGCAACCGGCGCAGGACACGATAATTGCCGGTGGATTCAAGATAAGCGGCAAGGGCCTCATCGTCCGTAGCGGTCTTTTGGGTCGTTTCGCGACCACCCGCTTTTCGCCCTCTTTCAGCCTGCGGAAGCCGCGCTGCCGCGGGAGAGAAAAAATCCAACTGGGAGGTCATAGTGCGCCTGTCCGCCTTGCCCGGAAACCAAGATTGAGTATTCCAACATATGCGCACGGGCTCACAGTAACAACCGCACTGAGCCTCATCCACAGAAACGGGATAGGCAGACAGTCGCGATTTCGCTTTGAGATATCTGGCGACCGGGACGGCTATAACGGCCCGCCTCACGACGCCGGACGATTGAGACTATCCGCGCAATTGCCGCAATTGCCGATGATCTCGGTCGTCCTGGTGCTGAAGCCGGCATAGGTCTGAAGCCGATCAACTTGTTATGATCAGCCCCTTCGCGGGAAGCCGATTTACCGGTCCGGCGCGCGCAGTTTTTACCTGTTGCGGAACACGGTGCAGGGAACGCCCGCGCGCCGGATATCGCCACAAAGCGCGTTGGCTTCAGCTCTGGTTTCCCGGCCGATGCGGGCGGCATAACGCGGCCGCGAACCGAAATTGCCGCCCCGCTGCCGCACGATCAAAGCCCGCTCGGCATTCAGCGGCTCCGAAAGCTGCAGGATCGCCCGGGTGAAAAGCCGGTTCGCCACGGCCGGATTATAATGCGCCGCAAGCTGCACGCCCCAGGGCGCCCAGTCGGCCGATGCAATGAGAACGGGATCTTTCATGGTGCGGGTGTCGGCGAGACGCACGCAGGCATCGAGAAAGGAACGGTTGTCATCCAGCGCCGGCGCAGCCTTTTCCGGCGGATTGTCCTTCCATGTCTCCACAGGATAACCGGTGATCGCGAACACATAATCGCGGGTTTCGGTGGGCAGGCGGCCGTTGGCGATGAAGTTCCGCAAGCCCGCCTCCCCCGCATTGTAAGCTGCGGCGGCAAGGCCGAAATTGCCGAACTGCACGTTCAATTCGGAGAGATATCGGGAAGATGCCTCAAGCGCGGCGATGATGTTGAAACTGTCTTCGAGACCGCGCAACCGCGCCGTTCCCGGCATGAACTGGGCAATGCCCTCCGCCCCCTTCGGGCTGACCGCACTCGCCCGGAACAGGCTTTCTCGCCAGATCAGCCGGGCGAAATAATCCGGCGGAACGGCATGGCGGACGGCGAGAACCTCAATGGCATGGCAAAGATCGTTATTGTAACTGTCGGCATTGATGCACAAATCCGGCGCGACATCATGGGTATAAGCGCAGGCGGTTTTTTCCCTGGCGGGCTCTTCGGCTTGCGCCGCCCCAAAGGCTGCGGTCAGCAGACACAGGGCAAGAGCCATGCGGCTTGTCGATATCCCTGCCAAGCGAAAGTCCCCGAAAACTCCAGACACGATGTGCCGATTATCGGCCAATCCGGAAGATATGCCCAGCTTTCCGGCTTGTCATCACGTATCGAACATCCAATGGACTGGCGTGATCGGATGGGGCGAGGACGGCGGGCAACCCCTTTTAAGTCAATAATGGAGGGTCAACTTTCTCTCGACGTCATCCTCGGCCCTGTGCCGAGGATCTAATCACGTCGAATAAAATCGATACGTTGCAGATCCTCGGGACAAGCCCGAGGATGACGTGGGCGTGATTGGCTCGGCTTGCCGAGGCCTCACTCTAAAAGTCCTGCCACTCCTCATGCTTGACGGCAACCGCGGCGGAACCGCGCGCTGCAAGCGGGCGGGATGCGCTGCGATGCGAGCTCGCCGGCGCAGATTGCTGCTCGAAGCCGCTGCGCGCAGAGGCGGAGGAGCGCGGAGTGTCATCGAACCGGAATTGCCCGAGAAGTTCGAACAGGGCCGCCGCTTCCCGCGCAAGGCTGTGGCTTGCGGCT
The DNA here is from genome assembly GCF_027956525.1 of Agrobacterium sp. ST15.13.013. NCBI lineage: Bacteria > Pseudomonadati > Pseudomonadota > Alphaproteobacteria > Hyphomicrobiales > Rhizobiaceae > Agrobacterium > Agrobacterium sp. ST15.13.013. The sequence goes on from NZ_JAQKGP010000005.1 coordinate 25,132, forward strand.
GTCTGCTCCTCGACCATGGCGGCGTTCTGCTGGGTGCCCTGATCCACAGTGTTGACAGCCTGATTGATTTCCGCAAGCGCCGTGGACTGTTCGCGCGCGGCATCGACAATCGCGACGACATTGGTGTTGATGTCACGCACCTGCTCGGCGATCTCCTGCAGGGCCGAGCCGGCCCTGGTGACAAGGCCGACACCGTTCTCCACCTGCGCCCCGGAGGCATTGATCAGGCTCTTGATTTCCTTGGCAGCCGTTGCCGAACGCTGCGCGAGTTCGCGAACCTCCTGCGCAACCACGGCAAAACCCTTGCCCGCCTCACCGGCACGGGCGGCTTCAACGCCTGCATTCAATGCCAGAAGATTGGTCTGGAAGGCGATTTCGTCGATCACGCCGATAATATTGGAGATTTCACGCGATGATTTTTCGATCTGGTCCATGGCGCCGATCGCATCGCGCACCACCTGGCCCGAATGTTCCGCGTGGTCACGGGCGCGGGCAACGATCTTGCCAGCCTCTTCGGCGCGGCGGCTGGAATCGTTGACGGCGGTGGTGATTTCCTCCAGTGCAGCTGCCGTTTCTTCGATGGAGGCGGCCTGCTGCTCCGTGCGTCTGGCGAGATCGTCGGCAGCGGACCTGATCTCGTTGGAACCGGAAGAAATGGCGCCTGCATTTTCAGACACCAGCGTCATGGCCCTTTTCAGCTTTTCCGAAGCCGCGTTGAAATCCGTGCGCAATCTATCAAGCGAGGGGATGAAGGGCTTGTCGATGTTCTGGGCAAGATCGCCCTCGGCCAGATCGGTGAGGCACTGCGCCAGCTTTTCGACATTCTCGACGCGGCCGGTCACGTCAGTCGCGAATTTGACGACCTTGAACACCTTGCCGTTGAGATCGAAGATCGGGTTATAGGACGCCTGAATGAAGACCTTGCGGCCGCCCTTGCCAAGCCGCATGAACTCGTCCGCCACGAGATCGCCGCCGGCCAGCCTTTCCCAGAACTGCTTATATTGCGGCGACTGCGTATAGGCCGGTTCGCAGAACATGGAATGGTGCCTGCCCTGCACCTCCGCCAGCGAATAACCGAGCGCGGCCAGAAAATTCTCGTTTGCGGTCAAAACCTCGCCGTTCGGGGAGAATTCAATGATGGCTTGCGCCCGAGACAGGGCGTCGATCTTGCCCGCGTCTTCCGCCGCCTTCAGTTTGCGGTCGGTAATATCGGTGGCGATCTTGACCACTTTCACCGGCTTGCCGCGACGAAACACCGGATTGTAGGACGCCTCGATCCAGACTTCCCGGCCGCCCTTGCCGATGCGCTTATATTGCCGCTGATCGAACTGACCGGCCGAAAGCTTGGACCAGAAGGCCCTGTAGTCCTCAGAAGACACGACCGCAGGTTCCACGAACATGCTGTGGTGCCTGCCGAGGATTTCCGAAAGCTCGTAACCGAGCGCCCGACAGAAATTCTCGTTGGCGTTGAGGATTTTTCCCGAAAGGTCGAATTCAATGATGGCCTGGGATTTGGAAAGCGCGGCAAGAACCGCAAAAGCATTGGCACCACGATCAAGAATACTCACGCGCAGTCCTCCATTAGAAAGGGATGATTTCTATTCAAAATCATTCGTGAATATTATTATTATATTCTTAAATAATATTTAAGGATAAAGTTGATGTTCGTCATCTACGGTTGCGGAAACCGTGGCAGAGTGGTGTCTGTCGATGTTCCCTTGCCGCCGTTCTTTTTTGGAACGTTCAAGACTTGGCCGCATTCTATGCCGAATGGGAAAGCGGCAATTGCCGGCGCATTTACGTGCCGGCACGAGGGCGATTTCAACTTGGGAGGAACACACAGATGGAAAAGAACACGATCTGTATCTGGTACGACAAGGATGCCGAGGCCGCGGCCAGATTTTACGCCGAAACCTTTCCGGATAGTGCGGTCACCGGTGTTCACCATGCGCCGAGCGACTTTCCCTCCGGTAAGAAGGGAGACGTGCTGACGGTGCAGTTCACCGTTGCAGGCATCCCCTGCATCGGCCTCAATGGCGGACCGGTCTTCAAGCAGAGCGAGGCTTTCTCCTTCCAGATATCGACTGAAGACCAGGAAGAAACCGACCGTTACTGGAACGCCATCGTCGGCAATGGCGGTGAGGAAAGCGCCTGCGGCTGGTGCAAGGATAGATGGGGCGTTTCGTGGCAGATCACGCCGCGCGTGCTGATGGAGGCCATGGCCGCCGGCGGCGCGGAGGCCAAACGCGCCTTCGACGCGATGATGGACATGAAGAAAATCGACGTCGCCGCCATCGAGGCCGCACGTCGCGGTTGATTGGCAAAAGCTGTTCAGCAAGAAGTGGCAACGCAATCCGGAAACAGTAAGCGCTTGATAAACAAGGTTACATTCCGATTTTCCGCATTTGTCGCACTTTTTTCGCCGCGCAGAATACACTGCGCGGCCAGTCATCATAAAACGTTCAACAAAATGTAAGCGATCCGTTAAATACGACTGTTAGCAGAGCCCGTGGCTACGTGCCGGGGACATGAGGTCCTTGCCGAGCAGGCCATCATTCCATCAACGGGGCTAACTCATGAAATCTTCCGCTCTGACTTCCTTCGTGGCCGGCGTCGCCATCGCCGCCGCCTTCGGCGCCACGGCCGCCCAGGCAGAAAAGACCAAATTCGAATTCTGGTACGGTCTTTCCGGCGATCTCGGCGACCGCGTGCAGGAAACCTGCAAGAAGTTCAACGAATCCCAGACCGAATTCGAGATCGTCTGCACCTCGCAAAACGATTACGAATCCACCCTGCAGAACACCATTGCCGCGTATCGTGCCAAGAAGCAGCCCGCCATCACCCAGATTTATGACGCCGGCACGCTGGACATGATGCTGTCCAAGGCTTTCGTTCCAGCCAAGAAGCTGATGGCTGACAATGGTTACAAGATCGACTGGGACAATTACTTCCCCGGCATCGCCAATTATTACGCCACGGCCGCAGGCGAGCTGAATTCCTTCCCCTATAATTCTTCGACCGCGATGTTCTATTACAACGTCGACGCTTTCGAAAAAGCCGGCGTCACTTTCAAGCCCGACACCTGGGAACAGGTCGAAGAGGCTTCGAAAAAGCTGAAAGCCGCCGGCTTCGAATGCCCGCTCGCCTTCAACTTCGACACATGGATGCTGATGGAGCAGTTTTCCGCCATCCACAACCAGCCGATCGCCACCAGGGCGAATGGTTATCAGGGCCTCGACGCGGAACTTGCGATCAACAAGACCAAGTTCGTCGACCATGTGAAATTCTTCAAGAAGATGCAGGACGAGAAGCTGTTCGTCGTCAAGACCAAGCAGCTCGGCATGGATATCCTGCCGGCCTTCACCTCCCAGACCTGCCAGATGTTCATGACCTCCATCGCCAACCACGGCACCGTTGGCAAATCCATGCCGGAAGGCGTGAAGTGGGACGTCGCCATGCTGCCGATCTGGAAGGGCACGGAGCGTCACAACTCGCTGGTGGGCGGCGCTTCGCTATGGGTCATGGCCGGTCGTCCGGACGCCGAATACAAGGGTGCGGCCGCATTCCTGAACTTCATCGCCCAGCCTGATATGGTTGAATGGTGGTCGACGGTCACCGGTTACATTCCGGTCACCAAGACCGGCTTCGACGCCATGAAGGCAAACGGTTTTTACGACAAGGCTCCCTATAAGGGCCGCGAAAAGGCCATCGAAAGCCTGACGTTCACGCCGCCGTCCGACTATACCCGCGGCATCCGCCTCGGCGGTTTCACGCAGATCCGCAAGGAAGTCGCCACCTCGCTCGAAGCCATCTTCATGCAGAACGCGGATATCCAGGCTGAACTCGACAAGGCCGTCGAGCGCGCCAATACCGGCCTGCGCCGCTTCGAAAAGACCTATGAAGGCGCCAAGCTGAACTAAGCCCGCTTTCATCGCCGTCAAAGGCCTGTCCGGACATGGTTCGGGCAGAGCCGCCGAATTCTCGAACCCTGCCGGTTTCCAATGGAAAAGCGTACCGTCTTCAAAAGCACATGGCTGCCTGTGCTCTTCGCCCTGCCGCAGTTCCTGCTCATCCTTTTGTTCTTCTATTGGCCGGTTGCGGCGGTGCTGAACTGGGCATTCACCCTGGAGCCGCCTTTCGGCGGCCAGGCGGAATTCGTCGGTTTAGCCAATTTCATCGAAACCTTCGGCGATCCGCTTTATTGGCAATCGATCCTCACCAGCCTGATATTTGCGGTGGCCGGGCCGTTTTTCGCGATCCTCATCGGCCTTGTGCTCGCCCTTGCGGTCGATCGCCAGCTTCCCGGCTCCGGCTTTTTCCGGGTGCTTTATATCCTGCCCTACGCGATTGCCGGTCCCGCCGCCGGCATGGCCTTCCGCTTCATCCTGTCGCCGGAACGCGGCATCGCCGCATCGCTGAATTCCTGGTGGCCCGATATCTGGAACCCTGCAAAATACGGCGAGCACGCGCTCATCCTTGTCATCGTAATCTTCATCTGGAAATGGGCGGGCTACACCTTCATCTTCCTGTTCGCCGGCCTGCAATCCGTGCCGCGTTCGCTGACGGAGGCCGCCGCCATGGACGGCTCCGGGCCCGTTCGCCGCGCCATCGACATTCAGGTGCCGCTGCTGGCCCCGACCCTGTTCTTTCTCACCGTCATCATGATGACCGAAGGTTTCGTTGGCGCCGATACGTTCGGCATCGTCGCCTCCACCACGGAGGGCGGCCCCAACCACGCCACCGAAGTGATGGTCTACCGCATCGTCAGCGAGGCCTTCGAGGGACTGAACTATTCCGGCGCCTCGGCGCAGAGCCTCGTCCTCATCGGCCTCATCATGGTCTTCACCTTCATCCAGTTCCGCTTCGTCGAGCGGCAAGTCCATTACAAGTGAGGCGGCGATGATCCAGCGCACACCCTATGCCGACGCCCTGACCTATGCGATCATGGTGGCCGGTTTCTTCCTGCTCATCGGCCCCTTCATCGTCGTCATTTCCGGCGCCAGCCAGTCGGTCCAGCAGGTCAACAGCGTCCCCTTCAACTTCATGCCGCAGGGCGAATTCTTCACAAATGCACAGGCGGCATGGCAACGCGCCAATCTCGGCAATGCCCTCCTCAAGAGCATGATCATGGCGACGCTGGTGACCATCGGCAAGGTGGCCCTTTCGGCCTTCACCGCCTTTGCCATCGTATTCTTCCGCTCGCCGCTCAGGCATCTGTTCTTCTGGACGGTGTTCATCACCCTTATGCTGCCGCTCGAAGTGCGCGTGGTGCCAACCTATTCGGTCGCCGCCGATGTTTTCCAGCCGTTCCGCTCGATCCTCGGCCTGTTCGGCATCGAGATCACCCTCGAATGGAACCTGCTGAACTCCTATGCCGGCCTCACCCTTCCGCTGATCGCCACCGCCACCGGCACCTTTCTTTACCGGCAGTTCTTCATGACGATCCCGGACGAACTGGCGGAAGCCGCGCGCATGGACGGTTCGGGTGCGGCACGTTTCTTTGTGGATATGCTGCTGCCACTGTCGCGCACCAACATGCTGGCGCTCACCACCATCATGTTCGTTTATGCCTGGAACCAGTATCTGTGGCCGCTGCTGATGATCACCGACCCGTCCTACAAGACGGTGATGATGTCGCTGCGCGCGCTTCTGCCCGCCGATGACGGCACGCCGGACTGGAACGTCACGCTGGCCGGTTCCCTCATCATCATCCTGCCGCCGCTCCTCGTCGTGGCCTTCCTGCAACGCTGGTTCGTCCGCGGTCTCGTCTCGTCCGACAAGTGATAGCGCGGCTTTCAACAAAGGTTTTATAATCATGGCTCAGATCGATATCCGTCAGGTCCGCAAATCCTATGGCAAGACGCCTACCCTGCACGGCGTGGACCTCTATTTCGGTTCCGGCGAATTCGTCGTCATCCTCGGCCCCTCGGGCTGCGGCAAATCCACGCTTCTGCGCATGATCGCCGGTCTGGAGGATATCACCTCCGGCGAGATCGCCATTGGCGGGCGTGTGGTCAACATGCTGGAACCGCGTGAGCGCGGCTGCGCCATGGTGTTTCAGAACTACGCGCTTTATCCGCATATGTCAGTTGCCGGTAATATCGGTTATGCGCTGAAAGTCGCCGGCGTTGCGAAAGCCGAACGCCAGCGCCGCATTGAGGAGACAGCAAAGATCGTCGGCCTTTCCGATTATCTGGAGCGCAAGCCAGCAGCCCTTTCCGGCGGCCAGCGCCAGCGCGTCGCCATGGCCCGCGCCATCATCCGCGAACCTGCGGTGTTTCTGTTCGACGAACCGCTCTCCAACCTCGACGCCAAGCTGCGCGTGACCATGCGCGCGGAAATCCGCAAGCTGCACCAGCGCCTGTCCGCCACCTCCATCTTCGTCACTCATGATCAGGTGGAGGCCATGACGCTGGCCGACCGGCTGGTCGTGATGAACAAGGGCAATGTCGAGCAGGTCGGCCATCCGCTGGATATTTATCACCGCCCGGCCAGCACCTTCGTGGCGTCCTTCATCGGCTCGCCGGCCATGAACCTGTTCAGCACAAGGGTGGAGGTGGAATCCCCCGCCGTGATGCTGAATGGCGCGCCGGTGAAACTATTCCCCGAAATCGCGCTGGAACTGCGCGGTCGCGACGTCACGGTCGGCATCCGCCCGGAGCAGTGCGTGGTCAGCACGGATGGCGCCGGCGTACCGGCGGTTGTTGATTTCGTCGAAGAATTGGGCTCGGGCCGCATCGTGCATGCCGATATCGCAGGCGAGACCTTTTCCGCCGCCATCGGTGAGGACCTTTCCGTAAAACCCGGCCAGCGCATCCATCTCGATCTTCCACCCGCCCATCTTCATTTTTTCGATCCGGCCACCGGCAAACGGATCGAAGCGGAAGGTATGGCGGAGACCCCCCGAAGCATAAACGAGAAGCTGCTCGCGGTTTGATCCTTCTGCGAGACATGTCCGGCACGGTTTGGAATATTCTCTCTCCGCGCCGGACCCGCAATTAAGATCAAGCCTGTTTGGCAGGCGCGTCGCATCATGCGACGGGTCCGGCCGTCACCCTTTCACGCCTGACGAAATCATGATCGCTTCCGTTACACGCCGCTGGAAGATGACATAGGCGATGATGACCGGCAGCGCCGCCAGCATGGCGATGGCCATCAGCCGCGCATAGGCGACCCCGAAAGTGTCGTTGACCTGGGTGATGCCAACAGGGATGGTCATCATGTTTTCCGAGGTGACGACGAGGAAGGGCCAGAAGAAGGCGTTCCACACCGTGATGAACGTCACAATCGCCATAGCGGTGGTGATGCCCCAGTTAAGCGGCAGATAGACCTTAAAAAGAATGGTATATTCGCCGCCGCCATCCAGAACCACCGCCTCGCGCATCTCCTTCGGCACGCTGTCGAAGAACTGCTTGTAGACAATGATGACGATGGGCGTGATGAGCTGCGGCAGGATGATGCCCGCCCAGGTGTTGATAAGGTTAAGGTTCTTCATCAGGATAAATTGCGTGACGACCAGCGTCTGCGCCGGCACCATGAAACTGGCCAGCACGATGCCATAAAGCAGCCGCCGGCCCGGAAAACGTATCTGCGACAGGGCATAAGCACATAACATCGAGATCAGCAGCACCGACACGGTGACGATGGCCGCCGTGCCAACGGAGTTGATATACCAGTTCATCAATTTCGTGTTGAAGATGGCGCTGACATAAGCACTCAGCCGGAATTCATCGGGGATCAATGATGTGTTGCCGGCAACATTCTCATCCGAACGGATGGACGTCACGAACGTCCAGTAGAGCGGGAAAATCCAGACCAGTGCGGCCGAAAAGGTCAGCACGGTCAGGATAATGTTTTCTAGTCTTCTTGTGAGGCTCATGAGTTCCTCCGGATGCGCAGCAGCTGGAACTGGAGAATGGAAACGATCATGATCAGCAGGAACAGCACGGTAGCGACAGCGGAGGCGTAACCGCCATTGTTGAGCTGGAAGGCTTCACGATAGACCTTGAGAAGCAGCACGAAGCTGGAATTGAAGGGTCCGCCGCCGCTGAGCAGATAAATCTGGTCGAATATCTTCAGTTGCAGGATCAGTTGCAGAGTGAGCACGAGAGCTGTCACCGGCCATAACAGCGGCCAGGTGACGCGCCAGAAGCGTTGCCACGTCGTTGCGCCGTCCAGCGAGGCAGCCTCATAAAGCTCGGCCGGAATATTGCGAAGGCCCGCGATGAACAGCAACACGTTGAAGCCATTCGTCCACCAGATGGTGACGACGGCGACCATGGGCATCACCCAATATGGGTTCTTGAATACCGCGACTGGCTTTCCGGCAATCAGCGAAATCACCGGTTGGAGAATACCGAACTGCAGATCGAGCATCCATGCCCAGATTTCAGTGACGACAGACACCGGCAGCACATAGGGCAGGAAGAACAGGCTCATTGCGATCGTCTGCTTGACACCCGAGAGGCGGCTGACGGCAAGAGCGATCATCAGGGCGATAACTGTGGTCGGCACGACAGTCAGAAGCACGAAATAGCCGTTATTCTTGAGGGAGGTGACGAAAAGCTTGTCACTCAGCAACTTGGTGTAGTTGGCCAGCCCTACCCAGTCACCGTCGCCAATCAGCGGCGCATTGGTAAAACTGATGCGCACCATCTCGATCAAAGGATAAAGGAAGAAGGTGACGAAGACCACGATGAACGGCGTCACCATCGACAGCGCGATCAGCGATTTCTTGCGCCGGTTTTCAATCATAGCCATGGGATATCTCCGGGACCTCATGCATTGCAGGCACCCTCCGGCCATAGACCGGAGGGCTGGTTTCCTGTCACTTCAGCTTGCTTTGCAGCTCTTCCTTGATCTGTGCCACCGCATCCGTGCCACTCATGAAGCCCTGAATGGCCGGCGCGATGACGTTGAGCGCCGCATCATAGGCGGGTGAGGCAACGCCGGTGATCGTCGTTTTCGGATCGAACACCGCCGCTTCCGCAAGCGACGCATAGGTCGCATTCGGCTGCATCGCCTTGTAGTCGCTGCCTTCGGTGATCGATTTATAGGCCGGGATATGGCCGGCATCGGCCCAGCTGATGGCGTGTTTTTCCATCCAGCCGATCACTTTCATGACGGCTGCGCGCTTCTCACCCGAAACGGTCTTGTCGCCCTGGTTGGGGATGGCAAAGGCGTGTGAATCCGCCCAGGTGGCGCGTTTGCCCATGAAGGGTGGAACCTCGACCGCGCTCCATTTGAAGCCCAACTTGTTGTTCTTCTCCAGATCCTTGTAGGTCGGCACTTCCCAGACGCCATTCAACTGGAAGGCGGATTTCCCGGCAGAGAAAAGCGCGACGGAAGCAGGATATTCCGCCTGCTCGGGCGCCCAGCCGTTTTCACGCCATTTCGACATGGTGTCGATTGCCTTGGCGGCCTTTTCGGCATTGTCGCCGGCCAGAACCTCGCCATTGGTGACGAGTTCGCCGCCCTGTTGCGAGAACAACGTATAGAAGACACGCCAGACCCCGGCTTCTCCGCCGGACTGGTAGGTCACCGGTGTCTCGACGCCTTTCTCCTTCGCCCAGGCCAACGCCTTCTCAAAGTCATCCATCGTCTTGATGCCGGTCAGCTTGCCCTCGGCATCGATATAGGGCGAGCCTTTGAGAAGATCGGCATTGTAGTAAAGAATAAGCGCGTGAATATCGAAAGGCACGGCATAAAGCTTGCCGTCATGGGTCGCCGCCTCAAGCGGGGCGCTGAAGAAATCGTCTTTCTTCAGGCCAGCATCTTCAAGGTCCTTGTCGGTGATTTCGCTCAGCACCTTTTCCTGCAGCGCCAGGGGCGCGCGGGACAGGTGATAGGTCATGACGTCAGGGCCCTCGCCGACGGCAGAAGCGGTTCGCACCTTGGTATAAAAGGGCACGCCCCACTCCAGTGTCGTTCCCTTGACCTGAATATCCGGGTGCTCCTTGTTGAAAGCATCGATCAACGCCTTCATGCGCACGCCATCGCCGCCGGACAGAAAGTCCCACCAGACGATATCCTGTTTGGCCAGCGCCGGCAGGGCGGTCAAACCCAGAACCGTGCCAACAAGCAATGTCTTGATCAGTCGCATCGTGTACTCCTCCCATTTATGTGGAAACACCCCTTGAAGAGGCGGTCTGCTCAATCGAAAGGCGCCTCCTCGCACCTATCGCAATCTCTTGCCGTCGCTGTCGAACACCAGAATGTGTTCGGGCGAAGCGCTGAGCGACACGGACCGGCCATCCAGACTCTCGCGTGAGCCCTGCCGCTGCACGATGATTTCCTTGCCCGAAGGCGCGCGGGTGTAGAGATAGGAAACATCCCCCAGCTCCTCCGCCACCTCGACATTGACGGGCAAGGCGCCCTCCTGCGTTATCGTCAGATGCTCGGGCCGAACGCCGATCTCGACCCGCTGGCCGGCGGAAACAGGCTGCGAAAGCCGTGCTTCGAGATGTCTCTCGCCGCCATCGAGCGAAAGCGTCACGACGCCGTTTCGCTGTTCGACAATCTGCGCCTGCAGGAAGTTCATCGCCGGTGAGCCGATGAAGCCCGCGACGAACCGGTTGTCCGGATCGTCATAAAGGGTGAGCGGCGCACCCGCCTGCTGCACGACGCCGCCCTTCAGCACGAAAATCCTGTCCGCAAGCGTCATGGCCTCCACCTGGTCATGCGTGACATAGATCATCGTCGCGCCCAGCTTGCGGTGAAGCCGGGTCAGTTCCAGCCGCATCTGCACACGCAGTTCGGCGTCCAGATTGGACAGCGGTTCATCGAACAGAAATACCTTCGGCTGCCGGACAATGGCGCGGCCGATGGCCACGCGCTGCCTCTGCCCGCCGGAAAGCTGCGAGGGCCGTTTGTGCAGATGCTCCTCGAGCTGGAGGACGCGCGCGGCCTCGCCCACCCTCTCCGTCACCTCCGCCTTCGGCCGGCGTGCAAGACGCAGGCTGAACGCCATGTTCTCGAACACCGTCAGATGCGGATAGAGCGCATAGTTCTGGAACACCATCGCAACGCCGCGATCCGCCGGTTCGACTGCGGTGACATCACGCTCATCGATGGCGATGCGCCCGCCGCTGGTTTCCTCAAGGCCTGCGATCATGCGCAACAGGGTCGATTTTCCGCAGCCGGAAGGCCCCACGAAGACCGCAAAGCTGCCGGCTGGAATTTCCATCGAAACATCCCGGATCGCCGCGAAGGATCCGAAGGACTTGGCGACATTGTTGAGACGGACACCCATGGTCGCCTCACTGAACCTTCAGCCGAAGCACGTGATAGGACAGCGCTGGCACCGAACCCTTCAATGCCCCGTCCTCCACGGCAACGCCACTGCCCGGCACCGGCACGACGCGATCCGGCTGGTCCGGCCCGTTGCCGACACGCAAATCGTATCCCGCCATGGCCAGATGCAGGCTGAGCGTGGCGGATGAATAGCCGGTGAAGCTGACATCGATCTCCGCCGCTTCTGTCAGATGTCGGTTGAGCACGAACAGCGTCACCACGCCTTCCGCTTCGTCATAAACCCCGGCAACATCGAGATATTTGACGTCATCGGCCGCGTTGCAATCGTAAGTCGGGCAATCGACGGCGATGTTCAGCGCGACACCACGGCCATAAAGCGAGGCGAACTGATAGGGATAATAGATCGTCTGCCGCCAGGCCGGGCCGTTCTTTTCCGCCCGGATGGGGGCGATGACATTGACGAGCTGGGCGATGCAGGCGATGCGCACCCGGTCCGAACGGCGGATGAACTCGTTGAGCAGACCGGCGACGAACAGCGCATCCTCGAAGTTGTAAGTTTCCTCCAGAAGTGCGGGCGCTTCCGGCCAGTCCCAGCTCTTGATGCGTTTACCGTCTTCTTCGCGGATGTGATACCAGACGTTCCATTCATCGAAGCAGATGGAAACATCGTTCTTGGCGCGTTTCTTCGCCTTCACGTAATCGATGACCCCGGCAATCGTCTGGATATAGCGCCCGGTTTCCTCGATCTTGCCGAAATAGTTCAGCGTGTCGCGGCTGCTATTGCCGAAATATTTGTGCAGCGAGATATGATCGACATTCTCGTAGCACTCCTCCAGCACCTCGCGCTCCCATTCGGGATAGGTCGGCATGCCGTCATTGGAACTGCCGCAGACAATCGCTTCAATCGTCGGGTCGAAGCCCTTGAAGGCCTTGGCGGTTTCATTGGCGAGGCGGCCATATTCCACAGCCGACTTGTGGCCGATCTGCCAGGGGCCGTCCATCTCGTTGCCGAGGCACCACATTTTCACACCGTGGGGCTTTTCAGTGCCGTGGCTGCGGCGCAGATCGCTGAGAGCCGTGCCTCCTGGAAAGTTCACGTATTCGAGGAAGTTGCGGGCATCGTCCAGCCCACGGGAACCGAGATTGACGGCGAGCATCATCTCGATGCCGGCCATCTGCGCCCAGTCGGCAAATTCATTGATGCCGATCTGGTTGGTTTCCTTCGAACGCCAAGCAAGGTCGAGACGGATGGGGCGCTGATCGCGCGGGCCGATGCCGTCTTCCCAGCGATAAGCTGACACGAAGTTGCCGCCGGGATAGCGGATCGCGGGAATTTTCAGGTCCTGCACGAATTTCAGGACGTCTTTGCGAAAGCCATTCGCATCCGCCTGCGGATGGCCGGGCTCATAAATCCCACCATAGATCGCACGCCCCATATGCTCGATGAAGGCGGAATAAAGACGATCGTCGATACGCCCAATCCGGAAGTCCCGGTGGACTGAAACCCGCGCTTTCATAAGGCTCTCCTCCCTGCGCATTTATATCTTAAAATATGATATGAACCATATTTGATAATATAGTTGCCGAGGGAATCCGCGCCTGTCAACCGCGAAAATCATACTTTTGAAAATTGAGGGTTCAGCCCGCGGTACGCAGGCGCAGGATGATGTCCTGATCGTAATTGCCAAAGCCGCGGCCGAATATATTCAACCCGCCCGGATGTTTTGCATCGGCCTTGACCTCGATGCGCAAGCGGATGGAACGGTGGCTGGTCAGATCGATATCCGTCAGTGTCACATCCGAAATCCGGGTTCCGTCGACATAGGTTCCCTGTTCGGTGATGCGCCAGGTCTTGAGCATGCCATATTGGGAACCGGAGAGCTTCCACCAGTCCGGCGTAAACGTGCCGCGCTTGTCGCCGAAGTCGCCGGGTGAAGTCCACACCCCGATTTCCCGGCCGTTGACGGATAGCGTAATATCGGACGGCCAGTTGCTGTGCGTTCCGGGCACTTCGGAACTCACTTCCATCGAAAACTCGATTTCCTCGACTTCCCGCCCCTGAATCTTGGCATTATTGGGGAATTGATATTCCACGAAGCCGGAGGTCAACCACAGAAGCGCCGTCTTCATGCGGTCTGGATCCATGAATGTATCGGGCACATCAAGCAGACCGATAATTCCCTCCGGCGAGCAGATGCCGCAGGGCGCGGTGACCGAACTTTGGGTGTAAAGACCGAGCGGCATGGCGACCGCGATGTAATTTGATGTGACAGGCGCCTCGGGTTTTCGGAACGAAACGATGAGTTCGTCACAGGTGGCGAAGCAGATTTTCTGACTTCCCTTGCGCGCCTTGCGCGTTTCGGTTCGCAGAAGCCCCGCCTCCTCGAGAACGGCCACGCCGGCGGAAACGGTGGACTGGGGGAGTTCCAGTCTCTGTGCAATTTCGTTGACGTTGAGGCCGCTCGCCTCATGCAGCAGCTTCAATATTTGCACGCGGATCAGCGACGCCGCCGCCTTCAGGACATCGAATTCTTTTTCAGCATCAACGAGGAGAAAATTGGGCGCCATATTCTAATCTTCAGATTTATCGATCCAGATCAGAATTTCTGGCTTAAATGCCATGCACTTGTCCAGTGCTGTTTGTCATACAGGCGCCTTTGAAAGGCATGAAGCGCCATTCAGCCCGGGTGCTTCACAAAAAAGAGCACCGCCACATGGCTCGACACCGTGTGGCGGCGCCCGTTTCGTCGTCAGCCGCGCTTGCGCAGGGTCCGCGTGCCGGTGTCGACGAGATTTTGCGCCGCTTCATCCACGCTGGCGCGGCCGAAGGCGAGCGAATCGGCGATGGGGCGCATCACGCCACGGTCGAACTCGTTGGCGCCGATCGGGGCGGGTTCCGGATAGGCATCGGTCTTTCCGGACAGGCTTTCGATATAATCCACCGTCTTGCGCTCGGTCTCATTGAGCGTCGGCAACAGGGCCTCGCGCACGGCCTTGGCCGGCGGCACGCCACGTTCGACGCCGAGCGCCTTGCCGGCTTCCAGATCGTTGACAAAGAAGTTGATGAACTTCGCCGCCGCTTCCGCATTGGTCGAGGTGGACGAAATGGACCAGATGAGTCCCGGCCGGTAATAATGACCGGTCGGTTTGCCCGGCCCCTCGCCCGGCAGCATGCCGATGGACAGCGTTTGTTTATTGAGCTTCTGATAACCGACAAGCTGGTTGGAATAGGCAAAGCCGATAGCCGAATTGCCGAGCGTCAGGGCGTTGGATTCGATGGTATTGTCGTCACGGGTCTGAATGTCGGCGGAAACGCAGAGCTTGTTCTCGCGCAAATCCTCCCAATAGGCGAACCATTCCTTGGCGTCTTCCTTGTTGAAGCCGATGGTGCCGTCCTGAAACAGCAGCTTGCCGCGCTGGCGCAGCCAGACATCGAAAACATAATGATAACGCGCGCCATAGGGCACAGCCCAGTAGTTCCGTTTTGCCGGACCGTTCTTCTTGAAATCGCGCGCCAGTTCCGAAAGCGCCTTCCAGGTGATCTGGTCCTGCGGCACGGAAACGCCGGCTTCCTTCAGCGTGTCGGCGTCATACATCATGCAGAAGGAATTCAGCCCGAGGCCGACGCCGTAAAGCTTGCCGTCGATGCGGCAGAGATCGACCTCGCTTTTGCCGAAGGTGGAAAGATCGAGCGACTTGCCGACGAACTGGTCCAGCTCCATGCAGGCGCCACGGCCGGAATAATCGGCAATGGTGGAAGGTTCGAGCTGGAAGATATCGGCGACGTTGCGCCCCGCCATCGATGTCGCAAGCTTGGTCCAGTAATCGGAACCGGCGATCATTTCGCCGCTGATCTCCGTTTGCGGGTTTGCCTTCTGGTAAAGGGCGATCACGTCGTTAGTGCGCTTGCTGCGGTCGGCAGATCCCCACCATACGCAGCGAAGCCGGGTTTCGGCCGCGGCCGCGCGAAAACCGCCCGCCGCCACGCCGAGACCGGCCAGCGCCGCCGTTACCAAAAATCCACGTCTGTCGATAGTTTGCATCTGCTCCTCCCGCGTTTTGCAAATTTTTCATTGACCACTTAAATTCTTGCAAATTTTCTCAGTTTGCAATATTTGCATCATATTAGATTTTTTTGCAAGCGCAGGAGACGATATGAACGATACGCCCGACATCAGCCGCCCGCGCCAGTCGGATATCGCCCAGCGCGCCGGCGTTTCCATCAGCACCGTCTCGCGCGTTCTTGCAGGGGAAAAGGGTATCAGCGCGTCGATCCAGACCAAGGTTCTGGGGGTGGCGGCGGAACTTGGTTATCCCTTGCGGCCGGTCACAACCCAGACCGGCGGCGTGCCGCTGGAGGGCAAGAAAATCCTCGCCCTCATGTCCGCCGAAAGGGCGACCGGCGATATCGGCGCTTTTTATCACGATATTTTCGACATGCTACGCAGCCTTGCCCAGACGGACGGTTTCGAACTCGACATCCGGCTTTTGCACCAGAAACAGGTGGATGATGCGCTGACCCAGCGGGTCTGCGAGGTGGACGGTCTTCTCGCCATCGGTCTCGATCCCGAGGATGAAATCATCCACCGCATAACGCAGGGTGTGCTGCAACCGGTTCTGGTCAACAGCGCCGATCCCTCGATGATGCTGGACTGCGTTTCGCCTTCCAATTTTTACGGCGGGGCGCTGGCGGCGCGGCGGCTTCTGGAGCTCGGGCACCGCAAGGTCGCCTATATCGGCCCGCATCATCGCCACACCATAAGGGAGCGTATGCGCGGCTTCCGCCACACGATTCTTGAGGGAGAGGGAACGACCTATGAGGAGTTTCTGCTTTCGACGGCGGATAGCGGCTTCGGACAGGCAGGCGATGCAGTTCGCCAGCTATTGGCCAAAAACCCTGAACTCACCGGCATCTTCTGCATGAATGACGCGATTGCGCTCGGGGCGCTGGGGGCAGCGCAGGAGCTTGGCCTCGCCGTGCCGGACGATCTTTCCATCATCGGCTTCGACGACCTGCCCTTTGCCGAACTTTCCACGCCCCGTCTCAGCACCATCCGCGTCGACCGTCGAGAAATCGCCCGTGAGGCGGTGGAACTGATGCGCCGCCGGCTGACGGAACCCTCTGCCAATGCCCGTCAGGTGCAGCTTGGCGTGCAGCTGGTGGAAGGACAGACGGCCGGCAAGGCGAAAAAGACGGGAAAGGCAGCACGCGATGCATGACACCATGAGTAAGCCCACCATGGCCAGATTCAATCCGCTGCATGGCAATCCGCTCAAAAGCCGCGCCGATGTCCGACGGGCGCTGGATGACAGTTTCGCGCCGCTTCTTCCCTATTTTTCGCCGGGCGGCGCAAGAGTGACGCTCAGCGGAGCCGCCGCGCATTTCGACCGGGCGGCGGCCGATCTGGAAGGTTTCGCCCGGCCGCTCTGGGGCATCGCACCGCTTGCGCTGAGCGGCGATCATTTCGACCATTGGCCGCTTCTGGCACAGGGAATTGCCAACGGCACCGATCCTTCCCATCCCGAATATTGGGGCGATGTGCGCCAGAAAGACCAGCGGCTGGTGGAGCTTGCAGCAATCGGGTTTGCGCTGCGGCTTGCGCCGCAGCACCTGTGGGAACCGCTTTCCGACGCGCAGAAAGACAATGCGCGGCGTTATCTGCTGGCGGCGCGCGAGCGCAATTACGCCGATAATAACTGGAAGTTCTTCCGGGTGATGGTCGATATGGCGCTTGATCATCTCGGCATCGAATTCGACCGCAGCCTGACCGAGACATTCCAGAAGGAACTGGACGAGTTCTATATTGCCGACGGCTGGTATCGTGACGGTAATTATCGCCGCATCGACCATTACATCGCCTTCGCCATGCATTTTTACGGCCTGATCTACTCGAAACTCAGCAAGCCTGACGACGCCTACGCCGCACGTTACCGGGAGCGGGCGCGCCTCTTCGCCGTCGATTTCGCCAGCTGGTTCGATGAGGATGGCGGCACGCTCGCCTTCGGCCGCTCCATGACCTATCGCTTCGCTTGCGGCGGCTTCTGGGCCGGCCTTGCCTTTGCCGATGAGGAGGCGCTGCCCTGGGGCGAAATCAAGGGGCTTTATCTGCAACATCTGCGCTGGTGGGCGAAAAAGCCGATTGCCGACCGCGACGGCGTGCTCTCCATCGGCTACGCCTATCCGCAGCTCACCATGTCCGAAAGCTATAATTCGGCGGGCTCGCCCTACTGGGCCTTCAAGGCCTTTCTGCCGCTGGCCCTGCCGGAAAGCCACCCCTTCTGGCTGGCGCAGGAAAAACAGCCTGAAACATCCGCAAATCCAAAGCCGCTCGCTCATCCCGGCATGGTGCTGATGCGGGCCGCTGGCAATGTCACGGCACTTTCCAGTGGCCAGGAAAACCTTTCCATGCGTGGCGGGCCGGAGAAATATGCCAAATTCGCCTATTCCTCGCGTTACGGTTTCGGCGTGGAAGTGGACGAGCGTGGTTTCAAGACCAATGGTTTCGACAACATGCTGGCCTTTTCCGAAGACGGCCTGCACTACCGCGTGCGCGAGACCAACGAAAAGGTTCTGCTGGCCGGGGAAAGCCTGCGGGCGACATGGAAGCCGTTCCCGGATGTGGCGGTTGAAACGACGCTGGTTGCGGCTGGCGACTGGCATATAAGGCTGCACCGGATCACCTCCGCCCGTCCCCTTTCGGTGACCGAAGGCGGCTTCGCTATCAACCGCAACGACGGCGACCGCGACGCCGTGCGCGAAAAGTCGGGCCGGGCGACTGCCGATTGCGGCACGGACATATCCGACATTGTCGATCTCGGCTCCAGCATAACCCGCCGCGGCGTGGCGCTGAAGGCGCTGCCCAACACCAATCTCGTCAACGCCAAGACCACGGTGCCGCAATTGCGGGGCGAGATTCCGGCGGGCGAAACCCTACTTGCCTGCGCGGTCTTTGCGGGGATGGCCGGGCCAGAAAGCGAAAAAGCGCTGGCGACGCCACCTGTCTTTCCGGATATGGAGGCGCTCGACCGCCTGTTTGCCGAACGGGGCGTTTCGGTCAGCAGCATGGCGGCAACGGGAGAGCCGCAATGACGAACCCGCTTCCGCGTCTCAGCCTTGCCATGGACCCGGAGCGAACCCAGCATGTGCTGACACCGCAGGCGCTCGACAGGCTGTCGCAGAACGTCGAGATTCTCGATACGAGGCGGATCTGCGATTTCCACGATCCCGCAGTTAAAGAGCAACTGGCACGGACGGATATTCTTCTGACCGGCTGGGGCTGTCCGGATATCGGCGCACGGGAGCTGGCGCTGATGCCGTGCCTCAAACTGATCTCCCATGCCGCCGGCACGGTCAAATATTTCCTGTCGCAGGCGGTGTTCGATCGTGGCGTTACCGTGTGCAGCGCGGCGGAGGCGAATGCGCAGCCGGTCGCCGAATTTTCGCTGGCGATGATCCTGCTCGCCGGCAAGCGCACCTTCGGCTTCCGGCGTCTCTATCTGGAGCACCGAGATCGCGCCCCTGTCGAAGGATTGCAGGCGCAGGCCATCGGCAATCTCGGCCTCACGGTCGGCATTGTCGGCGCCTCACGCATCGGACGTCGCGTCATCAATCTGTTGCAGCCCTTCGATCTCAACCTTATCCTTTTCGACCCGCTTCTAAGCGTTGCGGAGGCGGAAAAGCTCGGTGTACGTCTCGTTTCGCTTGAGGAGCTGGTGGCGGTGAGCGACGTCATTTCCCTGCATGCGCCTTCCCTGCCGGAGACACAGCATATGATCGGCGCGGCAGCGCTTGCCCGCATGAAGGACGGCGCGACCCTGATCAATACGGCGCGCGGCGCGCTGGTGGATGAAGACGCGCTTCTGGCCGAACTGAAAACCGGACGCATCGAAGCCGTCATCGACGTGACCGACCCGGAAGTGCCGCCGCCGGATTCACCCTTCTACAGCCTGCCCAACGTGTTCCTGACGCCGCATATCGCCGGCGCCACCGGCCTTGAACGCGCAAGGCTCGGTGACATGGCGATTGCCGAAATCGAACGCTTCTGCCGCGCGGCACCCCTGCAACAGCAGGTGCGGCCAGAACATCTGGAACTGATCGCATGAGATTTTTCGAGCCGGGCCTCTGCTCCGTCACCTTCCGCTCCCTGTCGCCACAGGCCGTCATCGACCTTGCCGCCGCAAACGGCATCAAGGCAATCGAATGGGGTGCGGATATCCATGTACCGCCCGGCGATCTCGAAAATGCAAGGGATGTGGCGGCGCGGACGGCAGAAGCCGGCCTCTCCGTCTCGTCCTACGGCTCCTATATCTTTGCGCCGGATTCTACGCCGGAAGATGTGGCTGCCGTGCTCGAAACCGCAAAGGCCCTCGGTGCCGGCCATATCCGTATCTGGCCCGGCAGCCGCAAACGCCCGTCTGCCGATTACTCCCCAGGCGAGCGCCGCGCGGCGGCGGAAGCACTGGCGACAATCGCCCGCCGGGCGCACGACGATGGCATCACAATCGGCCTCGAATATCACCCCAACTCACTGACGGACACGCTGCCCTCGGCCCTGCAACTCATGCAGGACTTGCCGATGCCCAACCTCTTCTTTTACTGGCAACCCGCCCCCGGACTGCCGCTGGAGGACGCACTCACGGAAATATCCGCACTCGGCCCACGCATCTGCCACCTGCATGTCTTCGCCTGGCTCGCCGACGCCAGCCGTCTGCCGCTTGGCGAGCGCGCGGATTATTGGCGCGCGTGCATCGCTGCATTGCCGGAAAGCGGCTGGACGAAGACGGCTTTCGCGATGCTGGAATTCGTCAAGGGTGACGATATCGAGCAGTTCGCGGAAGATGCGGCGGTTCTCGGCGACATTCTTTATAGAACATAGAACCCCGCCCTATGACTGCCCACTGGTCAGGAATATGCTTCGCTGCCTCCTTCACATAGTGAAATTTATGCACTATGTTTTATTGATGCGTGGGGGCGCATGGGCAAACTGGTTCAGATCGGGAACATCATTATACGCGTCTATGCGAACGATCATTTGCCACCGCATTTTCACATCATAACACCGGATGCCGATGCCCTTGTCGACATCGAAAATCTGGAGATCCTGCGCGGCAAGCTATCCCGCAGGGCTGAAGCCGAAGCTTTGGCATGGGCGAGAAACAATGGGAACCTGATTGTCGATGAATGGAATCGGACGAACCCGCGTTTTCCCATTGTAGGAAAGGGAAAGAAGTCATGACACCGCGCATCAAAACCATCCTGCCCCATCCACCTTGCACGCTCACCATCGACTGGGTGGACGGAAGCCAGTCGACTGCCGATCTGACCGGATGGATAGCGACCGGAGGAGAATTGCTCAATCCGCTCCATTCGGCAGATATCTGGCAGACCGCGACAGTCACCGACTATGGCGCGAGCGTGGAATGGGACGGAGACGACCTGGCAATCGATGCCTATCACCTTTACCAGATCGCGCAGGACCAGCGGGATTTCGATGTGGAGGACCTGCGCAAATGGCAGGAGGAAATCGGCCTTTCCAATAATGAGGCGGCGGATTTTCTCGGCGTCACTTTACGGACGTGGAACAACTATCGCGCGGGCACGCCTGTAAGCCACGCGATCAAGATGCTGCTGCGGGCCACCCAGCGCGACCCGCTTCTCATGCATGCGCATTTTCGTCCCCGCCGGCCAGGACGCCCGAAACACGCAGCGTAAGACGGCTGCCGGCAGCGCTATATCCGCCGCCCATCCGCCCCGAACAGATGCGTCTTCGCCAAATCAAACGCAAAGGGAATGGTCTCGCCGATGCGGATATGGCGCTGGCCGTCCAGCAGCACGGTGGCGGGCTGGCCGTCGGGGGTCGCGGTGTAGACCACCGTTGAGCCGCCGAGATGTTCGACGAGCTGGATGGAAGCCTCACCCAGCGAGGCGGACTGCTCCTGCGGGTTCACATGTTCCGGGCGCACGCCGAAGGTGAGCGGTTCGCCCTGTTGCGCGGCGACCGGTTTTTCCAGCACGATGCGCTGACCGGCCACCTCTATGGTGCGGTTGGAACTGTCGCCAGAAGCCACCTTGGCGGAGAGGAAATTCATCTTCGGCGAACCGATGAAACCGGCGACGAACTGGTTTGCCGGGTTGTTGTAAAGATCGAGCGGGCGGCCGACCTGCATGATGCGGCCTTCGCGCAGCACGACGATCTTGTCGGCCATGGTCATGGCTTCCACCTGGTCATGCGTCACATAGATCATGGTGCTGCCAAGCGTCTGGTGCAGCTTGGCGATTTCGACGCGCATCTGCACGCGCAGTTCCGCATCGAGGTTGGAAAGCGGCTCGTCGAACAGGAATATCTTCGGTTCGCGCACAATGGCGCGGCCGATGGCGACACGCTGGCGCTGACCGCCCGAAAGCGCCTTCGGCTTGCGCTGCAACAGGGGCCCGATCTGCAGGATGTCGGCGGCCTTCTGCACCCGCGCCTGGACTTCCGGTTTCTTGTAGCCTGCCGTCTCAAGACCGAAAGCGAGGTTCTTGTAGACGCTCATGTGCGGATAGAGCGCATAGGACTGGAAGACCATGGCGATTCCGCGCTTGGAGGCGGCGGTTTCGTTGACCCTTTCGCCATCGATGCGAAGATCGCCCTCGGAGATTTCTTCCAGTCCGGCGATCATGCGTAAAAGCGTGGACTTTCCGCAGCCCGAGGGGCCGACGAAAACTGTGAATTCGCCCGGTTCGATCTTGAGATCGATGCCGTGGATGACCGGAAAAGCGCCGAACCGCTTGACGATTTTTTCCAGAGTAATGCTGCTTGCCATGCTGTTTCTCCCGACTGTCGCGCCGCGCAAAGGGCAGCCACGACAGTGTTGATGGTCTTATAAAATGTTTTCTCGGTTCAGCGTTTCATTCCCGTCGTCGCGATGCCTTCGATCAGCAGCCGCTGGAAAAACAGGAAGAACAGGAAGACCGGCACCAGCGACAGGTTGGACATGGCGAAAAGCGAGGTCCAGTCCGAGCTGCCGGTGGAATCCACGAAGGATCTGAGACCGAGCTGCACGGTGTAGGTGTTGATGTCGTTCAGATAGATCAGCGGACCGAAGAAATCGTCCCATGTCCAGATGAAGGAAAAGATCGCGGCCGTCGCCAGAACCGGCAGCGACAGGGGCAGCATAATCTTCCAGTAGATGCGGAAGGGCGAGCAGCCATCCATGACCGCCGCCTCGTCCAGTTCACGCGGGATGCCGCGGAAGAACTGCACCATCAGGAAGATGAAGAAGGCATCCGTCGCGAGGTATTTCGGCACGATCAGCGGCAGCGATGTGTTCACCCAGCCCATTTCCAGAAACAGGATATATTGCGGGATAAGCACGACGTGATAGGGCAGCATGAGCGTGCCGAGCATCAGCGCAAACCAGAAATTGCGCCCGCCGAACCGAAGCCTTGCAAAAGCAAAGGCGGTGAGCGAGCAGCCGACCACATTCCCTATGGTAGCGAGCACCGAGATGAAGAAGGAGTTCCAGAAGAACTGCCCGAAACTCACCTGCAGCCCCGTCCAGCCACGGATATAACCGCCAAAATCGACTGCCGAGGGAATGAGCGAGGAAGAGCCGAACAGCTCATCCTGCGGCCGGAAAGAGCCCGATATCATCCACAGGATCGGATAGAGCATCGCGAAGGACGCGATGATCAACGCCGTGTGGAGCATCACCGATTTCAGCGGCGAGCGTTGCGGGCCTTGTCCCGGGCGGGGGGCGGTAACAGCGTCAGTCATCGTAATGCACCCAGTATTTTGCGCTGAGGAACGAGAAGGCCGTGAACAGCGAGATGATGATCACCAAAATCCAGGCCAGCGCCGAGGCATAACCCATGCGGAAGAAACCGAAGGCTTCCTGATAGAGGTAGAGCGTGTAGAACAGCGTCGAGTTGATCGGCCCGCCGGAGCCTTCGGAAATGATGAAGGCGGGCGTGAAGGCCTTGAAGGCGTCGATCGTCTGGATGACGGCGTTGAAGAAGATCACCGGCGTCAAAAGCGGCAGGGTAATGCGGAAGAACTGCCGCACCTTGCTCGCGCCGTCGATATCGGCGGCCTCATACATGTCCTGCGGGATTTGTCTCAGACCCGCAAGGAAGATGATCATCGGCGAACCGAACTGCCAGACGGACAGGATGACCAGCGTATAGATCGAATAATCAGGATTGGAAATCCAGCTTGGGCCTTCATAACCGAAAGCCTGCCAGAGCAGCATGTTGACGAGGCCATCGGACGCGAAAAGCTGGCGCCAGAGAACGGCGATCGCGACGCTGGAACCCAGCAGCGACGGCAGATAGAAGATCGCGCGGTAGAGCGTTAGCGCCTTTATGCCGCGATTGAAGGCGAGCGCCACCAGCAGCGCGAAGATGAGCTTCAGCGGCACCGACAGCAGCACATAGGTAAACGTCACCTGCATGGCTGCTGCAAATTTTGGGTCATCGGTTGCGATGCGCACATAGTTCGCCGCACCCACCCAATCCGGCGACTGCAACAGATCGTAATTGGTGAAGGACAGATAAAGCGACGCCAGCGCCGGGCCAAGCGTGAGGCCAAAAAAGCCGATCAGCCAGGGCAGCAGAAACAGGTAGGCGTGAATGTTGCGGTCGAAAACCCGCTTCAGGCCGCCCCGTTTCGGGAGAGCCGCGCCACGGCTCTCCTCCACAAGAGTTTCAGATCGAAAGGCCATAAACCATCACTTCCGTTTGATAACGGTTTCGGATTCCTTGACGAGGCGGTCACCGCCCTCTTCCGGCGTGATCTTGCCGAAGCCAACTTCTTCTGCCGTGCGTTTCAAAACGAAGGCGAACTCGCCCGCGCCCGGAGGCGGCGCCGGCGGCAGATCGCCGACGCCGGGGGTAATCTCGGCAATATAGTCCACCATCGTCTTGCTGACCTCGTCGAGCTTACTGCTCAACTGGCTGCGCATGGATTCCGACGCCGGAACGCCACGCTCGACGCCGAGAATGTCGACGCCCTGCGGGTCAGCCACGAGGAAGTTGATGAACCCAATCGCCTGCTCTATCCCGGCACTGCCATTGGCGACGCTGATGAGCATGGAGGGTTTCAGATAATGGCCAGAAGGGCCATCCTTCGTGCTCTTCGGATAGGAGCTTATGGCAAGCTTGGACTTGTTCAGCTTCTGATACCCGACGAACTGGTTGGAATGGGCAAATGCAGTTGCCGCCTTGCCCGTCGTCAGCGGGTTGGTTTCAATGTTGAGCTGGTCGAGCGCCTGCACGTCGGCTGGCACACAGGCGCCGCTTTTGCGCAGATCAGCCCACAGGGTGAACCACTTGGTGGCATCGGTCGGATCGAAGCCGATCCCGCCATCCTGCGTGTAGAGCGATTTGCCGTTCTGGCGCAGCCAGTTTTCAAAGCTCGGCTCCACGCCGCTGGCGTCGGCCGTTGCGTAATAACCGGGCTTCGGCTTGTTCTTGCTGAGCTTGGCGGCGTTTTCGGCAAACTCCTCCCAGGTCTGGCCGATCGACGGTGGCGTCGCGCCGGATTTTTCCCAGGCCGCCTGATCAAAGAAGACGGCGCTGGAATTGACGCCGAGATTGATGCCATAAAGCTTGCCATCGACCCGGCCGGAATCGATGTTCATCTTGCCGAAATCCTCGATCTTCAGGCCCTTGCCGATATAGTCATCCAGCGGAGCAAGTGCGCCGCGCCGGCCATATTCGAAGATGTAGCGATAATCCATCTGGATCAGGTCAGGCGCATTGCGGCCGGCAACCTGCGTGGCAAGGCGTGGCCAATAATCGCTCCAGCCTGCGAATTCACCGGCAATGTCGAGATCCGGCTTGACCTGCTTATAGGCTGCTATCGCCTTGTTGGTGCGGTCGGCGCGCTCCTGCGAACCCCACCACAACATGCGAAGGCGCGCGGCCTGGGCCTGCGCTGAACCACCTCCCAGTGCTGCAAGCGACAGAGCGCCGAGCCCCGCTGAAAGCACACCTCTCCTGTGAAGCATCATGGGCATTGGCAACTCCTCCCTATTGACTGCCAATTGATGATGAACGTAAACGACGCTTGCCGTTTTATAACTAATTGGTTACATGGGAACACTGATCGCAAACATTGTCAAGCGGGTGCTGAAATGGAAAAAACGACAACAAACCAGCCGTCCGATCCGGCCCCCGATGCCGCCATGGAGAAAACGCCGTCGCCCAAGCGCAAACGCGCGACGGCACAGGTGCGAAACCCGGAAAGGACCCGCGCCGCCATTCTTGAAGCCGCCCGCCGTGAGGTGGCCGCCAAGGGGCTGGCGGGTGCTCGGATAGATGTCGTCGCCCGGCGCGCCGGCACCAACAAGCGGATGATCTACCATTATTTCGGCGACAAGGATGCGCTTTATCTCGCCGTTCTCGAAGACGCTTACCGCCATATCCGCCACACCGAGAGACGGCTTGACCTGGCCCGAAAGGCCCCGTCGGAGGGCCTGCGGGAACTTGCGCTTTTTACCTGGCACTACTTCCTCGACCACCCCGAATTCCTGAGCATCCTCGCCACGGAAAACCTCAATAAAGCCCGCTATCTCAGGCAATCCCCGACGATTACGGCGATGCATTCGAATTTCATTTCAGAGCTGGAAGACGTGCTGCGACGGGGCAGCGACGCCGGCGAATTCCGTGACGGTCTCGATCCGATCGACGTCTATCTGACCATTGCTTCGCTCGGCGCCTTTTATCTTTCGAACCGGTTCACGCTGTCGACCATCTTCCAGCGCGACCTGACCGACCCTGCCGAACTGGAACGCTGGGGCCAGCATATCGTCGATACCCTGCTTGCTGCAGTGCGGCCGGCCTGAACCGGCCGAACCGATTTTCTCTTTAACAACAGCGACGACGCGCCATTCGCATCCGCGAAGCGCGCCGTTTTCTTTTTGCGACGCGGTGGAGACCCGTAAGTTCAGCGATCCTCACCTCATGAATTTTTCCTGTCAAAAACACCTTGACAGATCGCACCTTTCACGAACACAAATAACCAAATGGTTACAAATTGCCATGTTTGACGGAAGCGGCTTTCGGGAAAAGGCCGCCTTGGGAGGAAATTCATGAAACGTATCGGCGTCATCATGCACGGCATCACCGGCCGCATGGGTTACAACCAGCATCTCGTGCGCTCCGTTCTCGCCATTCGCGATCAGGGCGGCGTGCTGTTGAAGAACGGCGAAAGGGTCATGCTCGACCCCATTCTGGTCGGGCGAAACGGCGCGAAGATTGAGGAAATCGCGAAAAAACATAATGTCGCCCGCTGGACCACCGATATCGATGCGGCGCTTGCAAACCCTGATGACACGCTGTTCTTCGATGCCGGCACGACGCAGATGCGCGGCAGCCTCCTGGAGAAAGCCATCAAGGCCGGCAAGAACGTCTATTGCGAAAAGCCGATTTCCGACACGATGGAAGAGGCGCTGGCCATTGCACGGCTGGCCGAAAGCGCCGGCATCAAACACGGCGTGGTGCAGGACAAGCTGTTCCTGCCGGGCTTGCGCAAGCTCGCCATGCTGCGCGACAGCGGCTTTTTCGGAAAAATCCTCTCGGTGCGCGGCGAGTTCGGTTACTGGGTTTTTGAAGGCGACTGGCAACCGGCGCAGCGCCCCTCCTGGAATTACCGTCTGAAGGATGGCGGCGGCATCATTCTCGATATGCTGTGCCACTGGCGTTATGTGCTCGACAATCTGTTCGGACCGGTAAAATCGGTAAGCTGCCTCGGCGCGACCCATATTCCGGAACGTTTTGACGAACAGGGCAAAGCCTATAAGGCGGATGCGGATGACGCGGCCTATGCCACTTTCGAACTTGAAGGCGGCGCCATTGCCCATATCAACTCCTCATGGGCGGTGCGGGTGCGTCGCGACGACCTCGTGACCTTCCAGGTCGATGGCACGCATGGCTCGGCGGTGGCGGGCCTGACCAAATGTTTTACCCAGCACCGCACCAACACACCTAAGCCGGTTTGGAACCCCGACCAGCCGCAGACCATCGATTTCTACAAGACCTGGCAGGAAGTGCCGGACAATGTCGTCTACGATAACGGCTTCAAGGCGCAATGGGAAATGTTCGTGCGCCACCTCGTCGACAACGACCCGTGGCCCTATGGGCTGATGGAAGGCGTGAAGGGCGTGCAGCTTGCCGAACTGGGTCTGAGATCGTGGAAGGAACGCCGCTGGCTCGACGTTCCCGCCATTTCCTAAGGAGGCAGACGTGAGTGAACTCAAGCTTCCGAAGGACGACCGCAGCATCGAGGTCTACCGGCTATCAGGCACGCCGGTCGCCGTTGAGAAACGAAGTGCCGCGGATTTCAACCGCGTCGCCTTCGCCGCCGCCCATGTGGTGGCCGATCCCTTTGCCGATAACGACCCATGGCTTAACCCCGCCATCGACTGGGACGCCACCTTACGTTTTCGTCACCGCCTGTGGGACCTCGGCCTCGGCGTCGCCGAGGCGATGGATACGGCGCAGCGCGGCATGGGACTGGCATGGCCGCAGGCGCAGGAACTGATCTCCCGTTCGCTGAAGGAAGCAGCCAGCCGCAAAGATGCTCTGATTGCCTGCGGCGTCGGCACCGACCATCTGAATGGCGGCGGTTACGACCTGAACCAGATTATCGACTCTTATCTCGAACAGCTTGATTTTGTTCAGGGAGAAGGCGGGCGCGTGATCTTGATGGCGAGCCGCGCATTGGCCGCTGCTGCCCGTTCGCCGGACGATTATCTGAAGGCCTATGCCAGGGTGCTTTCCCACGCCGAGCAGAAAGTGGTGATCCACTGGCTGGGTGAAATGTTCGATCCAGCGCTTGAGGGTTACTGGGGTTCCAGTAACCACATGCAGGCCATGGAAATCTGCCTTGCCATGATCGAGGAGAATGCTGACAGGATCGACGGCATCAAGATTTCGCTTCTCTCCAAGGAAAAGGAAATCGTCATGCGCCGCCGTCTGCCGGCAGGCGTGCGCATGTATACCGGCGACGATTTCAACTACGCCGAACTGATCGCCGGTGATGAGAACGGCCATTCGGACGCGCTGCTCGGTATTTTCGACGCCATCGCGCCGGCGGCTTCGAAAGCGCTGGCCTGCCTGAAGCACGGGGCGGACAATGAATTCTTCGATATTCTGGAGCCGACGGTGGCGCTCTCGCGCCACATCTTCAAGGCTCCCACCCGCTTCTACAAAACCGGTGTGGTGTTCCTCGCCTATCTCAACGGGTTGCAGGATCATTTCACTATGATCGGCGGGCAGGAAAGCACCCGCTCCACGCAGCATTTCGCCGAGCTTTTCCGACTGGCGGACAAGGCCAATGTGCTGACCGAGCCTGATCTGGCCACGCACCGCATGAAGGCGTTTCTGGCCGTCCGCGGCATCGGGTGAAGCAAAACGAGGGGAGATACCGAGATGAGCCTTGAAGGCCTTTCCATCAATTTCGCCACCGTGCGTCAGGGCGGAGATTTTGGCGCAATCGTCGATGCTTGCCTCGCCCATGGCATCACCGCCATTTCGCCCTGGCGCGAACAGGTACACGGCGTCGGTCTTACTGAAGCCGCACGCATCGTTGAGCAGAATGGGCTGCGCCTCAGCGGCCATTGCCGTGGCGGCTTTTTCCCTGCTCCTACCGAGGAAGGCCGTCGGCTCGCCATTGAGGACAATAAACGCGCCGTCGATGAGGCCGCCGCCATGAAAGCTGACTGCCTCGTGCTTGTCGTGGGCGGGCTGCCCGCCGGCTCGCGTGATTTAAAGGGTGCGCGGCAGATGGTGGAGGACGGCATGGCCGAGCTTCTGCCCTATGCCCGCGCCGCCGGCGTGCCGCTGGCCATCGAACCGCTCCACCCTTTTTATGCCGCCGACCGCGCCTGCTTCAACACGCTGAAACAGTCGCTCGATCTCTGCGACCGGCTGGGCGCCGGCACCGGTGTGGCCATCGACGTCTACCATGTCTGGTGGGACCCGGAACTGGAGGAGCAAGTGGCGCGTGCGGGCAGGAACGGGCAAATTCTCGCCCACCATATCTGCGACTGGCTGGTGCCGACCACGGATCCGCTCAATGATCGCGGCATGATGGGCGACGGCGTGATTGACCTCAAGGCCTTTCGCGCCATGATCGAGGCCGCCGGCTTCCACGGCCCGCAGGAAGTTGAGATTTTCTCGCATCGCTGGCAGGCACGCCCGATGGATGAGGTCCTCGCCACCGTGGTTGAGCGCTTCAAGACTGTTTGTTGAGATATCCGGGAGAGAGACGATGCCTGAAAAGGTGAAACGCAAACGTTACGCGCTGGTCGGCACCGGCAATCGCGGTACCACCATGTGGGGCCGCGAATTGCTGGCCGGCTGGAGCGACTATGTCGAGCTGGTCGGCATTTGCGACCTGAACCTGATGCGCGCCGAGCGCGCCCGCGCCATGATGGGATCGAACGCGCCGCTTTACGACGACTTCGACCGGATGATGCTGGAGCAACGCCCGGAACTGGTGATCGTCTGCACACCGGACGACACCCATGACGACATCATCATCCGCGCGCTGGAAGGCGGGGCCGATGTCATCAGCGAAAAGCCCATGACCACCACCCCGGAAAAGATCGACCGCATTCGCGCAGCCGAAGCCAAAAGCGGCCGACGTGTCGATGTGTCCTTCAACTATCGTTTTTCGCCCACGGCCGCTCGCATAAAGGAACTGATCGATGACGGCGCCATCGGCACGGTTACCTCGGTCGATTTCCATTGGTATCTCGATAATCACCACGGCGCGGATTATTTCCGCCGCTGGCATGCCTTCACCGAACATTCCGGCAGCCTGTTCGTGCACAAGGCCACCCACCATTTCGATCTCCTGAACTGGTATCTCGATTCCGATCCCATGGAAGTGAAGGGGTTCGGACAATTGCTGCATTATGGCAAGAACGGTCCGTTCCGGGGAACGCGCTGTCGCACCTGTCCGCACAAAAGCGAGTGCGATTATTTCATGGATCTGGGCGCCGATCCTTTTCTAGATGCGCTATATGAAGATCCTTCGACGGTGGACGGTTATGTGCGCGATGCCTGCGTCTTCCGCGAGGAAATCGACATTCCCGACACCATGAGCGCCTCGATCCGTTATGCCAGCGGCGTGCAGGTTTCCTATTCACTCAATACCTATATGCCGATCGAGGGCCACCATATCGCCTTCAACGGTCATAAGGGGCGCATCGAGATGCGCCAGTATGAAAAGCAGCCCTGGACAGAACCGCCGGCCGATGAAATCCTGCTGGTGAAAAGTTTTGGCGGCGGCGTGGAACGTATCTGGGTGCCGCATGAGCCGGGCGGCCACTATGGCGGCGACAACCGCATGCGCGACATGATCTTCAAGCCTGGCTCCAACGACCGGCTGCGGCAGCGGGCGGGGTCGCGCGCCGGCGCCATGTCCGTTCTGACCGGCGTGGCGGCGCTGAAAAGCGCCCGTGAAGGCGGGACGGCAACGGTGAAATCGTTGCCCGTTTAACCGCTGTCGTCTGCGACCTCATCGGCAGCTGGGCCGCAGACGGCAATCGCCAAAAAAGAACCGACGATATTCCGCAGATTACGCTCTTCTTTCAGGCCGGTAAAATGGCCACCGGGGGAAGAAAGAGTGAGTCATGTCCAGTTTTGAATCCTTCGTTCCGCTAATCATCATCGGCGCCAGCCTCGTTGTGTTCTTCAAATGGGTCGGACGAGATATGAACCGAGAAGAGAAAAAGCCGCGTTCCCGCCGCTGACGGCGGAAAAGCGCGCCCGCGCGGTGTGGAAACGGAACCCGCGCCTTTTCCCTGGCGTTTTCCTGCTAAAAGGAGGACGCGACATGACGAAGAAAACGAAGCCGAAAACTGTCGACAAAGGGCCTTCCAGCCCGAACGACATTCCCCCGGCCGGCCCGCACGCCAAACCTTCCCTCACTGACTGCGACAAGACGCCGGGCGCAGGCAGTCTGCCGGATGACGATGCGAAAGACGTGTCTCCCGGCGGAGGTTGATGCGCGTGAGACCAAAGGCAGCGCCCGACCGGGCTTAACATTGGGTCATCGGGAAATAACGCCGTAAAACAGACACTTAGCGGATCAAGCGTTGCTCGCCGGCGCTTTTTCCTTCAGGGCCCATTGCAAAATCAAAAATTGCGCCTATATTTTCTTCATCGACCATTGCTTGTGACGTCGTTCTGGAACAGACTGTTCCCCGTCGGATTTCCTCTCAAATAATCGATCTTATCCCGCAAGGTATCGCGGGAACCACAACGATTCTACGAAAGGAAATCGTTATGAACACTGGTACTGTAAAGTGGTTCAACGCCACCAAGGGCTTCGGCTTCATTCAGCCTGACAATGGCGGCACGGACGTTTTCGTTCACATCTCCGCAGTTGAGCGCGCCGGCATGCGTTCGCTGAACGATGGCCAGAAGATCAGCTACGAGATCGTCCAGGACCGTCGGTCCGGCAAGAGCTCGGCTGATAACCTTCAGGCAGCTTGATATTCGTCATCTCCAACTCGCAGACCACGGATGTACTGGCTGCAGGTTAGGATGACTGTGAGAGGTCGGGTCAAAGCCCGGCCTTTTGTTTTTGGGCCATGGAGGTCCTATGCGTAAAAATTCCTACAAGTGCGGCGACACGGTTTTTCTGAAGCCCGGTGTCATCGGCAACAACCAGCCCAAGGGTCCTGCGCGCGTGATGTCCGTGATGCCGGAGGGACACGGCGTCGTTCGTCTCAGGGTGCGCTTCCAGCATGAAAATTTCGAACGCAGTATTGCGATCGACGAAATAGATTTGTCAGCGTCCACCACACCGACGCCACGCGTCAGCGAAAACACTTCGGTGCGCGAAGCGGGATCCAGCTGGGTCAACCTGAGTTCCATTAAAGTCAGAAAGTAGCAGCATGGGCTGCTGAAGGAGAATTTCTTGCAAGTACTCGTCCGCGACAACAATGTAGACCAAGCCCTTCGTGTTCTGAAAAAGAGAATGCAGCGCGAAGGCATCTTCCGCGAAATGCGCGCGCGGGAATCCTATGAGAAGCCCTCGGAAAAGCGTGTCCGCGAACAGGCCGAAGCCGTACGCCGCCATCGCAAGATGGAAAAGAAGAAGATGCAACGCGAAGGCTTGCTGCCGAGCCCAAAGAAGGCCGCCCGCACCCGCTAAGCCCTTTGATACTGCTCTCTTACGTCAAGGAGAATGACATGGCCGCGACTAAAGAAGCTTTCTTCAAGCCCGGCAAACTATCCGCACAGGACAAAGCATCACTGACGGATAACGCCGCAAAACAGATCATAAATACCGAGGCCGACCAGCGCGCCCGCAAAACAGAGCGCCTTCGCCAGCTTCGTGAGGCACAGGAAGCGTCATTTATCGCTGACGCGCCTGC
This sequence comes from Agrobacterium sp. ST15.13.013, assembly GCF_027956525.1. NCBI lineage: Bacteria > Pseudomonadati > Pseudomonadota > Alphaproteobacteria > Hyphomicrobiales > Rhizobiaceae > Agrobacterium > Agrobacterium sp. ST15.13.013. Next base: position 57,763 of record NZ_JAQKGP010000005.1, read on the forward strand.
ATCCGCAAAGAAACGATCCGGCAAGAAATAGCCGGACGGGATTTCCAGAACCGCCCCGTCAAACGGGTCTTGAGGGAATGATTAATACCCGCTCGAGACCTCATGAATTCAGCAGGAGGAGGACACCATGGCCAAGGGTCAATTGCGCAGCAACAAGGAAATCCGCAAACCTAAAAAAGACAAGACGAAAACACCTGCAGCAGCCCCCCCAGGCTCGCAGGTCAAGTTTGCCAATGCAACCACCGGGGATGGCAAGAAGACATGACGCCCCCTGTGGCTGGGAAATCAGGACGAATAAATGCATCGCCATGAATGCAGGTCTTGATTTGGCCACATTGCCAAACTAAAAGTCTTCCATAGCAACTGCTGGTGAGCGCGAATGAAATCGACGTTCGCAGTTGCTCCAGTCGCTTTTAGACTTTTGACCACGGATGTACTGGCACTGGTGTTGAGAGCGATATGAGGAAGGTCGGTGCAATATTGCCCCGGCCTTTTTTGTTGCCTGCGGCAGCGGCTATATCTCCCACCGTGTTTAGCGGAATTAACTTGCCTATTCCCCTTAAACGGCGCAGGCTCCGTGATAGTTAACTAAGCGGCGTTGCCACCGTCTGGTCTGTTGCGCCCTCAGCCCTGTCCCGCTTGTTGCCGGCGGTAACGATCCGCAATTCACGCGACATGGATGACAGCACGCGCCGGAAACGGTTTATCTGACGCGTCCGCATTTCGAAACGTTGAAGCGTCCCAGCGCCATCTCTGGACGGCAGCGCGACGCTCCGGTTTTTTTCTAACTCCCGCAGGAAAGGACGACCTCATGTCTTCCGCACACGAAAATTGCATCATCACATCGCAGGACCTGAAAATGCTTCAGTCAGTCCTGGAAGGTCTCGGTTACGATAGCCACACCATGGATGACGAAGTCATTCTCTACAACAATGCCGCCCGCAAGGTGATCCAGCTCTTTCAGGATGGCTTGACCGACCCTGCCGATATTTCGAAGGAAATGCTGTTCCTGTTCGGCGTTCACAAACATGAGCGCGTCAAACCGTGGAAACCGCTGCCGCGTTACGCCATTCAGGGCCTGCCGCCTCTTTACCAGTGATGGGCATGCCGCCCTCTTCGTGGCGGCCTTCAAAATCACCGATGAAAATAACGGCTTGGCAAAAGTCGTATATCAGGCAACACTGAAATTGAGCATCCCGCGCGCGATCAGGCGCGTCCGGGAGTTTGGGTATCGAATGTGCATCCGGTGCGTTGCGGGGCCATGACAGGTCTGCGCCAGGTTTCGGTTGTTTCCCATACCGGTAAGTTTTGCGTCTGCGTGGAGGTGAGTATGACGTATGACTGGAGCGGCCGCAAAATGCGCCGCATGCGAGCGGCGAAACTGACGATCATCAGCCTCGTCGCAGCTTTTGTGCTGACAGCCCCGATTTTCGCCCATTATTGAGGTTTTCAGCCGCGAGGCAGGGTCATACCGGCTGGCGGATTTCGCTCCGCTCTCTCAACCGGTTCTTCAGCCATTTCTGAACGGGCTGATCGTAATAGACCGTCAGCAACCATGACAGGCATGTCGTGCCGATGAGAAAAACAAGGCCGGCCGGCAAAGCGAAGTTTTCCCGGTGCACCGCGGGGATAAGAAGCTCCGTCCAGGCCAGAAGCGGAATATGCAGCACATAGACCGCATAGGACGCCGTGCCGAGAAACACCGACACCATTGACACCCCGCGCCCTGGAACCGTCTTGCTGGCGATAAACAGCAGGAGCGGCCAGACGACAAGGACAACCGCAAGATCGAAGAACGGCCGAAGCTCGCGCGACATCGGCACGGCCAGAATGAAGCAGACCAGCAGAAGGCAAAGCGCCGCCTGAAAGGGTTTCAACTGCGGCACGCGATTGCGGAAACGGTAAATAAGCACGCCAGCAAAAAACGAGAAGAACACTCGCCCCATGCCGGCATACATTTCATGCCAGCGAAAACCGGCATGCAAACGGCCAAACTCGGCGGCAGCCACCATCAACACAAGGGCGCTGACCGTGAGCACCGCGGCGGTTTGTTTCGGCGTGGCCCGGACACCGAAGCGGGCGTAAAACGCATTCACCACCAGCTCATTGAAAAGCGACCATGCCGGGCTGACGAGAAACAGCGCACCGTTCAGCGTGAGCGTAAAGGGCGCCGGCAGAAAGAGCAGCCCTGTTACCAAGGCGAAAGCAAGCTCGCCCGGATCGATGAGACGGTGCAGATCGTCGATCGGCGTCGGCAGGCCCAGCACGTAGAGACAGATGAAATAGGCCGCCATCAGCGCCAGCGCCAGCACATAAAGCGGGTAGAGACGTGCGAAGCGCGCCTTCATGAAAAAGCCTGGCGTAATCGCCCCTTCGGCCAGCCTCCGGCTATAGGCGTGCGCGAGCACGAAACCGCTGAGCGCAAAGAACAGATCCACGGCGAGATAACTCGAAGCCGTGCTTTTCCCGAAGAGATTTTCGGCATGGCGGTGGACGATGAAAAGGGCGGCCACGCCCCTTACGCCGTCGAGCAAGATGAAGCGTTCCGGGGGCGACTGGACCATGTGTGAGGCTCGGCGTGGCTGAGAGATTTAAGGTTCACAGGCAACGAGCTTTACAGCGTCGCGATTAACCACCGCCAGTCACAAACTGTTTAACGTGGCGAACGTCCCATATTATTTTGAAATACGAACGGGTGATCGACACCCTTTCGTAGCTGCGAAAGGCGTGCTACGTCCGGATGTCATCGATCTTCCGAGCCTTTGACTCTGCGGCCTATCCTTTCGAAACTTCAGTTTGATTTCGCTTGGATATCTTCGGCGCAAATTCAGATGGGCCGGCGTTCGGCGGCAGGCAACTTTCGCGGAGTCTCACCATGTCCACCATTGCAGAACGCATCAGAAAAATCATCGTGGACCAGCTTGGCGCAGACCCCGCCAATGTGGTGGACAATGCCAATTTTGCTGACGATCTCGGCGCGGATTCTCTGGAGACGGTTCAGATCGTCATGGAAATCGAGGAGGAGTTCGGGGTGGAAATCCCAGATTCCGCCGCAAGCACGATCCTGACCGTCGGCGACGCCATCCGTTTCGTCGAAAAAAACAAGGCGTGACCGACGGGGGAATTTACCCCGCAGATGACGCCGCTGAAACAGCCTGCGCCTGCCGCTTGGCCAGAAGCAGGTTTTCAGCATAGGCCATCATCAACGGCCCGACGCCCTTGGCATCATCAGACACCACCGGCTCGGTCAGATAATATTCCGGCGTTCCATCGCGATAATTGCCCTCGAAGCCGCCAAGGCCCGCGACGTGCACGATGCCCGTGAGGCGCGTCACGCCTTCTTCATCGGCTTTCAGCCGCGTTTCCAGAAGCGCCTCAAGCGCGCGGCGACCCGCCGAAAGGGCGGCATTCGCCTCTTCGCCCTGCACGAGCTTAAGCCGCGCCGCGCGCAGCAAAGCATAGGCGAACATGGCCGAGGCGGATGTTTCCTCATAATTGTCCGCAAGGTCCGGATTGTCGACAACCTGCATCCAGAGGCCGGTCTCGGTCTGCCGGGCGATGATACCGGCCAGAAGCGACTGCGTCTTGTTGCGAAGCGCCACCGTCGCATCGTCATCCGGCAGGGTGGCCAGCGCGTCTACCAGCGCCATGGCGAGCCAGCCCACCGCGCGTGCCCATATAGCGGGAGATTTTCCGCTTTGAGGATCGGCCCAGCGCTGGCTGCGGCTCTCGTCATAACCATGGACATAAAGCCCGCCGCTATCCTTCGTCGCCGCGAGCGCTGCTGAAAACTGCCGCAGCGCATCGTCGATCAGTTCCGTCCGGCCCGTCGCCTGCGCATATTCTATCTGGAAAGGAAGCCCCATATATAGCCCGTCCAGCCAGACCTGATGCGGATAACGCTTCTTGTGCCAGTAATTTCCGGATGCGATGCGTGGATGGCTGCGCAGTTGCCCCGCCAGATGTTCCGCCGCAGCGAGGTAACGCGGATCGCCCGTTTCCGCCGCAAGGGGAAAGAGGATACGGCCGGCAAGGATATGGTCGATATTATATTCGTGCGGATCGTAACCGGCGAGCGTGCCGTCTGGCGCTATCTGCGCATCGGCGAGACGATGCAGATGATCGTTCCAGCGCGCCTCCCCGGTCGCCTCGAACAGCTGTTGCAGGCCGCGATAAACGCATCCATCCTCATAACACCAGCTTCCGCCCTTGTAATGTTTATAAAGACTGGAGAATTGATCAAAATATTCAGTGGCTTTCATCTGTTTTCTCAATTGGAATCTGGCACAATGGAAACGGAAGCATCGCTCAACAGGGCAGGATTATCGCAGACTATATGCGCCTGCTCGAAAACAATCGCCTCATGGCGCATGGGACGCACCCCGTCGGCCATGATCGGCGGCGTTGCGATGGCCGAGGCATCGCGCGAGACGATGGTGAGATTGCGGATGGCAACGTTGCGGATGGGCGCTTCGGCAAGGCCCAGAAAAGCGCCGGCCGCATGGGAGAGATTGCGGATCTCGACGTCCTCCACGCTAATGCCGTCGATAAAAGGCGTGCCGCCATCGACCGGCGCCGAGTTTCGCGATTGCACCCAGTCGTCATGTCCATCGGCATCGCAATGATAATGGGCATTGGCGGAAAGCGCGGTCTGCACGCCATCCAGCAGCACCCGGCGCATGGCAATGTTGCTGACGGTGCCGCCGCGCCCGCGCCGCGTCTTGAGGCGCAGGCCGCGATCCGTGCCGACCATCTCGCAATCCTCAACCGCCACGTCATGCACACCGCCGGACATTTCCGAGCCGATCACCAGCCCGCCATGGCCTCGTTCCATCAGGCAATGGCGCACCCGAACGCCCCGCGTTTCCGAAAGATGATCGTTCTCGCCATCAGGACCGCGCTTTCCCGCCTTCACCGCAATGCAATCGTCGCCGACGGAAAAGCGCACGCCTGATATCGTCACGTTGCGGCAGCTTTCCGGGTTGAAACCATCGGTGTTCGGGCTGTCATGGGGCGCGACGATGCTGAGGCCGGCGGCAATCAAGTCTTCGCAGCCCTGCGGATGGATCGTCCAGGAGGCAGCGTTTCGGATCGTGAAACCGAGCAGGTTTGTCTTCCGGCAGGAAACGAGATGCAGGCCGCGCGGCCGGCGCGCGCCATCGCGGGTTTCTTTCGGCCAGCTCCACCAATCGCCTCTGTCGCCAGAACCGTCGAGAACGCCCCTGCCCTCGATGACGAGATTGTCTGCCGCAATCGCATGAACCGGCGCGGCGAAACAGGCGTCCGGCAAGCCTTCCCAGCTTCCGAGCATACGGCCTGCCTCATCGCGGGCAGGCAGGATCGGCCAGCCCCTGCGGGTGGAGGGCGCGCGCAGCACGGCTCCTTCGGCAAGGTGGAAGGTCATATTGCTTTTGAGGCGTACGGGAAATGCCGTCCAGAGACCGCCCCCGAGACGCAACGTGCCGCCGTGCGGCACCGCGGCCACGGCCCTTTCCAGCGCCTGCGCGTTGGCGCGCACACCTTCTTCATCATCGAGCGCAACATTCGACATCAGGGAAAATGCCGCAGCCTCGACAAGCCCGGCGCAGGAGGCGGTTTTGAACGCCAGCGTCGCGAACCCCTCCGCCTCGAAGAGATAACGAGTATCCGGGGAGAGATCATCCAGCAGCGTCACCACGGACGCGGTTTCACCGCGCCGTTCGTCGCCATCCGGCGACGTCAGACGCCATTCCGTTTCGGACGAAAGGAAATATCGGGCGCCGGGCGCAGCAAGGCAAAGCGTAGCCATTCGCGCCGAAGACGCGATGATAAAGGGTTCGTTCATGCTCTCTTCTCGTCTTTTTTGCATAGCCGACCAAACCCTTGGCGGACATGCTTCATATCGTCCGGCGTGCGGATAGAGGGCCCGCCACCGGAGGCGGCGGGCCATTGTCATCAATCGAACTTGGCAAGAACATCGTTGGTCGTATCGATGATCTGCTCGGCGGCCTCTTTCGCCGTCAGCTGGCCATAGGCATATTCCTCAAGCGTATCGATAAAGCCCGATCGGATTTCAGGATGTTCGTTGAAGGGCGAAACCACTGGTCCCGATGCCGCCATGACGATGGCGTTGGCGGCCCGCACTTCCGGCTCGCCCTTGCCCCCCAGACGCGCCGCCGCGGCCTTCGATGCGGGCAAACCGCGCGAGGTGCCGAGCGCATCTATGCCTTCCGGTTCGTTCAGCAGGCAGTTCAGGATTTGTGCAGCCGCTTCCGGGTTCTTCGAGTTTTTCGAGATCGAAAACACCATGGAAGGCTTGCGATAGACACCCTCTGTCACGGCATCGGCACGCTTCAGCATCGGTACCGGTTTCAGAACCTGCCCTTCCTTCAGGGGGTCGGCATATTTCGAATAGGTCGAATCCCATTCATAGGAGCCGGCGATGCGGCCTACCGACCAGGACGGCTTCTCATAGAGATTGACGTTACCGTCGGCCGCTTCCTCTTTCTGGGAGCGGATGGAACCGGTTTCGACCAACTTACCGACGAAGGAGATGCCCTCTGCCAGTTCCTCCGGCGTCCAGGCCACGCGGTTGGTCTTGGGATCGACCAGATCCTTGCCGGTCTTCTGCACGACAGCCAGCGTCACCAGCAGCTGGGCAGTCTCCTTCACGGCATTGAAGGTGTAATAGTCCTTGCCGAGCTTTTCCTTGATGGTCTTGGTTGCCGCAAAGAACTCGTCCCATGTCTTCGGAATTTCAACACCGGCCTTTTCGAAGGTGGTGACGTTGAAGAAGAAGACGCGGCCGGTGGTGGAAACGGAAAGCCCCTGCAACACGCCGTTCATCGAACCGGCGTCCAGATCGCTCTCGGCCCATTGGGAAAGATCGAGCGGCTTCAACTGGCGCAGATCGGCAAAACCCTCGCCGTTCTTGGAAAACAGCGGCAGCCATGGCCAGTTGACCTGAACGATATCTGCTTCCGTCTTGCCGGCCATCTGCGTGGTCAGCTTTTCCAGATAGCCGTCGAAGCCGGTAAATTCACCCTTGACTGTATGGCCATATTTCTCACCGCAGGCGGCAATGGCCTTCTGGGTGGCGACATGGCGGCTTTCGCCGCCCCACCAGGACATTCGCAGTTCCGCAGCGCCGGCGACCGGGGCAGTTGCCATCGCCACATAGGCGGCGCCGGCGAGCATCGCCATCATTCTGGTCATCGTCTTCATTGTTCTTCTCCTCCTCGAAAAATCAGGCACGCCCGTTCCCTCCTCACAGCGAGACGTTGCGGCCATCGACCTTATCGAAAATATGCAGCTTCTCCGGATCCGGTTTGAGCCGCAGGATGTCGTCACGCCCGAGTGCCTCGAATTCGGCCGCACCGACCACACTCACCAGCTTCTGGCCGCCGAGATCGGCATGCAGATAGACCTCGTGGCCCATGAATTCCGCATTGGTGAGCTTCGCCTGCAGCGCCGGGCCATCGGTCGCCTCCGTCAATGACAGATGTTGCGGGCGGATGCCGATGACCGCATCCGCGGGTCTGGCCGATAGCCGCTGCTCCAGATGCGCGCCGATGGGCAGGCGCTGGCCGGCGATGACGAATTCCGCGCCCTCGATTGCCACATCCACCAGGTTCATTTCCGGCGTGCCGATGAAGCCGGCCACAAACAGATTGGCGGGATGGTTATAAAGCTCCTTCGGTGTGGCAACCTGCATGATGCGGCCCGCCTGCATGACGCAGATACGGTCGCCCATGGTCATGGCTTCCGTCTGGTCATGGGTGACGTAAATCACCGTCGAAGACAGGCCTTCCGCCTTCAACTGACGGTGCAGATCGGTAATGCGCACCCGCATGGAGGCGCGAAGCTTTGCATCGAGATTGGAGAGCGGCTCATCGAACAGGAACACGCCGGGCTTCTTGATGAGCGCGCGGCCCAGCGCCACACGCTGCGCCTGCCCGCCGGAAAGCTGTTTAGGCAGACGGTCTAGCAGCGGCTCGATTTCGAGAATGCGCGCGACATTGTCGATTGCCTTTTCGATTTCGGGTTTTGCGACACCGGCGATCTTCAGGCCGAAGGCGAGATTGCCGCGCACCTTCATATGCGGATAAAGCGCATAATTCTGAAACACCATGGCGATGGAGCGCTTGCCGGGCGGCAGGTCGTTGACACGCTGGTCGCCGATCAGGATTTCGCCGCCGGTGATTTCCTCCAACCCCGCCACCATGCGCAGCGTCGTGGATTTGGCGCAGCCGGAAGGGCCGACGAATACCATAAACTCACCATCCTCGACATTGAGATCGATGCCGTGCACCGCCTTGAAACTGCCGCCATAGACTTTTTCGAGATTTTTAAGTTGAACGCTTGCCATTTTCAGCCCTTGACCCCACCAGACGAGATCCCTTCAATGAAATACCGTTGCGCCGCGAAGAACACGATCAGCGCAGGTGCGATCGTCAGCACCGACATCGCCAGGATGCGGTTCCATTCGAAGGCTTCGGTGGTGTCGATGGAGAGTTTGAGCGCAAGGCTCACCGGATATTTGTCGACCGAGGACAGGTAGATCAGCGGCCCGAGAAAATCGTTCATCGTCCACATGAACTGGAACAGGCAGACCGAAATCAGCGCCGGCGCCAGCATCGGCACGACGATGTAAATAAGCGTCTGCAAGCTGTTGGCGCCATCCACCCGGGCGGCCTCTTCCATATCCGATGGCAGCGAGCGCAGGAACTGCACCAGCATGAAGACGAAGAAGGCATCACCAGCGAGCGCGGACGGCACCCAGAGCGGCAGGAAGCTGTCCAGCCAACCGAGATCGCGGAACAGGATATATTGCGGAATGCGGGTGACGACATTCGGCAAAAGCAGGATGGCGATGACCGAGCCGAACAGGATTTTCTTCAGCGGAAAATCGAAGCGGGCAAAGGCATAGGCCGCCATGGTGCAGGAAATCGCCGTGCCGATGACCTTCGGCAGGATGATCAGGAAAGAATTCCAGAAGAACCGGCCGAACGTATAAGGCGTCGAGGTTTCCCAGCCGCGGACATAGCCGTCCAGTGTCGGGTTTTCCGGGATGAAACCGGCACCGGAGAAGATTTCCGAATTGGTCTTGAAGCTCGCGCCCACCAGCCAGATCAGGGGATAAAGCATGACGAGGCCGACCGCGAAGAGAAGCACGTAGCGCACCGAGGTGGAGACGAGCCTCAGCCGCGCCCGGCGGGCCGCCTGCATGTCGTTGAGGATTGCGATATCGGTCATGGCATCAATTCCGCTTGTCGCCGGCGTAATAGACCCACTTCTTCGATGACCAGAAGGCCACGAGGGTCAGCACGGTGATGATGGTGAAGAGCACCCAGGCAATGGCGGAGGCATAACCCATGTTGAACTTCTTGAAGGCCTCGTCATAGATGTAGAGAGGCAACAGGTAAGTGGACTTCAGCGGCCCGCCCTGGGTGATGATGTAAGGTCCGTTGAACTCCTGGAACGCCTGCACCATCTGCATGATGAGGTTGAAGAAGATCACGGGTGTCAAAAGCGGCAGCGTGATGAAGAAGAAGGTTCTCACCTTGCCGGCCCCATCGATGGCGGCCGCTTCATAAATCGACTTGTCAATGGATTGCAGGGCCGCGAGAAAGATCACCATCGCCGAACCGAATTGCCAGCAGCGCAGCAGCGTGATGGTGAAAAGGGCGTTGCCAGGATCGCCGAACCAGTCCACCGGCGACAGGCCGACGGCGGCCAGCGCCATATTGGCAAGCCCCTCGCTCGCGAAGATATAGCGCCACAGCACCGCAATCGCGATCGAACCGCCAAGGATGGACGGCACATAAAAGGCAGTGCGGAAGAAGTTGATGAATTGCAGCTTGTAATTGAGGATCGCAGCAATGAAGAGGGCAAAGGCAAGCTTCAGCGGCACCGTCAGGAACACGTAGAACAGGGTGACGTTCAGCGATTTCATAAACGTGCGGTCGCGGGTGAACAGCCGCTCGTAATTGGCCAACCCCGCCCATGTGGGATCGCTCATCAGATCGTAACGGGTGAAGCTGAGATAGAGCGAGCCGAGGAACGGGATGGCCGTGAAGACCAAAAGCCCGACGATATAAGGCGTCAGATATCCCAGCCCGAGGAAACGCTGAGATTTCATAATGCTCCTCCCCGCGTCCCGACGGAACGCGAATGACAGAATACAATTTCGTACAAGTGATTCTCCCGGAACGGCCGGCGGCGGGCGCGTGATGGCGCAGTTTCTCGCCGCGACCGATCTCCTCCCTCATTGATACGGCGCATAAAAGCAATTTATGCGGTGACAAAACCAAATTTCCGCGCCAAGGTGAATTAACAAAGACGAGGAAAAAGATGGACGAAATCGAAGGTGGCATACTCTCGTCCGTTCCGCCTGCGGCGCTCAACCTCAACCTGACGCGCGCCACGATCAAGATGGAACATTCGCGCACCTGGCAGATCGACAAATCCAACCCGGTCGACGATCTGATCATTTGTCTGGAAGGGTGCGGACACTATCTTATCGATGGCGAGGCGCGGATGCTGGAACCGGGTGACGCGATGCTGATTTTTCGGGGTCAGCGTTTTATCGGCTGGAACGAGCAGGCCGTCACCTATCGCGGGGTGGCGCAGCATTTCACGCTGGATATTTACGGCCGCCACAACCTGATCGCGCAGATGGACCTGAAACCGAAAGTGAAGCTGAGCCGCTGGCCGCTTTTGGAACCGCTGGTGCGCCACTACCGGCAGAGCGCCCCACCCTCCTCCGTCACGCTTGGCCAGCACCATCTTTTCATGGTGCTTCTCATCGCCTTCATCGACGACGCCTTCCTCGGATGGATCGACCGCCCGAGTTTCCAGCCGGAGGGGACGGAAGGCCTCGATCTTGCGGTGATGAAGGCGATCACCATGATCTCGGCCAATCCGCTCGACCCCGATATTGCCGGCAGGGCGACCGAGGCGGCTCCCTATAATCGCGATTATTTCTTGCGGGAATTCCAGAAGCGGGTCGGTCGGACGCCGCGCAAATATCAGGAGTTCAAGCGCATGGAACGCGCCATGCATTTTCTTGAGGCGGGTCTTTCGGTTTCGGCAGCGGCCGCCGAGGTGGGTTACGGCGACCCCTATTATTTTTCACGCATGTTCAAGCGCACGCTCGGCTTAAGTCCGCGCGACCATATGAACCGGATACGCCGCAGCCGGCACGGCAATCTCATGGCCTTTGACGAACACGAACAGCAAAGGCTGCTTGCCGATGAGATGGAAAAGGCCCCGACATAGCGGGGCCTTGTAACGAAGGAGTATGATTATCCGGAATTGACCTATGCCGCCTTGAATGGAGGCAGCTTGAACAGCGCTTCCGGGTTTTCCACCAGCGCCCGATGGCGCGCCGCTTCATCCGGCAGCCAGCCGAGTATGAGTTCCGCAAGGCGGGCATCGTCGGGATAGGCGGCCGTTTCGCGAATGGAATTATGCGGCCAGTTGGTGCCCCACACGATTCGTTCCGGCGCATGGGCGGCGACAACGCGCGAAAAGGCGGCGACGTCCTCATAGGGCCAGTTCTCACGCGAACTTTCGTAAACGCCGGCGAACTTGAACCAGAGATTGCCGCGGTCGATGAGTTTCAAAAGCGCCGCCATTTCCGGGCCATCGGTTTTGATGCCCTCGAAGAACTTGCCGTGATGATCGAACACCCAACGCGAGCGGATGTTCTGAAGGCGCGGCAGATGATCGAGAAGACCATTGCCGTCGAATTGCACCGCCACCATCCAGTCGGCCGCATGCGCGCGCTCGTCCACGGCTTCCAGCTCGGACAGGTTTACCGCACCGCCCGGCAGGTCCATGATGCGCGCCCCGACCGCGCCGCTGGCGGTAAGCTTTTCCATGTCCTTTTCGGTCGTTGTCGCATCGATGATGACCACGGCGCGGGCTGGCTCGCCCATCTCTGCGACGCAGGCGAGCGTGTTGCCATTATCGCGCTGATGGGCGTTGCCCTGGGTGATGATGACCCGGTCGATGCCGAGCCATTGCATGAGGCGACGATAATCCTCCGGTCCAGGCAGAGCGCCCGGCGGCAGACCAGGGCCACCCGGCAAGGCAGGATAGTGGGGCAGATACATGTGCATCTGCGTATCGACCGCGCCTCTCGGAAAGGCAGGATTCGGCGCTGCGCCGCTCAGTTTTCTGACGAGTTCGCTCATGGGTCTGGCATTCTGAATTCGGTCAATGCGTCGCGGTTGATCTCGATGCCGAGACCGGGACCATCGGGAATGGCGACAACGCCGTTCACGGCCTCGAGAGGCTCACGCAGGACGGCCTGGCGGAACGGATTATGGGTGCGGTCAAATTCCATGATCGGCTCAATGGGGTTCGCACGCACCGGATCGGGCGTCATCGCCGCCATGAATTGCAAGGCGGCGGCAATCTGCACACCGGTGCCCCAGACATGCGGCACGATGCGCACGCCGTGCAGCGTGGCGAGCGTCGCGATCTTCTGCGTTTCGGAAAATCCGCCGCAGCCGCAGAGGTCGGGCTGGAGAATATCCACCGCACCAGCGGAAAGCGCCTGCCACATGCCGTAACGCCCGTGCCAGGTCTCACCGCCCGCAACCGGGATCGGCTGGCCCGCCCGCACCCGGGCATAGGCATCGAGCTGTTCCGGGACAACCGGTTCCTCGAACCAGTCGATGCAATATTCAGCGGCACGGTTGCCAAGCGTGATGGCTTCGGTGACGGTATAGCCGTGATTGGCGTCGATCATCAGCCGCATATCCGGCCCGATCGCCTCGCGCACGGCGGCGATGACGCGAAGGTCTTCCTCGATGCCGAAGCCGATCTTGATCTTGCAGGCATGAAAACCCTCTGCCCGCCGCTGCGCCATTTCGGAGGCGTTGTCGGAGACTCGGTCGACGCCATCGCGCTTGAAGCTGCCGGTCGCGTAGGCCTTCACGCTTTCGCGCCAGCGCCCGCCAAGCAACATCGAGATTGAAGTGCCGTAGTGCTTGCCCTTGATATCCCAGAGCGCGATATCGATGCCCGACAATGCCGTGAGGCTGAGGCCGCGCTGGCCCTGATCACGCAGGGCATTATAAAGCACCGCCCAGATCTTTTCGGTCTGGCGCGGATCCTGGCCGATGAGCCAGCCGGAATAGGCCTGAACCACGGCCGCGTTGGGCCTCGCCGGACCGAGGCATTCGCCCCAGCCGACGGTCCCGTCGTCGCATTCGATTTCCACCAGAACATGGGCCCGCCGGTCGAAACGCATGGAGGCGCTTTCGAACGGCGTGTCCAGACGATGTTCAAGCAGATGCATCCGCACCGCTGTGATTTTCATCGCTCCCCTCCCGTCATTCCGTCCTCAGGCCTTGCGCTTGTGCGTGCCGATCAGGGCTTCGAGCATTCCGACTTCCTCATTGGTCAGATCCTTCAGCGGCGCACGCACCGGACCGGCATCGAAGCCCTGCAGGCGCACGCCAGCCTTGATGGCGGAGACGGCGTAACCCTTGGCGCGGTTGCGGATCGCCATGAACGGATAGAAGAATTCCGTCAGGATACGCTCGCAGGTGGCGCGTTCGCCGGCTCGCAGGGCGGCGTAGAACTCATTGGCAAGACCGGGAACGAAGTTGAAGACGGCCGAGGAATAGGTGGTGAAACCAGCGCCGAGATAGGCTTCGGCAAACAGTTCCGCCGTCGGCATGCCACCGAGATACATCAGGCGGTCGCCCATCTTGGCGGTGATCTGGCGAACGAGGCCGATATCCCCGGTGCCGTCCTTGAAACCGACGAGGTTCGGGCATTCGTCGCAGAGACGCGCCAGCGTATCCGCCTGCAGCACGGAATTGTCACGGTTGTAAACCATGACGCCGATGCCGACCGACTGGCACACCTTCTTGATGTGGGCGTAAAGGCCTTCCTGTGGCGCATCGATGAGATAATGCGGCAGAAGCAGGATGCCGTCTGCGCCGACCTTTTCGACCGAGCGGGCAATATCGACGGCGATCTCGGTGCCGTAACCGCAACCGGAAACGATGGCGGTTTCACCGGCCACATCCTTGGCGGCGGAAACGATAGTCGGAATTTCATCCGGTTTCAGCGAGAAGAACTCGCCCGTACCGCCGGCGGCAAACAGCACCGGCGCCTTGTAACCGGCGAGCCACTCCACATGCGCCCTGTAGCTATCGGCGGCAAAACGACCCTCGGCATCGAAATGGGTGACCGGGAAGGACAACAGACCGGAGCCGAGCGCCGTCTTGATTTGTTCGGGGTTCATCATCGAAATTCCTCTGCAAGTTCACTGACTGAACGTCACCTAAGCTGCTCACCATATATTTGTCAACAATTCATCATACAAGTTATATGATGAATTTTGGAAACTGGCGCGGATCAGCGCGCCAGCCAGCCACCATCGACATTCAGAATGGCGCCATGCACATAGTCCGCCGCCGCAGATGAAAGAAAAACCGCGGCCCCGGCGATGTCTTCCGAGCGCCCCCAGCGGGCGGCCGGGATGCGCTCGAGAATGGCCTTGTTACGGGCCGCATCGGCGCGTAGCGCCTCGGTATTGTTGGTTTCGATATAACCGGGCGCAATGGCATTCACATTGATGCCCTTGGCGGCCCATTCATTCGCCAGGAGTTTGGTTAGGCCGGCGACACCATGTTTCGCCGCCGTATAGGACGGCACGCGAATACCGCCCTGAAAGGAAAGGAGCGAAGCGATATTGACCACCTTGCCGGACCGGCCTTTCGCCAGCAGCTCTTTTGCAAAAGCCTGGGTGGTGAAAAACAGCGCCTTGAGATTGACGTCCATCACCTCGTCCCAGTCGAGTTCGGAGAACTCGACTGAATCGGCACGGCGGATGATACCGGCATTGTTGACGAGAATATCGAAACCGGCGCCGGCAAAACTGTCCTTCGCCGCCAGCGGATCGGCAAAATCGATGGACAATGCGCTGGCCTTGCCGCCGTCACTGGCGATCATCTCCATTGTTTCATCCGGCGCGCGGCGGGCGGCGCAGACCACCTCCGCACCGGCCGCGGCGAGCCCAACCGCAATCGCCTGGCCAAGCCCCGTATTCGCGCCGGTGACGAGCGCCTTACGCCCCTGAAGCGAAAAGGGATTCTTCATTTCAGGTCTCCCGGCTGAATGAAGTCCATGTCGGTGTAATCGACATTGTCGCCCGCCATGGCCCAGATGAAGGTGTAAGAACCGATGCCGGCGCCGGAATGGATGGACCAGGGCGGGGAAATCGCGCCCTCTTCATTCGAAATGAACAGATGCCGGGTCTCCTGCGGCTCACCCATCAGATGCAGCACGCGGGACTTCTCATCCATGCCGAAATAGAGATAGGCCTCCATGCGGCGGTCATGAATATGCGAGGGAACGGTGTTCCAGACGGAACCGTCCTCCAGCGTCGTATAACCCAGCACCAGCTGGCAGCTTTCCATGACCAGCGGATGGATGAACTGGTTGATGGTGCGCTTGTTGGAGGTTTCGGTCGCGCCGAGCTTGACCTCTTTGCTGCTGGCCAGCGTCACGAGCTTCGCCGGCAGGCTGCGATGCGCCGGGCAGGAGGTGATGTAGAATCGCCCTGCCCCGTCAAAGGTCACCGCGCCGCTGCCTGCACCGAGATAAAGCACGTCACCGCGATTGAGGGTGTAGGTCTCGCCGCCGGCGCTGACCGTTCCGGTCTCGCCGATATTGACGATGCCCATCTCGCGCCGGTCGAGGAAGGACGGTGTTTTGGTTTCTTCCACCTTGTCCAGCGTCAGCGGCGCACCGTTCGGCACAGCACCGCCCATCACGAAGCGGTCATAATGGGTATAGATCAGCCTGATTTCGCCGGAACGGAACATGTCGTTGGCGAGGAAATGCCGACGGAGCCCTTCGGTATCCAGCGTTTTTGCATATTCCGGGTTCACGGCCTGCCTTGTTTCAACGGTCAACATCAAACTCATCCCTCATGATTGTTGCGTATAGCACATAATATATGTTATCCGCTTTTTGTACGATCTGTATGACAAGGTCAAGGGGTGAAGCCATATCTCGACCGCATCGGAGACGTGCAAGCGCTAAGGGAGACTGGCAATGAAACGGCTTCTTGTTACCGGTGCGGCAGGCCAACTCGGTCGCATGATGCGTCAACGTCTCGCGCCAATGGCGGAGATTTTGCGTCTTGCCGATCTCGCCCCGCTCGATCCGGCTGGGCCTAACGAGGAATGTGTGCAATGCGACCTGGCCGATGCGGCAGCCGTCGACGCTATGGTGGCCGACTGCGACGGCATCGTGCATCTGGGCGGCATCTCCGTGGAAAAGCCCTTCGAGCAGATTCTCCAGGGCAATATCATCGGGCTGTATAATCTCTATGAGGCCGCCCGCGCCCACGGCCAGCCGCGCATCATCTTCGCCAGTTCGAACCATACGATCGGTTATTACCCGCAGACGGAGAGGCTTGGACCGGATGTTCCCTTCCGCCCGGATGGGCTTTACGGCGTCTCCAAATGTTTCGGCGAGAGCCTTGCCCGCATGTATTTCGAGAAATTCGGCCAGGAGACCGCGCTTGTCCGCATCGGCTCCTGCACGCCGGAACCCCTTAATTACCGCATGCTGTCCACCTGGTTTTCGCATGACGATTTCGTCTCGCTGATCGAGGCGGCGTTCCGCGCACCCGTGCTCGGCTGCCCCATCGTCTGGGGGGCGTCGGCCAACGATGCGAGCTGGTGGGACAATTCGCATCTCGGCTTTATTGGATGGAAACCGAAGGACAATGCCGAGGCCTTCCGCCGGAAGATTGCCGAAACGACGCCGCAGCCGGACGCGCGCGACCCGATTGTCCGCTTTCAGGGTGGCGTGTTTGTCGACAACCCGATCTTCAAGGAGACGTGAAATGTCGCACGGACGTTTCCCGCTAAAACGGCGGGATTGCATGCCAGGCCGCGAATGACGTATCGAGGAACGGTGCACGCAACCGACATTTTTTAGAACGGCGACCAAGATGACAAAAGCGACAAGCTCCGAACCGACACCTCCACAAGGCAGAACGCTTGTGGTGAAGGTTTCGGAGGAACTCCGCAGCCAGATCGCCAAGGGCCGTTACAAGACGGGCGAACGTCTGCCCTCCGAAGCGCAGATGACGCAGGAATTCGGTGTCAGCCGTACCGTGGTGCGCGAGGCGGTTGCCTCGCTGCGCTCCGACGGTCTGGTCGAGCCGCGTCAGGGCGCCGGCGTCTTCGTGCTGGAGCCCGCCCCCGTGGAGCGGCGGCCGTTCCACAATGTCGATCTTGCGCGCGTCTCCTCGCTGATCGAAATGCTGGAATTGCGCACCGCCGTCGAAGGTGACGCCGCCGGTCTTGCCGCCATTCGCCGCTCGCCGGCGCAGGAGGAAAAGATCATCGAGGCCTTCGATGCCTTCCGCGCCAGCGCCACCAGGGGCGTGCCGACGGCGGAAGCCGATTTCGCCTTCCATCTCGCCATTGCCGAAGCGACCAACAATCCCCGCTTCAGCGAGTTTTTGCAGGTGCTCGGCCCCACCCTCATTCCGCGCCGCGCCGTGGCCGAAAACGGCGCGGAAACCGTGCTTTCGCCCGCCGATCTCGCCCGACTCGTCGGTGAACACGAAGCGATCCTGATCGCGATACAGGACGGCGACGAAGAGGCGGCGCGCAGCGCCATGCGCAGCCACCTGAAAAGCAGCCAGACGCG
The DNA here is from genome assembly GCF_027956525.1 of Agrobacterium sp. ST15.13.013. Lineage (NCBI taxonomy): Bacteria > Pseudomonadati > Pseudomonadota > Alphaproteobacteria > Hyphomicrobiales > Rhizobiaceae > Agrobacterium > Agrobacterium sp. ST15.13.013. Next base: position 75,442 of record NZ_JAQKGP010000005.1, read on the forward strand.
TTATCGCTCCATGCTGCGCGCGCCGCGCTGAGATCGCCAGTTAAAACCGCATTGCATAACCGAGGAGAACGATATGCAGCAGCTTCCGACCTTCCCCACCGTTTCCCCCGACGATGGCGTGGAGCGCACCGTGCTTTCCGAAGCGCCGGAATTGATGGTGGTCTCCTTCCGCTTCAAAACCGGCGCCGAAGGCAGGCTGCATAGCCATCCGCATGTGCAATCCACCTATGTCGCCAGCGGCAGCTTCCGCTTTTACCGCGACGGTGAGGCCTATGATCTTCAGAAGGGCGACAGTCTCGTCATTCCCGGCCATATCGAGCATGGCTGCCTGTGTCTGGAAGAGGGCGAGCTGATCGACTGCTTTACCCCGCGCCGCGACGATTTCCTCTGATCCGGCGCTCAGTTCGCCGATAAATCCCGCAGGGTGCGTGGCAGGCTGTTCATGCATTCCGCGCCGGAGGCGGTGACAAGGAACTGGTCCTCGATCATCAGCGCTCCCAGTCCTTCGCCATAAAACGGCGCTTCAACCGCAACGACCATGCCGGGAAGAATGATTTCCGGATTGTCATGGGAAAAGAACGGCCATTCCTCGATGCCCACGCCACCGCCGACGGAATGGCCGAAATGGCCGCGATAATATTCGCTGAAACCATCGCTGCGCATCGAGGCCAGCATGGCGGCGTGCACCGCACCGAATGTGTTGCCGGGACGAAGCGCTTCCAGCCCACGGGCAAAGGCCGCCTCCAACGCGCTGAAAACATCGGCGGCCAGCGGCGAGACCGGCCCCCACGAAAAACTCCGCGCGCCATCCGATGAATAACCGTCGACCAGCGTGCCGACATCGGCCTTGATGAGCGCTCCCGGCGTGACAACCGCCGCCATATCCGACAAAGCGGGTCCGACGGATATGTAATCCCAATGGCCGCTCAGCGAAAACCCGGATTTTACGGCATGGGCATGTGCGCCAGCCTTCCAGGCAGCAGAAAACCCGCCGAGCTCCGCACCTGGCCTGGCGGCAGCGGCCATCGCGACCAGCCCGGCCTCAGCCGCGGCCGCCGCGCGCCGCAGAAGCTCGATCTCACGCTTGGATTTCACGGCGCGCAGACGGCGCAGCACGGGCGATCCGTCAACCCATTCGACATCGGGCAGCGCCTGACACAGCGCCAGAAAATCGGCGGCGGGCATGAATTCTAGGTCTGCGCCAATGCGCGCGCCCGACAGTCCGCGCTCCCGCAGCAGGTCGGCCAGCAGGCCGAAACAGGCGGCGCGGTCGAATGTCTCCGGTCTCGGGCCACCGGAGTTGTTGCGGCGATAGGCGTCGTCCACCTGCGGGACGGTTTCGGCACCGGACAGATCGACCATATCGATCCAGATGCGATGGCAGCGCAGATCGACATCAGGTACCGCCTTCCTGACGAGCGGAGCGGCATGATCGCTGACAACGGCGGCGAGCGTCACCCCGGCATCGGCTGGAACAAGCGCAATCGCTGAACCAGCCCTGCCCCACATGGTCGCCACGCCGGCAGGAGCACCGACGGCATAACGGAAGGCTTCGGGCTGGAACAGCACCAGCGCATCAATGTCCGCCTCCCGCATCAGCTGCTGCGCACGGCTTCGGTCGATATCGCTCATGGGAACCCCGGTGATTATTTGGCGGCAGGTTTGTGAACCTACGCTTTAGCAGTCACCGGGAGAGGAAAGAAGGTGGAAGATGATGTCTCCACCCCAACGGTCGTCAGTTGGAGCGAGCGCATGCAACTTGTTTCTTCTCCCCGCCGGGGAGAAGGTGGCGCGTAGCGCCGGATGAGGGGGCTACGGCAGAGATATTCGGCAACGTTGCCCCCTCATCTGCCCTTTGGGCATCTTCTCCCCGGCGGGGAGAAGAAATATGCCGCGACGCTTCGTGGTCTTTCACGCCTCCAGCCACTTCACCTGCTCGGCTGTCAGCCTGATATCCAGCGCCGAAAGACTGTCCTCCAGCTCCGCAATCGTGCGCGGCCCGATCAACGGAATGACCGGGAAAGGCTGGGCGATGACATAGGCGAGCGCGATATGGATCGGGTGCCGCCCAAGTTCCTGGGCAAGCTCGATCGCCCTGTCCCGGCGAACGAAATTGCGGTCGGAATACCAGACGCGGACGATTTCTTCATCGTCCTGCTTGTCCCGCCCGGCACGCTCGGTGAAGAAACCGCGCCCCTGGCTGGACCAGGCGAAGTTGGGGATCTGACGCTGTTGCAGCCATTCTTTCCACTCGTCATCCGATGCAGCGACGCAGCCCGCCCAGATAGGGTCGAGCATTTCCGCCAGCGAAAAATTGTTGGAAAGCGCGGCCGGCGCCTGCTTGCCGTTCTTCGCAGCATAGGCGGCCGCCTCATCCATACGTTCGCGTGTCCAGTTGGAGCCGCCAAAAATGCCGCGAATGCGCCCGCGCCGGACTTCGGCATCCATGGCGTCGACGAACTCGCCGACCGGAACCTCCAGATTATCGCGATGCATGAAATAGGCATCGACATAATCCGTCTTCAGCCGCGCGAGCGACTGATCGAGCTGCTTTGCGATCATATCAGGATAGCAGAGCGGCGAATGTGCGCCCTTGCCGATCAGCACGATCTCTTCGCGCGGCACGTTGCGGCTGGTGTGCCAGTCGCCGAAAATCGTCTCCGTCCTGCCTGCGCCATAGACATAGGCCGTATCGAAGAGGTTGCCGCCCGCTTCATAGAAGGCATCCAGCGTCAGCGATGCGGAGGCGAAATTGGGGAAGAATTCGAAACCGAGCGCGACCACGGAAGCGGGTTTGGCAAGGCCCGGAATCTGCCGCTTCGGCACTGCGTTTCCGGCCACGACCTTGCCGCCGGCAATATTCGCGACGCGCGACGTTGCTTTTTCAACGCTGTATTCAAGCCCGACGGAAGCCCGCCATTGATCCATGACACGCAGATTGCCGAGGCTGTCCGCCCAGGCCATGCCGGGTACGTCGAATTCCTTTTTGCCATGCCGGATCGCCTCGCCGGCCGCGTCGACCTCGAAGGAATAAAGCCAACGATCCTCCGGCAACTCGATGGTTTCCACCTTGTCGCCCCTGATAATATCGATGCGCCCGGTGCCGCCCTTGTGGCCGGCGGCGAACCAGAAGTCCTTGACCTCGATACGGCCCTCCGAGCCGATGATGCGCAGCACATTGTCCTGCGCCGCCATGATCGAGCACGAAACTTCGGCGACAATGCCGTTTGCGAATTTCAGCACGGCCGAGGCCCATTCATCGACGCCCGACTGGCCAAGATGGGCGACGCCCGCCACCTTTTCCGGTTCGGCGAAGGGTTTTCCGTCCACGGCGCCGGCGATCAGCCGCACCATGGAAACCGGATAACCGCCGACATCGAGAATGCCGCCGCCCGCCGTTTCATTGGCGAAAAGCCGGTGATCGGCCCGGAACGAGCCCATGTTGAAACCGAAGCTGGAGCGGATGATGCGGATATCGCCGATGGCGCGGGCTTTCACGAGTTCCAGCAATTTCGACGTCTGCGGGTGCAGGCGATACATATAGGCTTCGCCGGCGAAAACGCCGGCCTTTTTCGCCTCGTGGAAAATGGCGTCGGCATCATAGGCTGAGAGCGCGATGGGTTTTTCCACCAGCACGTTCTTACCCGCCCGGATCGCCTTGATCGCCCATTCGGCATGGCCGGTGTGGGGTGTGGCGATGTAGACGGCGTCGATATCGGGATCGGCAAGCAGCGCATCGTACCCATGGATCACACGCGCACCGGCAAAGGCCTCGGCAAGGCCGGGCCTGTCCGGATTGCGTGTGGCGATGGCCTCTAACCTGCCGGTTCGGGAATGGGCAATGCCATCGGCAAAAGTTCTGGCGATGGTGCCCGGGCCGATGATGCCCCAGCGGATCGGTTGTTCGGTCGTCATGAAATCCTCGTCCTTCATATCAGTCTTGGGTGCTTGGGAAAGGGTTCAGCGCAGGCGGTCGCCCTTGCTGTCGAAAAGGAAAGCCCTGCGGGCGGAAAGGCCGACAGTCAGTCGGTCGCGATTGCCGACATCGCGCGATTCCGGCCGCTCGATGATGAGCTGCTCGCCGCCTTCGGTCCGGGCATAGACATAGCTGGTATTGCCGAGATGTTCGGCGACATCGACATGAACGGTGAGATCGGCATCGCCCGCGTCCGCATCGGCAAAATGTTCGGGCCGCATGCCGAGCGACACTCTGGCTCCCTCGTTCAAACGGGCCGTGACCGGCAGGCTCAGCCGCACAGTAGGATCGCTGTCGAGGGAGAGCGTGACGCCCTCCGCGCTGCTGCCGACGATGGTGGCGTCGAGAAAATTCATCTTCGGCGAACCGACGAAACCGGCAACGAAACGGTTGGCGGGATCGTCGTAAAGATCGAGCGGCGCGCCGACCTGCTCGATATTGCCCGCCCGCAGCACGACGATCTTGTCGGCAAGCGTCATCGCCTCGGTCTGGTCATGCGTCACATAGATCATCGTGGTGCCAAGCTGCTTGTGCAGCCGCGAGATTTCCACGCGCATCTGCACCCGCAATTCCGCATCGAGGTTCGACAGCGGCTCATCGAACAGGAAGACCTGCGGTTCGCGCACGATGGCGCGGCCGATGGCCACACGTTGGCGCTGGCCGCCGGAAAGCTGTTTCGGGCGTCGCTCCATCAGCTCGTTGATCTGCAGGATTTCCGCGGCGCGTTTGACCCGCTTTTGCGTATCGGCCTTGGGGTTACCGTTCATCCTGAGCCCGAATGAGAGGTTTTCGGCCACCGTCATATGCGGATAAAGCGCATAGGACTGGAACACCATGGCAATGCCGCGATCGGCCGGATCGGCATCGCTGACCGTCTTGCCGCCAATCACGATATCGCCACCGGAAATATCCTCCAGCCCGGCGATCATTCTGAGAAGCGTGGATTTGCCGCAGCCGGAGGGGCCGACGAAAACGACGAATTCCCCGTCTTTCACCTGTAGATTTGCGCCATGGATCACCTCCAGCGCGCCATAACGCTTCACAACGTTTTTGAGCGAAAGTTCCGCCATGCGGCCTCCCCTTACTTGACTGCCCCGGCGGAAATGCCGGCGATGAAGTGGCGCTGCAAAGCCACGAAAACCACGAGGATGGGTGCGGTGAGCAGCACGGCCCCCGCCATGATGCCGCCCCATGACACTTTGGTCAGCCCGATGAGGGTGCCAAGCGCCACGGGTGCGGTCATCATTCCTGGGCGGGAATTGATGAGAAGCGGCCAGAGGTAATTGTTCCACGAGGCCAGGAAGAGAATGATCGACAGTGCCGCCATGGTGGGCCGTGCCAGTGGCAGGGCGATGCGCAGGAAAATCTGCCATTCCTTGACGCCCTCCACCCTTGCCGCATCGAAAAGCTCGGTCGGCATCATCGAGAAGGATTGCCCCATGAACAAAACGCCGAGGGAATTGAACAGCGGCGGCACGATCAGGGCCACCCAGGTGTTGGCCAGCTTGAATTCGCGCGCCACCATGATGAACTGCGGGATAACGACAACGGCAAAAGGCAAGGTAATGGTCCCGAGAATGATGGCGATCACCACCCTGCGTCCGGCAAAGCGGTAACGCGCCAGCGCCCAGCCCGCCATGGAGGTCAGGAACACCGAAAGAACTGTGTAGATGACGGCAACGGTGATCGAGATGAACATGGCCCTGAGGAAATTGGTATCCGCCTGCAGGTTGTTGAAATTCTCGATGAAGTTGGTGGAGGGCGCCAGCACGATATCAGGGCTGAAAATGCCGTAATCCGGCATGGTCGAGAATACGAACATCATCCACAGCGGAAACAGCCAGACGATGGCAAGCGGCGTCAGCGCCGCATGCAGGGCGATCTTCTGCCAGAAAAGCGATCTCGATTTCGATCTCATTTCGGCTCCCTCCCGACCCAGAGATTGAGGAGTGAAATGGCGATAGCAAGCGCCGCCATGGTGTAGGCAATGGCCGAGGCGTAGCCGAAATTGAGCGACGTGAAGCCTTGGCGATAGAGGAACAGCCCCAGCGTTTCCGTGCCGCCGCCCGGCCCGCCCCTGTTAGTGATGAGGAAGGGTTCGGCAAACAGCTGCATGGTGCCGATGACCGACAGCACGACGCAGAACAGGATGATGGGTTTAAGCAACGGCAGGGTGATATAAAAGAACTGCTGCCGCTTGCTGACCTTGTCCAGCGTCGCCGCTTCATAGACATCGCCAGGAATGGATTGCAGACCGGCGAGGATGATGATGGCGTTATACCCCGCCCAACGCCAGGTGACCGCGATGATGACGAGCGCCATGGCCGCATTGGCATTGTCGAACCACGAGACGGGCGAAAGGCCGACGGAGGTGATGAGCTTGTTGATGATGCCGAAATCGGCGCTGAACATCAGCCGGAAAACCGCCGCATAGGCTACCTCGCCGACAACGACAGGTGCAAAGAAGGCAAAACGGTAAAGCGGCCGTGCTTTCAGCAGCGGCGAGTTCAAGAGCACCGCCATGACGGTGGCGAGCGCGATCATGACCGGCACCTGAATGACCAGAATGATCAGCGTATTATAAAGTGCATTATAAAAGGCCGGATCGGAAACGAGCCGCCCCCAGTTCATGGAGGGCGCGAACCGCCATGGGTTGATGCGGGTATTCTGGAACGACAGCATGAACGAGCTGATGATCGGCCAGACCCAGAAGGTGGCGAAAATCAGAAGATAGGGCGCAAGGAACGCATAAGCGATCCTGTTCCTAGACGGCATGACGACCTCCAGAAGCCGGACGATGGCCGGATAAATGGAAAAGCTTTGAGGCCTGCCCCCGTTTGAGGGCGAGACCATTGCAAGGCGGTGCGGCCTATTTCTTCTCCCCGAGGGGGAGAAGGTGGCCCGAAGGGTCGGATGAGGGGGCGAGCTCTCGGTCTATCGCTAACGTCGCCCCCTCATCCCGCTGCCGCGGACTTCTCCCCCTCGGGGAGAAGAAACCCGTGGCACCCGCTCGGCTCCTGAACCACCGGTTTACTCCGCGACCGGCAAACCCGTCGCCGTTTCGATCTGCTTGGCCGCATCATCGAGCGCGGCTTTCGCATCGGGATAGCCGCCGGCGAAATATTTGGTCTGCGTCGCCTTGTAGATCGCATCCGCATCCGACTGGAACGCCGTGCCGCGGCTCGGCACGATCTTCGGCAGTGTGGCGAGAATATCGGTCCAAACCGCTTGGCCGCCCCAATAGGGCTGTTTTTCCTTGACGAAAGGATCGTCGATGGCAGACAGCAGCGAGGGAACGAGGCCGAAGGATTTCAACATCGTCACCTGCCCTTCATTGGTGGTGAGCGCGTAATCGATATATTTCCACGCGGCTTCCTTGTGCTCGGATGTCGAGCTGATCGCCAGCGACGAACCGCCGAGATTGGCGGCATGCGGACCGTCCGGCGTCAGGCTCGGCATCAGATAGACGCCCCATTTGCCGGAGAGATCGGGAGAGCCGGAGCGGATGGTGCCCTCGTACCAGGCGCCATACATCTGGCTTGCGGCCCTGCCGGCGGTATTGGCCTGGATTTTTTCATCCCAGATCGCCGCCGTGATGATGCCGGCGTCTTTCATCTCCTTGACCTTTTCGAGGGTCGCGACACAGGCGGGCTGGTTGATGGTGATAGTCTGGCCATCGGTCGAAAAGTAACCGCATCCCTGCTCGTTGGCGATCATGCGAAACCATTCGCTGTCGCCGTTGAAATCGGCCTGCGCCATGACGGTGCCGGGATTGGCGGCCATGACCTTCTTGCCGGCGGCGATGAAATCGTCCCAGCTCTTGATGGTCGCCGGATCGACGCCTGCTTTTTCATAGAAGTCACGGCGGTAGAACACGGCCACCGGACCGGAATCCCATGGAACCGCATAGGCGACACCGTCAACCTCCAGTTCCGTGCGCTTGAAGTCAGGGAAAAGCGCCTGTTTCTCAGGCGTATAGCCAAGTTCGGTCAGATTGGCGAAACAATCAGGAAAGCGGCTCCAGAACAGTTCGGCCTCAAAATTCTCGATGGTGACGATATCAGGAAGACCATCGCCGCCGGCTGCGCAGGCAGCCAGCGTCTTGTCAAAAACCTGATCGTTTCCAAGGTCTTCAACGACGATCTTGATATCCGGATTCTGCTTGTTGAAGCCTTCCACCGTGGATTTCAGCGCGGAAGCCGCGACGTTCCAGCTCCAGATGGTGACGGTTTCGGTTTGCGCGAAAGCCGGAGCTGCGAGAAGCAGCATGGCCGTAGACGCGCCAAGAAATTTCAAGCACATTGAAAACCTCCCTTTTTCAATTGCCGTTCTTCAGCGAACATGGGCACATTAGCGGCGGCAGGAAATCTGTCTCGTACAAAGGGAATGTCGATTTGGCGAAAAGTAAGGTTGCCGAAAGAGCTTTTTACCAGCCCGGTGCGAGCAGCATCGAAGGTATGCCGACAACGCTTCAGCTGTTCCACAACCACCCGCCCATCATGCTCCGGCCCCACTGGCACGCGCAGGTGGAGGTGAATTACCTGATGTCGGGATCAGTGCATTACCGCATGGGCGATCACGACCTGACGCTCAACGCCGGCCAGATGTGTATCTTCTGGGGTGGCCAGCCGCACCAGATGGACCGTTCTTCCGATGATTCCTTTTACGCGGGTGCGCATCTGCCGCTGGTGCATTTCTTTCGCATGCGCCTGCCGGCCGCCGTCTCCAGCCAGTTGATGGGTGGTGCGACAATGGTGAGCGCCGAGACGGATAGGGCGGATGCGGAAAATTTCGGCCGCTGGTTCCGTTACGTCACCTCGGGCAATCCGGTGAAAGCCCAGCATGCGGTGGAGGAACTGCTGCTAAGGGTCGAGCGGATGTTCCTCGAGCCGTACACCGTCATCTCCTCTGCCCTCAATGGAAAACGCAAACAGGATGACGAGGGCATGGCGCCCTCCATTGGCGTGGTGCGCATGTGCGACTTCATCGCCGCCAATTTTCTCGACGATATCGACGCGACGGAGATTGCCCGCGCCGCGTCGTTGCACCCGAAATATGCAATGAACCTGTTCCGCAAATCGACGGGCATGACGCTAATCAAATATCTCACCCTGCTCCGGCTTTCCCGCGCACAGGCGATGCTGATGACGGGCAAGGACAATATTCTGCAAATCGCCATGGAAAGCGGTTTCGGCTCGGTCAGCGCCTTCAACAAGGCCTTTCGCCAGATATCAGGCATGTCGCCTTCCGATTTCCGCCGCGACATGCGGGCGACGGCGGCTTAATCTTCACTATCGGCGAAAGCGGCGCTGCGCTGCCGCGCCGCCTGACGGTAAGCGCGCGGCGAACTGCCGAGCATCCGCCGGAACATGGTGGTGAAAGCCGGGATGTTTTCATAACCCGCATCCAGCGCCACATTGGTCACCGCTTCGCCCGCCGCCAATCTCGGCAATGAGGCAAAGATGCAGGCCTGCTGGCGCCAGGTAACGAAGCTCACCCCCATCTCCCGACGAAAAAGGCGTGTGAAGGAGCGGCGGCTGATGCCCATTGCCGCGGCCCAGTCGTCGATCTCCACCCGCGCCACCGGCTTTTTAAGGAAGTCACGGCAAAGCGCAGCCAGCCGCTGATTGTCCGGAAAAGGCAAGCCCAAAGGGCGTTCCGGCAGGCGATTCACCTCATCCAGCAAAAGGGCGCGCACCAGGCCCTGCCGGTGAAAGGCCGACGGCTGGTGCTCTTCGGCCAACAATTCGGAAATAAGGCTCGAGGCCAGATCGGTTACTTCCACGACCTTTGGAGACATTGCCTGGAAGAGATCGGGATGGACGTAGATCGAGTGCATCTCGACCGTGGATATGACTTCGGCCTCATGTTGCAGGCCTGCGGGAATGAGCAGCCCGTGACCGGGCGGTATCATCCAGCGCCCGTCCGCCGTGCTGACGAGCACCACACCCCGGCGCGCGCACCAAATCTGCACACGGCTATGGTTATGGGGCGGCGTGCGATGCCCGGTCGGATAAACCCGATGAAGCGCCAGTACCGGCTCGTTGGTGCCGTCAATCAATTTCAGGCTACGCTCATGCTCTTCAAGCGTTACGCCCACGAACTGCGCAGATTTGATTTTAGCCATTTGGCCCACTCACAAAGAAAATCGTCCAGAACACAAATGCAGGCCAGAAACAATATGAATAAAAGCGGGAAGAAATAAAGACGTGTTTCCCGTTGTTTGAGCGGGAATCTGAAGAGGATTTACCATGGCAACCGTCACCAGCACCGGGTTCAACCCGCAACGCACGGCGTTTTCAATAATCGCAGCCGCCAGCTTCTGCCATATGCTGAACGACATCATGCAATCGCTGCTGACGTCGCTTTACCCGTTGCTGAAAGCCAATTACGCGCTTGATTTCGTACAGATCGGCCTGCTCACCTTCGCCTTTCAGGTCACTGCATCGCTGCTGCAGCCGGTCGTCGGCATGGTGACGGATCGCTGGCCGATGCCGTTTTCCCTGCCCGTCGCCATGCTGTCCACCTGCGCCGGCCTCATCACACTCGCCTTCGCCCATAGTTTCGAGGTTCTGGTGATCGGAGCCTGCCTCATCGGCATCGGCTCGGCGATCTTCCATCCGGAAGCATCCCGCGTTGCGCGCCTCGCATCCGGCGGCCGACACGGTCTGGCGCAATCATTCTTCCAGGTGGGCGGCAATACCGGCACGGCCATCGGCCCGCTGCTCGCCGCTTTCATCGTCATCCCGCTCGGCCAGTCGAGCCTGAGCTGGTTCTCGCTGATCGCGCTCCTCGGCTTCGGCGTGCTTTCCTGGGTCGGCGTCTGGTACACCCGCCACCGCCGCGCAACCGTCGGCAAGGCCGCGGCCAGCCGCGCCCTGCCCCTCTCGCGCGGCACGGTGATGATGACGCTACTGGTGCTGGTGGTTCTCACCGCCACCAAGAATGCTTATCTCGCCAGCCTGTCCAGCTACTTCACCTTCTATACAATCGACAAGTTCGGCCTTGGCGTACAGGACGCGCAGGTTCTGCTGTTCCTTTTCCTCGGGGCTTCGGCACTCGGTGTGTTCTTCGGCGGCCCGATCGGCGACCGTTTCGGCTCCCGCGTCGTCATCTGGTTCTCGATCCTCGGCGTCATTCCCTTCGCGCTCATGCTGCCCTATGCCAACCTGTTCTGGACGGCGGTTCTGGTGGTTGTCATCGGCTTCGTCTTCTCCTCCGCTTTCTCGGCCATCGTCGTGTTCGCGCAGGAACTGGTGCCGGGCCGCGTCGGCCTCATCGCCGGCATGTTCTTCGGTTTCGCCTTCGGTTTCGGCGGCATCGGGGCTGCGGTTCTGGGCGTCTATGCGGATAAGGAAGGCATCGAATTCGTCTACCGCATCTGCTCCTACATGCCGCTGCTCGGCCTTCTGACAGTGTTCCTGCCGAAACTGCCGAGCCACCGCTAGGACCGGCCAATAGCGGCGGTCATTTCAAACCTGACCGCCGCCCCGCATCAGGCCGATTTTCGCAACATGAGGTCAGCACTGAGGAGAATGCGATCACGAATGCGGGTCGACTGACCCGCCTCCTCGTTCAGCTTCTGAAAAAGAAGCTCGATAGACAGCCTGCCGATCTCGTTATAATTCTGCGCCACGGTCGTAATCGGCGGGTTGGCGTAACGCGACAGCGGATGATCGTCATGACCGGCAACCCGCAGATCATACCCGGTGCCATGGCCGACCTTCATGCCCTTCTGCGAGGCAGCCGAGATGACGCCGAAAGCGATCCGATCATTGGCGCACAGGATGGTTCGGGAGGGCAGATCTCCCATTCGTTCGAAAAGCCGGCTCGCCTCATCGAACGCAAACCGCTCGAAATCCCATCGCGCGGGCTTCGCGACATCCAGGCACAAGGGTTCGCGGCCGAGACGCCGCATAGCCTCCTCATAGGCTATACGGCGCGTCGAGGAGTTGTTGTTGACCTGCGGCATATCGAAATAGCTGGGCGGCTCACCCGAGCGGCAGAGATAATCAACGATCAGGTCAACGCTCTGCCTGTTATCCGTGCCGACAAAGGCCGACATCTCGTCCAGCGGCGAGTCGACATAGACGATGGGTATGGTAGCGGCGAGCTGTTCTAGCGTCGAGAAGTGCGATGTAACACCCAGCGGCGCGATGATCGCGCCCGCGATGTTCATGGACTTGAAAGTACGGATGGCACGGTCTTCGATTTCCGGCTTTCCATCCGAAGACAGCACGAAGGCAAGAAAACCAGCGTCGTTGGCAATCGATTCGATACGGTTCGTCAGGGCCATGTAGAAAGGGTCGGCATAATTCGGAATGACAATGCCAATAATATTGCTGCGACGGCGGTTGAGATTGACGGCAAACATATTCGGCCGGAAGCCGGATTTTCTAAGCGCCTCCTCTATTGTGTCCCGCGTCTTCTTACGCACCGAGGACGGGTCATTGAAGTATTTGGATACCGTCGGGCGAGAGAACCCGACGAACTCCGAAAATTCCTCCATCGTCCTGATAGACTTGGCCACAATGTTACCCCCAATGAAAGAATCATGGGTAGATTACATCGCTCTTTCCTGTCGCGAAAGACCGATCATATGCGCCTCCCGGAAGCCAAAACATCAGAGCGTACAAACTATACATTCTTTCTCATAACATAAGTAGAATAGCTTCAAGTATCAGGTTCCATCGATCCGGGCACCGCTCCTGTCGAAGACATGCAGCCGCTCCTGCGGGAAACCGACCCGAAGGGATTTGCCCGGCTGCAACAGCGCCCGGTCTGACGAAAACAGCTTGAACGGCAATCCGTGCACGGTGAGATGCAAGATGACACCGAGGCCGGTCGGCTCGACCAGATCGACCGTCGCTTCAACATCACCCTCGGCCGGCGCAACGGTGACATGTTCCGGACGGATGCCGAGCGTGACCGGCTCGCCATCGGCCAGCTTCACATCCCGGCCAAGCTCAAGGCGCGTGCCGTCACTCAGCACGACGAAACTACCGCCATTCACCCGTCCGATCCGGCCTTCGAGGAAATTCATGCCCGGTGAGCCGATAAAGCCGGCAACGAAGAGATTGGCGGGACGGTCATAGAGATCGAGCGGCGCCCCGATCTGCTGCACATGGCCGGCATTCATGGCGACGATACGGGATGCGAGCGTCATGGCCTCGATCTGGTCATGGGTAACGTAAACCGAGGTGGCACCGAGATCGGCATGCATGCGTTTGATTTCGGCGCGCATCTGCTCGCGCAGCCGCGCATCGAGGTTGGACAGCGGTTCATCGAACAGAAAGGCCTTGGGCTGGCGCACGATGGCGCGGCCCATGGCGACACGCTGGCGTTGGCCGCCGGAGAGCGCCTTCGGGCGGCGGGCGAGATAGGGATCGAGGCCGAGTTTCGCGGAAGCACCGGCCACCGCCGCCGCGATGGTTTCTTTCGGGCTGCGACGCAGGCGAAGGCTATAGCTCATATTGTCGGCAACGCTCATATGCGGATAGAGCGCGTAGGATTGAAACACCATGGCGATATCCCGGTCCTTCGGCCGGCGATCATTGACGCGCTCACCGTCGATGGACAGGTCGCCGGACGTTATCTCCTCAAGTCCCGCTATCATGCGCAGCAACGTCGATTTTCCGCACCCGGATGGGCCGACGAGAACGATGAACTCGCCATCACCAATATCAAGATCGACGCCATGCAGCACGGCGAGGTCGCCATAGGTCTTGCCGACATTCTTCAGCTCGATGGAAGCCATGGGATTATCCTTTCACCGCGCCGGCCGTCAGGCCCTGCACGAGATAACGTTGAATAAGCAGGAAGAAGAGGCAGGCCGGAATGAGCGCCAGAACGCCCGCCGCCATCATCTGCCCGAAATCGACGGAGAATTTAGACACGAAGGTCAGAAGGCCAACCGGGAAAGTGGCGCTCTGGTTGCCGGAAATCAGCATCAGCGCAAACAGCAGCTCGCTCCATGCGGCGGTGAAGACGAAGCCGAGCGTTGCGGCAATGCCCGGCAGCGTCAGCGGCAGAATGATCTGGCGGAAGGCCGTAAACCGGCTCGCCCCGTCGATCATTGCGGCCTCTTCCAGATCCTTTGGAATGCCGTCGAAAAAAGACTGCATGAGGAAGGTGGCGAAAGGCACGTTGAAGGCGGTGTAGACGATGACGAGACCCGTCAGGCTGTTGGTGAGGCCGAGCGGCGACAGCATCTTGAAGATCGGCGCGACCAGCATCACCAGCGGGAACATCTGGGTGATCAGCATCAGGGCGACGATCCAGTATTTGCCCTTGAAACGGAAGCGTGACAACGCGTAACCCGAAAGTGACGAGAGTACCGTTACGGCAAGCGCCGTGGAGCCAGCGACGATGACGCTGTTCTTAAAAAATGTCGGGAAGGCGCTGTTTTCTATGACGAAACGATAATGGTCCCATGTCGCCCGCGACGGCCACATTCGCACACCTTCGCTGTAGAGCAGGTCATTCGGTGTGACGGAGACCTTAAGCAGCCAGAACAGCGGGAACAGCGCAAAAGCGATATAGGCGAGGATCGCCAGACGATGGGCAAGGGTGAGAAATATCCTTGATGTCATCGGTCAATCCTTCTCGATCAGGCGCTGGCGCAGCAGCACGATCACCATGGAATAGGCAAGCAGCAACACCAGCAGCACCAGCGCAATGGCCGAGGCATAACCGAAATCCAGACGCCTAAAGGCCTGGGTGAAGATGTAGCTGGCGACGATCTGCGTGCGGTCGGCCGGTCCGCCATTGGTCATGACGATGATGAGATCGGCGAAATTGGCAATCCAGACGGTGCGCAGCAGGATGGTGATGGCGATGGTGGGGGCGAGAAACGGCAGGGTGATCGAGGTGAAACGCTGAAGCGGATTCGCCCCGTCGATTTCCGCAGCCTCGTAGAGATCGCGCGGAATCGCCTGCAATGCGGCAAGCAAAGTGATGGCGAAGAAGGGAATGCCCCACCAGACATTGGCAATGATCGGCCCCCACATGGCGAGATGCGGATCGGCGAGAATATTGTTAGGTGCGGATAAAAGCCCGAGCGACACCATCCAGTGCGGCAGCGGCCCGATGACCGGGTTGAACAGCCATGCCCAGTTGAGACCGGCGAGAAAGGTCGGCACGGCCCATGGCAGAAACACCAGCGCCTGAGCGAGCCCCCTGCCTGCGAAAGGCTTATCCAGCAGCAGTGCCAGAATGAGGCCGAAGAAGAATTGCAGGAAAACCGAAGCGCCTGTCCACCAGAGCGTGTTTTTCAGCGCCCGGTAAAAGGCCGCATCCTGCGACAGAGCCTCCAGATGTTTCAGGCCAACGAAACCGCCGGAGAACGGGTTGAGCAGCTGCACGTCGCGAAACGCATAGGAGAGGCCGAGCACCAGCGGCACCAGCATGACGGCGACGATGAGCACCAGAACGGGCGCGCTGTAGAGCCATGGTTCGGCCCAATCAGCAAACCGCCGCATTGCGGGCTTGCCAGCCGGTTTGCGCGCAGCCACCGGCCCGGCGCCATGGGCATAGGACATTGTATCGCTCCCTGATCGGACGACGGAACGGACGGGTTTTCCAGCCTCTCGGCTCACCGATCCGAAAAATTGCAAGAAAAAGCCTGTCGCAGCGAAGGTCGGCAAGACCCGCCGCACGGGCATTTGCGCCCGCACGGCTGGTGCGTGTCGTTACTTCGAGGCGAGGAACTTCTGCTGCGCCTTCGTCATGTAATCCGCCCATTGCTTGGCGAGGTCTTCCGGCGTGATGTCGCCGAGCAGCGCTTCCTGAGAGGTCTTGATCACGAGCGAGTCCTTGAAGAAGGCGAATTCCTCAAGATAGGTCGGCATCGTCGTCGGCACGGCGTTCTTGTCCGCCAGTTCGTCGAACCAGCCCTTGAACTGCTCGCTGGCATAGAAGGGGTCCTTCTCCGCCGACTTGTGCACCGGCAGCGCGCCCGTCTTCTTGTTCCACTCGATATTGCCTTCCGGTCCCTCAAGCGTCTCGATCAGCTTCCAGGAAAGGTCCTTGTTTTCAGACTTCGCCATCATCGACCAGCCGGCGAAACCAATAGTCGGGAAGGTCTTGCCATCGGGTCCCTTCGGCATGGTCATGACGCCGAAATCTTCCGGCTTCATGCGCTGGGCAATGGCGATCAGCGCATCCGGATCCTGATCGAGGAAGGCGCAGGTGCCGGAATAAAAACCGGCGACGATCTCGTTAAAGCCCCAGTTGACGCTGTCCTTCGGCGCCAGGCCGTTCTTGTAAAGATCGATCACATAGGTCAGGCCCTTCACCCAGCCGGGGCTATCGAATGTGGAAGTGCCGTCCTTGGTGAAGAACTCGTTCGAGCCAGCCATGGACGCGCCGAACATGACCCAGCCGTTAAGGCCGCCAGGGCCGCCGCGCAGGCAATAGCCATATTTACCGGGAAGGGCTGCCACTTTCTTCGAGGCGTCGGCGAATTCGTCGAGCGTCTTCGGCGGCTCCTTCACGCCGGCTTCGGCCAGCAGCTTCTTGTTGTAGAACATGGCGCGCAGATAAAAGCCGTAGGGCAGCATATAGGCGGTATTCTTCACATCGCGGCCGAGTTCGAGCGTGCGCTCGCTCAAGCCCGCCGTGTGTTCCCACTTGGCGAGGTAGGGCTCAAGGCTCTCCAGCATGCCGTTATTGGCATAAAGCGACAACCAGGTATCAGGCATTTCCATCACATCGGGAATATCGCCCGCGGAAACCATGGTGGCGAATTTCTGGAAGGCCTCGCTCCACGGCAGCGAGATGATCTCTACCTTGGTGCCGGGATTGGCCGCTTCGAATTTCGAGACGATGCCCTTCAGCGTTTCGGTGCGTTCCGGGCTGGTGATGACTTCCACCAGTTTCAAGGTCGTGTCCGCCAGCGCCGTTCCGGTCATCAGGGCGGTGAAGATTGCTGCTGCTACCAGTTTTTTCATGTCGTTCTCCCCTTTTTGTGGTCAGTTTAAAAAACGTCAGGCGGCGGAGGCCGCCTTGATCGCGGGTTCGAGATCGTCCCAGAGCGCTTCCGTGCCCTCCAGCCCAACATGCAGGCGCACGGAGCGTGCGCTGATGCCGAAGGTGTGGGCGGAGTTTGGTTGCGCCTTCTGTTCGAGCACCACTTCGCCCGGAACGATCAGGCTTTCATGCCCGCCCCAGGAAACACCCAATTTGAAAAGCTTGAGCCGGTCGGCAAAAGCGCGCACATCAACCCCTTCCTTGAAAATGAAGGAAAACAGGCCCGACGTGCCGTTAAGGCCGGGCGGCAGGCGGTTCGCCAGCCCGGGATGGCAGACCTTCTCCACCACATCCAGCGCCTGCAGGCGGCTAGCGATATCCAAAGCCGAGGCCTGATGCGCCTTCATGCGCAGCGGCAGGGTGCGAAGTCCGCGAATGAGCAACCATGCATCGAAGGGGGACATCTTGCCGCCGAGATAGGGATAGGTTTCCGCCCGGATGCGGTCGATCATCGCCTTCGAACCGGCAACCACGCCGGACACCACATCGCTATGGCCGCCGAGATATTTCGAGGCCGAATGCACGACCAAATCGACGCCAAGCGAAATCGGCTGCTGGAAAACGGGGCTTGCCCAGGAATTGTCGATGACGGTGACCGCGCCATGACGCTTGCCTATGGCAGCGAGCGCACCGACATCATGGGCTTCCATCACCCAGCTTGTCGGGCTTTCCATGTAGAACAGCTTGGCGCCTGGCATCGCCTTTTCAACCGCCGCCTCATCGCGACCATCAACGTAGGTCACCTCGATATTCATGCGCTGCATGAAGGTGCCGAACAGGCGGAAGGCATCGGGATAGACATGGCGCACCGCGACGATGCGGTCGCCGGGCGAAACGAAGGAAAGCACGGTGGAGGAAATGGCAGACATGCCGCTCGCAAAACCGAGCGCATCTTCCGCCCTTTCGAGCTTCGCCAGCATTTCCTCGAACAGCCGCACGGTGGGATTGAGCCCGCGCGTATAGACCGGCCGCACCTTTTCGCCGCGATAGGTGGAGACCATCTCGTCATAGCTGGAAAAGGTGAAAAGCGAGGTCTGCACGATGGGCGGCACCACGGCGTCGAAGGCGTGGGCTTCGTCATGGGCGACGATCAAAGAGGCGGGATCGAACAGATCGTTGCCATGGTTCATTTCGACATGTCCTTGATATCCTCCTCGACGACGGCGAGGATTTTCAGTGTTTCTTCACGGGCAGTCTCCGCATCGCCCGCAGCGATCGCGTTGAACAGGGTGCGGTGAAAGGGAAAGGAGCGACCGGCGAAATCCGGGCGGTCGAACGGTTTCGACCAGAAACGTTCGAAACCTTCGCGCATCTGCTCCAGAAGCTGCTTGAACAGCGTATTGTGGGTGGCGTCGTAGATCGACAGATGGAAGGCAAGGTCGGCTTTACCGGAGGTGCCTTCGGCCAGATGCACCCGCTCCATCTCATCGAGCCGCGCTTCCATGGTGGCGATATCGTCTGCCGTGCGGCGACGAGCGGCGGCCATGGAGGCCTCCACTTCGATGCCGCGTCGTACTTCCAGCGTCATCAGCAGCGCGTCGCGCAGGCTTTCGGCATCGATGGAGATCGGCATATGCACGGTGGCGGCGGAAATCGGTTTCAGGAGGTAGTTCCCGCTGCCCTTTCGGCTGTCGATCACACCGAGCGCCTGAAACTTGCGGATGACTTCGCGGATGGTGGACCGCCCCACGCCCAGCGCCGCCATAAGTTCCCGCTCCGCCGGCAGCCGATCTCCCGCCTTCAGTCCAGCCCGCTCCACATAGTCGGAAAGCGCAGCCTCGACCTGGCGCACACGGTCGCTCGGCGGAATCGGCTGCATGAGTTCCCGGCTGGACCTGTCCAAAACGTATCCCCTAAATTGGTCTGACATCTTACCATTTCAAAAGGTAAAAGGAATGTCAACGGGCAAGGGACGCTGTACGCTCCTCTCAGCAAAATCTCGTATGCTGCTGAAAAAATAGAAATAATGAAATGCCCAATGTGTCTCTTGGGTTATTGGTGCAGCAAAAAAGTAACTGCGCGATCCCTCGATATCGAAAAGTCAGAGTGCGGGCTTGAAGGGAATCGATTATGCCGCATCACGACGACTGAGAGCCGCCGATTAAGCCGTCTTCACGCGAGCCACCTGACGCGCCAATGCGTCGGCATGCTCATTGCCGACAGTGCCGGAATGCCCCTTGCACCATTCTACGGCCACATGGGGATGCTGCTCGAGCAACGTGTCGAGCTGCTGCCAGATTTCCCTGTCAGGGATCGGTCTTCGGCGGCTACGCTGGTTGGGCGTGATGCGCGTCCAGCCATTGTTGCGCCAGATCGCTCGATACCGCCGACAGCCCTCAATGACATGAACTGCATCCGTCCAGAGCGTGACTGCCCGCGTTGGCGCCTCAGCGGCGATCCACAACATGGCATTCAGGACGGCGAGGACCTCGAACGTATTGTTGGATGTGCCGGCCGCCTTGCCCGAGGCCGAATGGATTTGGTCGGCTGTTTCATAAACGACGAACGCCCATCCTCCGGAACGGGAGGCATCATCGAAGGAGCCGTCGGTGAAAATGTGAAGCGCATCGGACATGACAGGTTGTGTAGTACCCAATCGGAAACCACTAAAGCAACACGCCATTTGAGAAGGTTTCTTCGGTGCCAATAGCGTTTCCCCCTCGCAGGCAGCCAAAAAGCGCGGGCAGAAAAGCAGAAAGGGCGGCGCAAGCCGCCCTCCCCGAATCCACAACGAAAGAGCTGAACTTACTGGCCGAGAACCGCCGCCGTGATCGTCTGCATATTGTGATTGATCATGTCGATATAGGTCGAAGCCGGGCCATCGGCAGTCGAAAGCGCGTCGGAGTAGAGCCTGCCACCAACCTTGAGACCGGTTTCGCTGGCGATCTGGTCGATCAGCCGCTTGTCGGTAATGTTCTCGACGAAGATCGCCGAGGCCTTGTCATGTTTTACCTGGTCAACGAGCTTGGCGACATCGGCGGCCGAGGCTTCTGATTCTGTTGATACGCCTTCGGGCGCAAGGAAATTCAGACCATAGGCATGCTCGAAATAACCGAAGGCGTCATGCGAAGTAATGATGACGCGTTTTTCCGGCGGGATGGCGGCGATCTCGGTCTTCACCTTCTCGTTCAGCGCGGCAAGCTTGGCGATATAGGCGTCCGAATTGGCGGTGTAGGTGGCGCAACCGGCCTTGTCGACTTCGCAAAATGCGCCGGCAATGTTCTTCACGTAGATTTCCGCGTTCTTGATCGATTGCCAGGCATGTGGATCGTATTCGCCGTGATGGTGATGCCCCTCATGGCCGTGGTCGTGATCATGGGCCTCGGCGGTCTCATGGCTGTGGCCTGCTTCTTCGGCCTTATGGTCGTGGCCATCCTCTTCCTCGGCTTCCGGATGGGCGTGACCAGCCGGCTCTTCAGAAAGCTTGAGCGGCTCCACACCCTTGGTCAGTTCCACCACCGGCGCCTTGGTGCCGCTGGTGTCGATCAGCCGCTTCAGGAAGCCTTCAAATTCCAGACCGTTGACCAGCACCACATCCGCCTTGCTGACGGCGACGGCATCGGCCGGGCGGGGTTCATAAACGTGGGCGTCACCATCCGGCCCCACCAACGTGGTGATCTCCACGCGGTCACCGCCGACGTTTTTAGCAAAATCGGCGATGATCGAGAAGCTCGCCACGACCTTGAGTTCGGCGGCGGACGCCTGCGCCATCAGGACCGGGGAGAGGGAAAGAAGGCTGACGCCAGTGGCGAGACGGAGGGTTTTGAACATGAAGGTTCTCCTTTTTCGAACGCTGTTTTCAGGCCGTCCTGTGACGGCCGGAACCGAGAAGATCGCTGAGCACGCCGCGCGTGCCGACGAGGATGGAGAGGGCGTAAATGACGCCCGCGGAAAGGATGATCGCCGGGCCGGACGGCAGCGATGCGTGATAGGAAAGGAGCAGGCCCGCAAAGCAGGACACCATGCCGATGCCGATGGAAATGAAGCACATTGGTGCGACACGGTTCGACCAGAAGCGGCTGGCGGCGGCGGGCAGCATCATCAGCCCGACCGAGAGCAGCGTTCCCAGCGCCTGAAAGCCGCCGACGAGATTGAGCACAACGATGGCAAGGAAGAGGAAATGCACCGGGCTGCCCCAGTTGCTGACCGAGCGCAGAAACAGGGGATCGAGACATTCCGCCAGCAGCGCCCGCCAGAAGGTGATCATCACCACCAACGTTACGATGCAGATGCTGCCGATCAGGCCGAGCGCCTCATTGTTCAGCGCCAGCACCGTGCCGAACAGCACATGCATGAGATCGACGCTGGAACCGCGCCATGAGACGAGCAGCACGCCGAGCGCAAGCGAGATGAGATAAAGGGCGGCAAGGGAAGCGTCTTCCTTCTGGATGGTGAAGCGTGACACCGCGCCGGCGCCGAGCGCGACCAGAAGGCCGACAGCCAGCCCGCCGATGGTCATGGGCAGGATTTCCAGCCCGTAGAACAGAAACCCGACCGCCGCCCCCGGCAGGATGGCGTGAGACATGGCGTCGCCCGTCAGGCTCATGCGGCGCAGCATCAGAAACACCCCGACCGGGCCGCAGCTGATGGCAAGGATCAGCGCACCGGCGAGCGCCCGCTGCATGAAGACATATTGGACGAAGGGTTGGATGAAGATATCAGCCATGGGCACTCGAATTCGCGTGTGAGTGGTCATCGGAATGGGAACGGGCGGTGGCCGCGTGCGGACTTGCCCCGACGATCTGCAGCGAAGGTGCTTCGGCCGGATCGCACCAGGGCGCATTTTCCTCCCACGCCTCGTGAAAATGCCGCGCCTGCCGGATGTTCTCGGACTTCAACACCTCGGCCGTAGGACCCAGCCCGACGAGCTTTCGGGCGAGGAACAGGGTCTCTGGAAAATGCTGCCGCACGAGCTGGAAGTCATGAAGGACCGCCAGCACCGTGCGCCCCTCGGCCACCCATGACTTGATCAGGACCATAAGGTCGGCAACAGTCTTCTCATCGACGGCGTTGAAGGGTTCGTCGAGCAGGATCAGCTGCGCATCCTGCAACATCGCGCGCGCAAACAAGGCACGCTGCATCTGGCCACCGGACAGTGAGTCTATATTTCGCTTTTCAAAACCGGAAAGCCCAACCGCCTCCATCACGCGGCCCATCGCCGCCCGGTCTTCGGAACGGTGGCGGCCAAAAAGGCCGCGTTTCGGCCAGAGACCAAGCGCCACCAGGTCCCGCACCTGCGCCGGAAAGGAGCGGTCGAGTTCCGATTGCTGCGGCAGATAAGCGACGGACAGATTTGGGCTTAACCGGCATTCCCCGCCGAGCGGTTTCAAAATGCCGGCAATGCCTTTCATCAGCGTCGATTTTCCAGAGCCATTGGCGCCGACCACCGCAGTGAGCGAGCCTTTGGCGATATCGCCATTCAGATGATGCACGGCCGCGCGGCCGGCATATCCAAGCGTCAGGTTTTTGAAGGTGAGGCACGGATCGCTCATCGATCCCTCCAAGGCAGGATGTCATTCGATGGCCCTTGATATGTAATGTTATTACATTCGTCAAACGAATACGTAATGAAATAACATTAACTATCGGAAAGATGCGTTGCGCTTCGCATAAGTCACAGCCCCCGCATAGCGGGGCACTTTTTTTCTGTCGCCCGTTGACAGGTGGACGATGTGTAATGTTATTACGTTACACCACAAAGACGGGGTAGCACCGAACCCGTCGTTTTCAGATCGTCCGCGTGGTCGCCATGAGGTGCACGCGAGCGTTGCCAAAGAACGAGGTCCTTATGTCGCACAAACTTCCCGTCACCGTACTTTCCGGCTTTCTGGGCGCCGGCAAGACGACGCTCCTCAACCATATTCTCGCCAATCGCGATGGTCTGCGTGTGGCGTTGATCGTCAATGACATGAGCGAGATCAATATCGACGCCGCGCTGGTGCGCGATGGCGGCGCCAATCTCTCCCGCACGGAGGAGCAATTGGTGGAAATGACCAATGGCTGCATCTGTTGCACGCTGCGCGACGACCTCCTGAAGGAGGTGCGGGCGCTGGCCGAACAGGGTCGTTTCGATTACCTGCTGATCGAATCCACCGGCATCGCCGAGCCGCTTCCGGTCGCTGCGACCTTCGATTTTCGCGACGAAAACGGCCGCAGCCTTTCCGATGTTGCGCGTCTCGACACCATGGTGACGGTGGTGGATGCCGCCAATCTTCTCAACGATTACGGTTCGTCCGATTTTCTGGCCGACCGGGGTGAAACGGCAGGCGATGGCGACAACCGCACCATCGTCGATCTCCTGGTGGAGCAGATCGAATTTGCCGATGTCGTCGTCCTCAACAAGATCGGCACCGCGACGCCGGAGGAGCGGGACGCCGCCCGCAAGATCATCGTCGGGCTGAACCCGGATGCAAAACTCATCGAGGCCGATTTCGGCAAGGTGGCGTTGAAGGAGGTTCTGGGCACCGGCCGTTTCGATTTCGCCAGGGCGGAAGAACACCCCCTATGGTTCAAGGAATTGCACGGCTTCAAGGACCACATTCCCGAAACCGAGGAATATGGCATCCGCTCCTTTGTTTACCGCGCCAAAAAACCCTTCGACCCTGTGCTGTTCCAGCGCTTCATCGACCGCGCCTGGCCAGGCGTGGTGCGCGCCAAGGGCTTCTTCTGGCTGGCGACGCGTCCGCGTTATGTCGGCGAGATCAGCCAGGCCGGTGCGTTGGTGCGTACCGGCAAGATGGGCCTGTGGTGGTCCGCCGTGCCGAAAGAGCAATGGCCGCGCGAGAAGCAGTTCCTCGATATGATGAAGCCCTATCTCGATCCGGTCTTCGGTGACCGCCGGCAGGAAATCGTCTTCATCGGCTCCGATCCGATGAACGAGGCACGCATCCGCGCGCAGCTCGACGCCTGCCTGATCGATACCGAGGCATTCACACCGGATGCATGGCGGCACCTGCCCGATCCTTTCGCAAGCTGGGACCGGCAGGCGGCTTGATCGTTCCTCGCCCTTATTTTAGCCGGGCGTATGCGCCTTTCGTCTTCTCCCCGCCGGGGAGAAGAAACAGGCCGCCCCGTTTCTTGCGAAACACTACAGAAAATTCAGCGTCACCAGCGCCAGAACGAGATAACGCCCAACCTTGGCGACGGTGACAAGCAGCAGAAACACTGGCAGCGGTTCCTTCATGATCCCGGCGGCAACCGTCAGCGGATCGCCGATCAGCGGCGCCCAGCTGAGCAGCAGGGACCATTTGCCATAGTGCCGATACCAGTTCTGGGCGCGCTCCAGCGCCGCCTCACCGACCGGAAACCAGCGTTCATGCCGAAAGCGCTCGATGCCGCGGCCGAGCAGCCAGTTCGCAAAGGAGCCGGCGACATTGCCGGCGCTGGCCACGACGACCAGCAGCCAGACGGGCTGTGATTTCAGAAGGATGAGGCCGGCCAATGCGGCCTCCGACTGCATGGGTAGAATGGTCGCTGCTATGAACGCCGTCAGGAACAAACCCGCATATACCGCCAGATCGGCCATTGCCCGCCCTTCATCCTCGACGAATCCCGTCGCTGCCCCTGAAGTGGCGGATGAGGGCGGCGGCGGTCAAGCGCATCTTGAGCCTGAAAACGGGTTCTCAAGCCGAATTCGCGGCGATGGCGCGCACGATATCGTCATGATCCACGGCGAGAAGCGCCTTGTGGATGGATAGTTGCCGGCTTGTGCCGGAAGCCGACAGAATGACGATCACCGTTTCGCGCGGCGGGCAATCCGGCAGGGCGCAGGAAAGCTCGGTGACTGTAATAATGTCTTCGGGGTGGAGATGCAGCAAATCGCGGGACCATTGCTTCACAAGACGGGCCTGCGAGACGATTGCGGAGCCGCTGCGCGCAAGCGGATTGTTCATGCCCTGCCCTTTCGCCCCGCCTGCGCGGCCAATGTCTCGAAGAGAGCGCGGATCGGCTGCTGCGGCATCTCCATGCCGATCAGCACGATGCGCGTGCCACGATTGCCATCCGGCCAGCGCTCCAGGCGGGTCAATGGATAAAGCCGATGCTGCACCGCATGGGCGATAACCGGCCGCTCCGGATCATCCGTCGCGCCGAAAATTCCCTTGAGTCGCAGCAGGCCGGAATGCACATTGCTGGTGACGAGCTCCAGAAAAGTGACAATCGCTTGCGGATCAAAAGCGCCGTCAAAGGTAAGATCGAAAGCCTCGACCCCGACGCCATGGCGGTTGATATCGTGCTGGTGGGCGGCATGAAGGCTCAGCCTGTCGGCCGCAAGCCATCCCGGCGCATCCTCCGGCTTGCCGCGCAGCGAATAATCCGAGGCTGAAAACAACGACATCAGATCGAAATCGACCGCATTGCGGTCATGAAACGAGGCCGCAGGATTGAGATCGGCGAGGCTTTCGCGGTCCACGGCTGCAGCATCGACAAGATCGGTTTTCGTCAGGACGATATGATCGGCAAAGGCAAGCTGTTTCCAGCCTTCGATAAAGCTGTCGAGCATCGCAGGGCCGGAGACAACGTCGAAAGCCGTGACCACGCCGGAAAGATGAAAATGCCGCGCCACGATGTGATCGCGCAGGCCAAGCGCCGGCGTTCCGCCAGCGATCAGGCTGTTGATGATAGGTGCGGGATCGGCAAGGCCGGTGGTTTCGATGACGACCCGCGATACTTCCGGCATCACCCCTTCCAGAAAGGCCTGATGCAGCTCGTAAAGCGAAGTGCGAATATCGCTGGTGGCGGTGCAGCAGATGCAGCCCGTTGTCGTTCTGAAATATCGCTCAGACCCAGTCCGCACCAGACCGTGATCAATGGGAACTGCGCCGAATTCATTGACGATGACCGCGGCGTCGCGCATGGCCGGCTCAGTCAGAAGCGCATTCAGCAACGTCGTCTTGCCTGCGCCCAGAAAACCCGTCAGCAGGGTAACCGGCACTGTGCGGGCAGGTGGCGCGACGGCCGAATCGTCCCTGGGACCGACCGCATTCTTCCGCTTCATTCCGAACATATCCGCACCTTCACCATCCAAAATTCGCCGCACCATAGTACGTAATGTAATAACATATCAATTGCGATTATTTGATTTCTGGCGCGCGCTAAACCAGCGCCAGCGCGTCGCCAACGGGCAGGCGCATGAAAAAACCACGGAACGAAGAAAATGGAATAATAAAACCGTTTCCTTCACTTTCGTTTTAATCGTTCCACGTTCTCTTGCATTTTCATTAGAGTTCGCTTTTAATCAGATCGCTAATGCAGAAAAGATCGCCCGCAGCCGGATCACGGAGGAACGACTGCAATAAGGGTCTGTATCTTTTACTGTTTTCATAACGGGAGGAATCACCTTGAAAAAACTCAGCTACCGCCTTGCTGCGGCATCCGCGCTTTCGTTTTTCGTCACATCGAATGCTTTCGCTGCGACGGAGATTCAGTGGTGGCACGCCATGACCGGCGCGAATAACGAGGTCGTGGATACGCTTGCGAAAGAATTCAACGACAGCCAGAAAGAATACAAGATCACACCGGTCTTCAAGGGTACTTACCCGGAAACGCTGAATGCCGGGATTGCAGCGTTCCGCGCCAAGCAGCCGCCGGCAATCATTCAGGTCTTCGATGCCGGTTCGGGCGTGATGATGGGGGCCGCCGGCGCCATCAAGCCCGTTGCGGACGTCCTGAAGGAAGGGGGATACACCTTCAACAAGGATGAATATCTGGCCGGCATCGTGGCCTATTATTCCAAGCCCGACGGCACCATGCTGTCCTTCCCCTACAATTCGTCCTCGCCGATCCTCTATTACAACAAGGATATCTTCCAGAAAGCCGGCCTCGACGCCGACAACCCGCCGAAGACGTGGCCGGAAGTTTTCGAAGCCGCCAAGAAGATCAAGACCAGCGGCGCCGCCCAATGCGGTTTCACCTCCACCTGGCTCACCTGGATCCAGACCGAGAACTTCGCTGCCTGGAACAACGTCTCCTATGGCAGCAATGAAAACGGTCTTGGTGGCACGGATGTGAAACTTGCGGTCAACGCGCCGCTCTTCGTCGAGCATTTCCAGGCGATTGCAGACCTCGCGAAGGACGGCACTTTCCGTTATGGCGGCCGCACTTCAGAAGCCAAGCAGCTGTTCATGTCCGGCGAATGCGGCATCCTGACCGAATCCTCCGGCGGCCTTGGCGATATCGTCAAGACCGGCATGAATTACGGCATCGGCCAGCTTCCTTATTATGAGGGCCATGGTCCGCAGAACACCATTCCCGGTGGCGCCAGCCTCTGGGTCTTCGGCGGCAAAAGCGAGGCCGAATATAAGGGCGTGGCGGAGTTCTTCCACTTCCTCTCCCAGACCAAGATTCAGGCGCGCCTGCATCAGGTCTCCGGTTACATGCCGGTGACGATCGCGGCCTATGAGGAAACCAAGAAATCCGGATTTTATGACAAGAACCCCGCCCGTGAAACGCCGCTGCTGCAGATGATGGGTAAGCCGCCGACAGAAAACTCCAAGGGCGTGCGTCTCGTGAACCTGCCACAGGTGCGCGATATCATGAATGAAGAGTTCGAGGCGATGCTGGCCGGCAAGCAGGACGCGAAAGCCGCCCTCGACAAGATCGTGGAGCGCGGTGACGCCGCCATCAAGCAGGCCGCCGGCAACTAAACGATCCCCTGCCCCGCCCGCATCCTCAACAGGGTGCGGGCGGCATTCCCATCTCATCAGGAGATCGCCGTGCAAAGCGTCGTATTCCCCAACAAAATCCTGCCCTATCTGCTGGTCGCGCCGCAGATCATCCTCACGGTGATCTTTTTCTTCTGGCCGGCAAGCCAGGCGCTTTACCAATCGACCATGCGCGAGGACGCCTTCGGGCTGAACAGCAATTTCGTCGGTCTGGCGAATTTTTCCGCCGTGCTTTCAGACGAAAACTATCTGAACTCGCTGCAGGTCACGATCATCTTCAGCATCCTGACCGCGCTCGTCTCCATGGGGCTGGCGCTGCTTCTGGCGACGGCTGCCGACCGCGTTGTGCGCGGCAAGGGCTTTTATCGCACCATGATGATCATGCCCTATGCCGTCGCTCCTGCGGTTGCCGGCATGTTGTGGCTCTTCATGTTCAACCCGGCCATGGGCACCTTCTCCTATATCCTGCGCCGTAACGGCATCATGTGGGACCCGCTGCTCAACGGCGACCAGGCCATGCTGCTCGTCGTCGCGGCTGCCGCCTGGAAGCAGATCAGTTACAATTTCCTGTTTTTTGTCGCAGGCTTGCAGGCAATTCCTAAATCACTGCTGGAAGCGGCCTCCATTGATGGCGCGCGCGGTTCGCGGCGCTTCTGGACCATCGTTTTCCCGCTGCTAGCACCGACCACCTTCTTCCTTTTGGTCGTCAACACGGTCTACGCCTTCTTCGATACCTTCGGCATCATCCATGCCGTCACCGGTGGCGGCCCTGCCAAGGCGACGGAAACACTGGTCTACAAAGTCTACAATGATGGCTTCGTGAACCTCAATCTCGGCTCTTCCGCCGCGCAATCCGTGATCCTGATGGTGATCGTCATAGCGCTCACTGCCTTCCAGTTCCGCTTCGTCGAGAAGCGCGTGCATTACGGCTGAGGATTTCCCATGATTGAAAATCGCCCGGTCGCCCGTGTGGTCGCCCATCTGATGCTGGTACTCGGCATCATCATCGTGGCCTTCCCGATCTATTACACCTTCGTCGCCTCCTCCATGACGTCGACGGATATCATCCGCCCGCCCATGTCGCTCCTGCCCGGTGATCATCTTGGCGCCAATTACGCCGAGGCCATGGTTGGCGGTGTCGAAAGAGTGGTCGGTGTGAGCCTCGAACGGCTGTTGTTCAACAGCTTCGTCGTGGCGCTCGCCATCGCCATCGGCAAGATCGTTATTTCGTTCCTGTCGGCCTTCGCCATCGTGTTTTTCCGCTTTCCCTTCCGCATGGGCTTTTTCTGGATGATCTTCATCACGCTCATGCTGCCGGTGGAAGTGCGTATCCTGCCGACCTACAAGGTCATCGTCGATCTTGGGCTGATCGACACCTATGCGGGGCTTACGCTGCCGCTGATGGCATCTGCGACGGCAACCTTCCTGTTCCGGCAGTTCTTCCTGACCATTCCCGGCGAGCTGGTCGAGGCGGCGCGTATCGACAATGCAGGGCCGTTCCGCTTCATGCGGGATATCCTGCTGCCGCTGTCGAGAACCAATATCGCCGCTCTGTTCGTGATCCTGTTCATCTATGGCTGGACCCAATATCTCTGGCCGCTGCTCGTGACCAACGACGCCAAGATGAACACGATCATCATCGGCCTCAAGCGCATGGTGGATTTTACCGACGCTTCGACGCCCTGGAATTATGTGATGGTGACGGCGATCCTCGCCATCATCCCCCCGATTATCGTTGTGGTGCTGATGCAGCGCTGGTTCGTCAAAGGTTTGGTGGAGACCGAAAAGTAATGGCAAAAATTGCGCTGAAAGACGTCCGCAAGGTTTATGGCGGCAATGTCGAGGCCATCAAGGGCGTGTCGATGGACATCGCCGACGGCGAAATGATCGTCCTGGTCGGCCCCTCCGGCTGTGGAAAATCTACCCTGCTGCGCATGATCGCCGGTCTGGAAGGTATTTCCGGCGGCCAGATCGTCATCGGCGACCGGGTCGTCAACGATCTCGAGCCCTCCGACCGCGATATCGCCATGGTGTTCCAGAACTATGCGCTTTATCCGCATATGACGGTGCGCCAAAACCTTGCCTATGGCCTGAAGAACCGCAATACGCCGAAGGAGGAGATCGAACGGCGAATTACCGAGGCGGCAAAGGCGCTAGAGATTGAACAGTTCCTGGAGCGCAAACCGCGCCAGCTTTCCGGCGGCCAGCGCCAGCGTGTGGCCATGGGCCGCGCCATCGTGCGCAAGCCGGCAGCCTTCCTATTCGACGAGCCGCTGTCCAACCTCGATGCCAAGCTGCGTGTGCAGATGCGCGTGGAAATCCGCCGCCTGCAACGCTCGCTCGCCACGACAAGCGTTTATGTCACCCATGACCAGATGGAGGCGATGACGCTGGCCGACCGGCTGGTGGTGCTAAATGCCGGCCGTATCGAGCAGATGGGCACGCCGATTGAGCTCTACGAAAAACCGGCCACCACCTTCGTCGCCACCTTTATCGGCTCGCCTTCCATGAACCTGCTGAACCATGACGCGACATCGGCAAACGGCTCTTCCGGCTGGTCGGTGCAGGGAACCCCGGCACTGCCGCAGGGCGTCGCCACGCTCGGCATCCGCCCCGAAGATATTACTCTCGCCGATGAAGCCCCCGCAGATGCCGCCTTCACCGGAACCGTGCAGGTGGACGCCGTGGAGCTGGTGGGCGCGGAAAGCTACGTGCACGGCTCCTTCGCTGACGGCACCACCATCGTTTTCCGCGTTCACGGCCGCTCGCAACTGCGCATCGGCGAAACGCTGAAGATAGCCGCACAGGCAAAGGATTTTCACCTGTTCGATGCGGCGGGGAAGAGAATCTAAACTTGCCTACGAAAAGGGACACCCGCCAGTCGGCGGGTGCTCGCACTATCGCTAGAATCTCCGCCAGCTCCTTACCAGACGAGTTCCACTTGCGGCCGGCCATTGGAGGTTTTCTCCACGGTGCGACCGGACGTATCGACATTGCAATGAACGCGCTGCCGGAAAGCGGAAAAGCTTTCGAAAGTCACCACATCCACGGGATCATCGAGATGCAGGGTCAGCCGGTAGCGTTCGGGATCGCCGCCGAGCGCCTGCACACCCAGAACGGAAGCCACGAAGGGTTGGCCGAGGTAAAAACCTTCCACCCTTGACCCCAGAAGATAGGGGTTGAAGGCGGGGCGGTTGCCGGCCGATGCGTGGAGGGTGTTCCAGTCGCGGAAGCCATATTGCGCGGCGATGAGTTCCAGCGCTTTCGAATGGGTGATTGCTTGCCCCTGATCCTCAAGGGCGGCGCGCAGGCGTTTTGCCTGTTCTTTCAGCCCCTCAAGCGCGGGAAGCGGTTTGGACACGTTCATAACGGTTCTCCAACATGCGCATGCCGACTATTCCGAAGGGGGTCCGCGTTGCCATCGACGACATGCAAAACATGGGATGACCGTTATTGAAGAAAGAGCTTCACCAAGGGCGTAAACACCTGCGGACGGCCGGGGCTCTTACGCCCGTGGCCGTCCCTATAACTCAGAAAGCGTCGCCCGTCAAAGGCAGCGCTCAGCCGATCCCGTGATCAGAAGCGATAGGTGATACCCGCGCCGATCAGCCAGGGATCGAGCTTGGCCTTGCCGCTGATCGGCGTGCCACCCAGTTCGGCGGTCCAGTCGGTCTTGAGGAAGATTTTCTTCACGTCGAAGTTCACGCCCCAATGCTCGTCCAGCATATAATCGAAACCGACCTGTACGGCTGCACCAAGCTTGTTCTTGACGTCGAGATTGCTGAAACCGGGCTTTTCCGTCTGGTTATAGAACAGCGAATAGTTCACGCCCGCGCCGATATAGGGCTTGAAAGCGCCGAAATCGGTGAAGTGATATTGCAGCGTCAGCGTCGGCGGCAGCAACCACGTCTTGCCGACAGGCGTGCCGGCGAGCACGCCCTCGCCATTGATCTTGGCGTAGGTGGTGCCGAGGATGAGTTCGGCCGCAAAGTTTTCGGTGAAGAAATAGCTGATGTCGAGTTCCGGGATCACGGTGTCCGAATAGGACAGGCCCGCGCCCGGCACGCCATCGACGCTGCCGCTGTCATGGGTGATGACGCCGAGGCCGCGCACGCGCAGCATCCACGGGCTTGCCGCCGCAATCGCCTCTTCGGCGGTGGGGGTCGGCGCTGCCTGGGCCAGATCGGCAGCCATGGCATTGGCGGATACCAGCATGGCCGCAACACCAGCAGCGACACTGGCAAACAAGGCGGTTTTTTTGTTTCTGTTCGTCATTCCATCTCTCCTATAGCGCACCGCAGCCGGGCAAGTCCCCGGAACCGGCTGATGACGGCGGGCTTTAGCGAATCTTCGCCCGCCGCAACCGCTTCGGAACCACTATGACGAAGGGGAAGGCAGGCCGATTGAGATGGATCAAACCGGGACGCCGATCATGGATCGGAACGATCAACCGGCAAACATTGTGACAATTACGCAACAAGCGCCGTCCAGCGATCGAAAAGCGGATGCACAACGCGCCCGGCAGATACCGGAAAAATACAAAAAAGGCCTGCATTTGCAGGCCTCCTTCCAGTGCATCATCTCTATCACGCGGCCTGGGGCGTCAGGGTTGCGGAGCCCGGCTTGCGCAGAAGCAGAACCGAGACGGCCGCGATCATGCACATCAGACCGGCAATCTGCAGTGCGGGCATATAGGTATCGAAATCGCTCTTGAAGAACCCGGCGCCAAAGGCGGCGGTGGCGGCTCCCAACTGATGGCCGGCAAACACCCAGCCGAAAACGAGACCGGCCTTTTCACGGCCGAAATTCTCGGCGGCAAGTTTCACCGTCGGCGGTACGGTCGCCACCCAATCCAGCCCATAAAAGACGGCGAAGACCGAAAGCTCCACGAAGCTGAACCCCGAGAATGAGAGATAAAGCAGGGACAGGCCACGCAGACCGTAGAACCAGAACAGCAGGAAGCGATTATCGAACCGGTCGGAAAGCCAGCCGGCGAAGATGGTGCCGAAGAAATCGAAAATACCGATTACCGCCAGCGTACCCGCCGCCGTCACCGCGGCCATGCCGAAATCGCCGCAGATCGAAATCCAGTGGGTCTGGATGAGACCGTTGGTCGAAAGCCCGCAGACAAAGAAAGTGCCGAAAAGCACCCAGAACACCGGGTTGCCCGATACGCTCTTCAAGGTCACCAGCGGCGATGCCAGTGTGGCGAGGAGATTGTGATCCTGCTTGACCGGTTTTGCCACCGCTGTCTCGCCATAGGCCGGCAGGCCGACATCGGCAGGATGGTCACGCATCAAAAGCAGCACGAGGACCATCGCGGTTGCGATCACCGCAACGGAAAGGGTCAAAGCGGTTCGCCAGCCGTAGGCTTCCGTCAACGCCGCCAGCAGCGGCAGGAAAACCAGCTGGCCGGTAGCGTTGCTCGCCGTCATGAGGCCGATCACCAGGCCGCGACGCTTGGAGAACCAGCGTGTCGCCACGGTGGCGCCCAATACCAGCGCGGTCATACCGGTGCCGACGCCGATCACCACGCCCCAGAGCAGCAGCAATTGCCATACCTCAGTCATGAAGAAAGAGGCGACAATGCCGCCCATGATCAGGGCAAGCGCGGTGGACACCACCTGCCGGACGCCGAAATGATTCATGAAGGCAGCGGCAAAAGGCCCGAGCAGACCAAAAAGCACCAGCCTGACGGCCATTGCGGAGGAAATATCGGCGATATCCCAGCCGAATTCCTGATGCAGCGGCTGGATCATCACCCCCGCGGACCCCATCGCACCGGCGGTGGCCAACATCGTCAGGAAGGTGGTTGCAGCAACGAGCCAGCCATAATGCAGATTTCTGCCGGCCATCCAGCTGGCAAGGCGTGTGGAGAGCATGTTCAATTTCCCTTTCCAGCCGCTGCGGCCGATAGTTTACGGGTATATACCCTGTATTGTGGGCAGATACCCGCTTACGTCCCCAAAAATCACAGGGCTGCGAGCAGTTCCTGTAATTGTGCTGTCTTCTCAGGCCCAAGCCGGGCCTCGATTTCATCCTGCACGCCATCCCAGAGCGGCGCGCCCGCTTTCAGGATCGCATGCCCTTCCCTCGTCACGGTCAGCATCGCTTCCCGCTGATCCTCGCCGTGACCGATGGCCACCAGACCCATGCGAGCCAGCACCTTGGCGTTGCGGCCGACTGTGGAACGATCCAGTTCCACCCGCGCGGCCAGATCGGTCAGCGAGACAGGCGCAGTGCGATTGATATTCCGCAACAGGCTGAACTGACCGATATTGACGCCAAGCGGCGCCAGGGCCTCGTCATAATAAGACGAAACCTTGCGGGATGCTTTGCGCAACAGAATGCAGTGGCAACTATCATTTGGCATTTGTCTCGGGTATATACCCGTAAATTTCTATGCGCAAGAGGCGACTGAAAACTATCGACGGGAAAGACCGCACGCTCGGATCACAGCGTAAAAACAAACCCCCGGTTTTAGGCCGGGGGTTGATATCAGTATCGGGCCTTATCTCAGGCAGAGAGCCTGCGGCCGCTTGCCACCAGCAGGCCGGCAACGCCATCAAGCCAGCCGGCTTTCAGCTCCAGCGCCAGGAAACGGCTGCGCTCGAACGGGCCGGGCATGATGAGGTGCTGGGCCTTGTCGGCGAAAAAGCCGAAGCGCTCGTAATAAGGTGCATCGCCCACCAGAAGAACGGCGCCGTGTCCACGCTTGGTTGCCTCGGCAATGGCAGCGCGCATCAGCGCCGAGCCGATGCCTTTCCCCTCATGGGCGGCATCGACGGCCAGCGGGCCGAGCAGCAGCGCTTCGACGGCGCGGCCTTCGCGCGAGATGCCGGCCTCGACGTTCCACAGGCGCACCGTGCCGATGACATGGCCGTCCTCATCGCGGGCGACGAGCGCCAAGCCTTCGGCCGGAACGCGGCCGGCGCGCAGCTTTTCGGAAGACTTGCGGCGGCGGCCTGCGCCCATGGCGCGGTCCAGCAGGTTCTCACGGGCGACGACATCGCCCGGATTTTCCTGATCGATATGAAATGTCTGCGGTGTGAAAAACGACCGTACCGAATTCAAAAGAGCGGCCATCCTTGGCCTCCCGTCACACTACCGCCCACACGCGGCCCTTGATGAAAATTGGTGGAGCCGTTCCGGCCCGCCGACACGCTTTCCTCGGCTGGAAGAGGTGCAGCAAGCAGGGATTTGCGCAACAGCACAATCGGCAGGGCCGGAACGGAAGCTTGGTCGAGACACCGCCCTTTTCAGCGGACGGCGCTCGGACTTTTTGACCTGCGCATCGGGTTTTCCGAAAACCGCGTTACACTTTTCGGCCCGATGCTTAGATGACGTAAGCCTTCAGCGGTTCGAAGCCGTTGAAGGCGACCGCCGAATAGGTGGTCGTATAGGCGCCCGTGCCTTCGATCAGAACTTCGTCGCCGATGGTCAGAGAGACCGGCAGCGGGTACATGTTCTTTTCATACAGCACATCGGCGCTGTCGCAGGTCGGGCCGGCCAGAACGCAGGGCTCCATCTCGTCCTGATCGCGCTCGGTGCGGATCGGGTAACGGATCGCCTCGTCCATCGTCTCGGCGAGACCGCCGAATTTGCCGATGTCGAGGAACACCCAGCGGTGGTTGTCATTGTCGGACTTCTTCGAGACAAGAACGACTTCCGCCTTGATGACGCCGGCATTGCCCACCATGCCGCGGCCCGGCTCGATGATCGTCTTCGGGATCTGGTTGCCGAAGTGCTTGCGCAGCGCCGTGTCGATCGCCTGGCCGTATTCTTCGGCAGCCGGAACGTCGCGCAGATACTTGGTCGGGAAACCGCCGCCCATATTGACCATCTGCAGGTGGATGCCCTGCTTGGCAAGCGACGCGAAGACGCGCTTGGCATCGGCCAGCGCCGCATCCCATGCGTCGAGATTCATCATCTGCGAACCGACATGGAAGGATACGCCATAGGATTCGAGACCGAGCTGATGGGCGTAAACGAGAACGTCGACAGCCATCTGCGGCACGCAGCCGAACTTGCGCGACAGCGGCCATTCCGCACCTTCGCCATCCGTCAGCACGCGGCAGAAGACGCGCGCGCCGGGAGCGGCGCGGGCAACCTTCTCGACTTCCTCATGGCTGTCCACGGCGAAGAGATCGATGCCGAGCGCATGGGCGCGTGCAACATCGCGTTCCTTCTTGATGGTGTTGCCGAAGGAGATACGGTCGGCCGTCGCACCGGCATCGAGCGCCATCTGGATTTCAGCCACGGAGGCGCAATCGAAGTTGGAGCCGAGCGAAGCGAGCAGCTTCAGGATTTCGGGAGCCGGGTTTGCCTTGACGGCATAGTAGATGGCGCTGTTCGGCAGGGAATGCCGGAAAGCGTTGAAATTGTCGCGCACGACGTCGAGATCAACCACGAGGCAAGGGCCTTCGGGACGTCGGGTCTTGATGAAGTCGAGAATGCGTGCAGTCGTCATCGATGTATTCCCTGTTAAACCGGCTTCGGAAAAATCCGAAGGACAAAGGACGCTCGAGATATGCATTCGAATCAGCCGGTGGAGGCGCAGAATCGATAGCATACGCTCAAGGCGCGAATGTGAACGACGCCCTGCCAGAGCATCATTCGGCTTTGTCTGCCATTGATTGGAGGGAATGACCCGACCGCACTTCAGGCAATGATGGTGTGCCTCTTTAGTACCCCGGCTGATGGAAAGCCGGCAGAGAACCAGAAAGGCCCGCACCGTCGTTGCTTCGTATGTCCTCGCATTTCCCGGTTGGCCGGAATAGCGACTGGAGGGGTTAGTTCCAGGTACCTTACCTAAATCCTCACCACATCGAGGACTCGGCGGACACACATGGGCACGTGCGACTTTGGGCAGCACGGGAGATAAGAATATTCGCAGTCATAATCAAGAGGATTTTTTCACCAAAGAGCGGATTTTTTCGGCAATGAATTAAGGGTTGAACAGTCCGTCCTCGCCGTTCAATTATATAGAACGAACCGGAGGATTTTCATGGACACGCTCACCCGCATCCGCGCCTTTATCGATGTCGTCGAAGCGGAGGGTTTTTCCGCCGCGGCGCGCAAGACAGGGCGATCCAAGGCGCTCCTGTCCAAATATGTGCGGGAACTGGAGGACGATCTCGGCGCGCTGCTCCTCAATCGCACCACCCGGCAGTTCTCGCTGACGGAGGCCGGGCACACCTATTACCGCACGGCTTCCGACATTTTGAAGGAGATCGATAACCTTGCCGATCTGGTGCGCGAGAAGAATGCCGATCTGAAGGGTAAGCTCAGGATTTCCGTTCCCCGCACCTTCATCGACGCCGATGTCGGCCAGAGCCTGATCGACTTCGCCAAGGAAAATCCGGAACTCTCGCTCGAAATCGTCGCGGAAGACCGATTCGTGGATCTGATCGAGGAGGGTTTCGATCTCGCGGTTCGGATAACCCGACTGGAGGACTCGGGCCTCATAGCCCGCAAGCTTTCCGATTTCCGGGTCTATGCGGTGGCGACGGCAGATTTCGTGGCGAAACACGGGCCACTCCATGGCCCGCAGGATTTCTCCCGCGTCCCCTTCATCATCGACACCAATACACGGTTTCACAATACGGTGCGGTATCTGGAGCCGGATGGCGGTTCGAACTCCGTCACCATCAGCGGACCGATCGAGGTCAACAGCCCGCAGGCGACGCTACGCGCCGCCCGTGCCGGGCTCGGCATCGCGCTCGTGCCGGATTTCATCGCCAGACCCTATATCCAGTCCGGCGAACTGGTGACGCTGTTCGACGATTATATTTCCAAGGACAGGGGTATCTATGCGGTCTATCCGCATCGCCGCTACCTGCCCGCCAAGGTGCGCAGCTTCGTGGACTATCTCTCGACCTGGTTCAGGAAGAACGGGTAGTCCGCAAAATGAAACGCCCGCCTTGCGGCGGGCGTCGGTACTAGCGGAAAATCAGATCAGAATGGCGAATCCGGGAAGTAGAACTGCTCGGCATTGTCCTTGGTGATCAGCGTCGCATCGAGGATATATTCACCCGCGACCGGCACCTGATCGTAGAAGTGCCCAGCGGTCAGTTGCATGGCTGTCGCCACCATTGCCGGCGGATAGAGTACGTCGACAGGCACCAGCTTGTCACCGTCCATCACCTTCTTGATCATGTCCTTGGAGCCGGCGCCCGCAACGATATACTGGATATCGGTGCGTTTCGCCTGCTGGATGGCTTCCAGCACGCCGATAGCCATGTCGTCATCCTGACACCAGACCACGTCGATCTTCTTGTATTTGGTCAGATAGTCCTGCATCACACGGAAGGCGTCGTCGCGGTTCCAGTTGCCGTACTGGCGGTCGAGAACCTTGACGTTCGACCCTGCGATGCCCTTGTCGAAACCATCCTGACGCTGCTGGTCGATCGGGATCGGCAGACCGCGAATGACCACGACTTCGGCATCCGGCGTCGTCTTCTTGATGTATTCGCCGGCCACCTGGCCAAGCGCGGGGTTGTTGCCGGCAACATAGAGATCGCGGATCGAATTGTCGTTGACACTCGGCGCGCGGTCGACCAGCGCGACGAAGGTGCCCTTGTCCTTGATCTCCTTGATGGCGTTGACCAGCGGATCGGGATCGGATGGCAGCACGACAAGCGCATCGAGCCCCTGCACGGCAAGATCCTGCAGCGCATTTG
Source organism: Agrobacterium sp. ST15.13.013 (assembly GCF_027956525.1). Lineage (NCBI taxonomy): Bacteria > Pseudomonadati > Pseudomonadota > Alphaproteobacteria > Hyphomicrobiales > Rhizobiaceae > Agrobacterium > Agrobacterium sp. ST15.13.013. The sequence goes on from NZ_JAQKGP010000005.1 coordinate 113,790, forward strand.
CCTGATTGGCGGCGTCCGGCGACGTCTTGACGATGACGTTGAGCCCCGGATGCTCCTGCATCAGCAGCTTCGCCACACGCTCGGCATGATAGACGACGCCCGCCGTCCAGCCATGATCGGCCGCTGGAATGGAAACGCCGATGGTGACCTTCTTGTCCTGCGCGTGAGCCGGACCCGCCAGCACCGCAGCCAGCGCGGCAAAGGCCACGCCGATGAATTTTCTACGCATAGTCTCTTTCCTCCCAAGACCGGGGCGTTCCTCCTTCGACCGCGCCTGCCCCACTGGCGCGGCGTGATACGTCACCTGCGGCTGAGCGAGCGCTGCACCAGCATGGCGATGATGATGATGGCCCCCTGAATGGCGCCGATCAGATATTCGCTGACGAAGTTCGACAGGATCATGATGTTGCCGACGATCTCCAGAATGAAGGCTCCGCAGATCGTCCCCCAGATGCGCCCTACCCCGCCTCTCAGCGCCGTGCCGCCGACGACGACGGCGGTGATGGCCTGCAACTCCCACAACATGCCTGTGGTGGCCGAAGTGGAAGCGAGGCGCGGCACGTAAAGCAGCACCGCAACAGCGACACACAGCCCCTGCACCACATAGGCGATGGTGCGCACCCGGGTGACCGAAATACCGGAATAACGCGCTACATCCTCACTGGAGCCGACGGCCGTCAAATGCCGGCCGTAACGGGTGCGATAGAGCACGAAGGCGGCGATTGCAGCGGTAACGAAGATGACGATGACCGGCACCGGCACGCCGAAGACATTGCCGAAATAGACCGGACGATAAAGCGTCTGGATTTCCGGATTGCGCAGCGTGATCGCCCCGCCCTGTGACAACCATGTGGTCAAGCCGCGATAGATGCCCATGGTGCCGAGCGTGGCGATAAAGGGCTCGATACGGCCGATGGTGGTGATGAGACCGTTCGTCAGCCCACAGGCAGCACCGATCGCGAGCGCCAGCGCCATGGCGGTGAGCAGCATTAAAAGCGGACTTGCGATGACGCCGCTATTCATGAACAGGATCATCAGGCTGGCGACGAATGCGACCATGGCGCCGACGGAAAGATCAAGCCCGCCCGATGTGATGACGTAAGTTGCGCCGAGCGCGATGATGGCGATGAAGGCGCTGCGCGTAGTGACGTTCAACAAATTGTCGATGCCGATGAAATTGGGATTGGCGATGGCGCCGAGAACCAGCAGCAGGGCCAGCGCCACGAACGGCGCGACGGCGCGCAGGTCCCAGTCCTTCGAGGTCTTCGGCGTTTTGCCGTTGTCAAATGCGGCCTCAGTCATATTTCCCCTCAGTCTCTTTTGTCAGGCCATGTTTCCCGGGACACGGGCGCTCAGGCGGGTTCCTGCGTATGAACACCCGTCGCCAGTGTCACGATGTCGTTCTCGGTCATGCGCTCACCCGTCACCTCACCGACGATCCGGCCCGACCGCATCACCAGAATGCGGTCGCAAATGCCGATCAGCTCCGGCATTTCCGAAGAAACCACGATGATCGAACGCCCCTCATCCGCAAGCCTGGCGATGAAGCGGTAAATTTGCTCCTTGGTGCCGATATCGATGCCGCGCGTCGGTTCGTCGATGATGACGATGGATGGATCGAGCAGCATCATCTTGGCCAGCAGAAGCTTCTGTTGGTTGCCGCCGGAAAGCTGGCCCGCCAGCAAATCCTTGCGGCCGGTGCGGATGTCGAAATCCCGGACCGCATCATCGAGCGCCGCCGTTTCCCGGCGGGTATCGATCTGAAACAGCCGGCTGAATTTCTTGAGCGCGGCAAGCGTGAGATTGACACGCAAATCCTTGGCGAGCAGCAGGCCCTTGCCCTTGCGGTCCTCGCTCAGATAAACGATTCCGGCCTTCAGGCTGTCTTCCGCCGTTGCGAAATGCACCGGCCTGCCGTGATGACGCACCGTTCCCCGACCGGCGCGCAGGCCGAGTATACCCTCCATAAGCTCCGTTCTGCCCGCGCCGACCAGACCGGCAAAACCGAGGATTTCGCCCCTGCCCAGGCTGAAACCGGCATCCTGAGCATAGGCCGGAACGGTAAAATGCTCCACCTGCAGAACCGGCTCGTGCTCTCCGCCGGCGACACGGTCCGGATAAAGCTTGGCGACGTCGCGCCCCACCATCAGACGCGCCATATCCGCAGGCTCCAGCGTCGATGCCGGATGGGAGGCGACCAGTCTGCCGTCTCGCAGAACCGTCACCCGGTCGGCGATCTCCTTCACCTCCGGCAGACGATGCGAAATATAAAGCACGGCCACGCCCTTCGCCCGGATGTCCCTGATGACATTCAGCAGCGCATCCGTTTCGATGGGGGTAAGGCTCGCCGTCGGCTCATCGAAAATGACCACCCGGTGCGGCACCAGCAGCACACGGGCGATCTGCACGAGTTGCCGCTGGGCAATCGACAGGCTGCCGACAATGGCGTCCGGATCGATCGTACCGCCAAGATCGGCGATCGCCTTGCGGGCGCCGGCGCGCATCGCGCGATCATCCACCGTCGGACCTTTGCATAATTCACGGCCGAGATAGATGTTCTGCGCCACCGTCAAATCCGGGGCCAGCAATATTTCCTGATGCACGAGGACGATGCCGCGATGTTCGGCGTCCACCGGTCCGGTGAGCGCAACGGCCTCGCCATCGATGCGGATTTCCCCGCCCGACGGCTTCTCATTGCCGGCAAGAAGCTTCATCAGCGTCGACTTGCCGGCGCCGTTCTCACCGATGATCGCGTGGACCTCGCCGGCCTGCACCGCAATCTCGATGTCCTTCAGAACCTGTACCGGACCGAAAGACTTCGATAGCCCAACCGTCCGGATCAAGGCCGGGTCTGGAGATTCGTCAGCAAAAGCCATGCGCCCTCACCGGTGTCCCGTAAGAACGGACGGCGCTTGTCCCTTAATTTTATTTGAAATGACCATGTGCGAACTCCTCCCAAAGCCCGAAGAAGAAGCTAGCGTTCGTTTTGAGGTACGTAAAGCAATTTTCGCTGGTCTTTTAGAATACACTCAAATTTGACCGTATGAACCGCAAACCGGAAGGTCCCGGAAGTCCCGTTATGATGCGGAGGAGCGCTGGAAACCCTTCATCAGGCGGTGCACGGCTTCGGCACCCTCCCTGGCCAGATCGAAACGCTTGCCGAACAGCAGCCAGTCGGAGCACATGCCTTTCAGCAGCCAGTATAGCGCATCGAGCGCAGAGTCCGCCGTCCAGTTGTCGTTGAATGCGCCTTCCGCCTGCGCCCGTGCGAAAGCGGCCTCGAGCCGATCCTTGTGATACCGATCCAGTTCTTCCTGCGCGTGCAGCACCGGAGCGAACTCATCGGAGTAATTGGTGCGCAGGCTGATGGTCATGATGCGCTGGCGCTGTTCATCTTTTGAAAGAAGCGTCAGCCATTTGCAGGCGGCCTCCTCGATCTTGGCCAGCAGAGCCAGCCCCTTGACGTCGGGGTCGCCGAAATCGAGCAAATCCGATTCCGGCAGGGACACCGATTGATAGAGGCCGATAAAGAGATCGCTCTTGCTGGAAAAATGCCAGTATATGGCACCACGCGTGACGCCGGCCGCAGCCGCCACCTCATCCAGAGAGCTGTTGGCCACACCCTTCTTGAAGAACACCCGCTCGGCGGCGGCAAGGATCGCCTGACGCGTCTCTTCCGCCTCGGCCTTGGTTCGGCGCATGCTGATGTCTCCTTCCAGTCGCGGCACGGCGCTTTCGCACCGTACCTTGTTTGCAGTGCCGGGCTGTCAGCCAAATGAACGCATTCATGTGACTTTTCGCCCAGCTGTCACACCCGTTTTATTCCGCTGGCGATACGGCGTCAGCAGCAATCTCGCTGCCCTTCTTCCGATCCCCGAAAATCTTCATGACAAAGACGAAGAAGACGGGAACGAAGAAGATCGCGAGGATCGTCGCCGAGATCATGCCGCCGAGAACCCCGGTACCGATGGCGTTCTGGCTCGCCGCGCTGGCGCCCGATGCAATCGCCATCGGCAGCACTCCGAGCGAGAAGGCGAGCGACGTCATCAGGATCGGCCGGAAACGCAAATGCGCCGCCTCCACCGTCGCATCATAGGTGGATTTTCCTTCCGCCCGCAAATCCTTGGCGAATTCGATGATCAGGATCGCATTCTTGGCCGAGAGACCAATGATGGCGACAAGACCCACCAGAAAGTAGACGTCGTTCGGCATGCCGCGTAGCATGACAGCCGCCACCGAGCCGATGACGCCGAGCGGCACCACCAGCATGACGGAGAGAGGGATGGACCAGCTTTCGTAAAGCGCGGCCAGCAGCAGGAAGACGAACAGCACGCTAAGGCCGATCAGGGCCGGCGCCTGTGAGCCCGACTGGATTTCCTGCAGCGACTGGCCGGTCCATTCGAAGCCGAAACCACCCGGCAGTTCGCGCGCCAGACGCTCCATTTCGGCAATCGCATCGCCGGAGGAGTAACCCGGTGCGGACTGGCCGCTGATACGGATCGCAGGATAGCCGTTATAACCGACCACCTGCGAGGGACCGCGAACCCATTCCACCGTAGCGAATGAGCTGACCGGTACCATGCCGCCATTGGCGTTGCGGACGTTGAGGTTCAAAAGATCCTCGGTCTTCATGCGCTGGCCCTGTTCCGCCTGCACCGTCACACGCTGCATGCGGCCGGCATTGGGGAAGTCGTTGACGTAGGACGACCCCATATTGGCCGAGATGGTGGCGTTGATGTCGCTGAAGGTCACACCGAAGGTATTGGCCTTTTCACGGTCGATGACGAGATTGACCTGCGCCGCATCCGGCATGCCTTCGATGCGAAGACCGGCAAGGATGGGGCTCTGGCGGGCGGCGGCCATGAGCTGGGCGCCCGCTGCGCTGAGTGCGGTTTGACCGGCGCCAGACCTGTCCTGAAGACGGAAGGTGAAACCGCTCGAGTTGCCCAGCCCCTGAATGGGCGGCGGTGACAAGGCAAAGGACATCGCGTCTGGAAGTCCCCACAGCTTGCCGTTGATCCGGGCGGAGATAGCGGCAGCCGAATCCTCCGGCCCGCGTTCGCTCCAGTCCTTCAGCGTCGCGAAAGCGAGACCCGCATTCTGGCCGGAGCCGGAGAAGGAGAATCCCGAGATCGCAATGACGCGCTCCACCGCCGGCTCTTCCATGAAGATTTTCTCGATCTGCTGGATGGATTGCAGCGTGCGCTCGGTGCTGGCTTCCGCCGGCGCCTGAATATCGACGATCAGATAGCCCTGATCCTCGTTGGGCAGGAACGAGCTTGGAAGCTGCATATAGGCCCAGCCGAGACCGGCAAGCAGCGCCGCATAGATGATCATGAAACGGCCGGAGCGCTTGATGATGCCCCCCACCGACGAGGAGTATTTGTGCGACGCCTTATCGAAATTGCGGTTGAACCAGCCAAAAAATCCTTTTTTCTCGTGATGCCCTGCCTTGATCGGCTTCAGGAACGAAGCACAGAGCGCGGGCGTGAGAGACAGTGCCAGGAAGCCCGAAAACAGGATGGAAACCACCATCGTCAGACTGAACTGCTGGTAGATGATGCCAACGGCTCCGGGGAAAAAGGCCATCGGTACGAACACCGCGGTCAGCACCAGCGTGATGCCGATGATGGCGCCCGAAATCTGGCCCATGGCCTTGCGGGTCGCCTCCTTCGGCGGCAGATGCTCCTCCGCCATGATGCGCTCAACATTTTCCACGACAACAATAGCGTCGTCCACCAGAATGCCGATGGCGAGAACCATGGCGAACATGGTGAGCACGTTGATCGAGAACCCCGAGACATACATGACGGCGCAGGTGCCGAGCAGCGCCACGGGCACCACCAGTGTCGGAATGATCGTGTAGCGGATGTTCTGCAGGAAGACGAACATCACCACAAAGACGAGGATCATTGCCTCTATCAACGTGTGAATGACCTTCTCGATCGAGATCTTGACGAAGGGACTGGTATCATAGGGTATCTCATACTCGATGCCCTGCGGGAAATAACGTGACAACTCCTCCATCGTCGCGCGCACGCCTTCGGAGGTCTGCATGGCATTTGCCGTCGGCGACAGCTGGACGCCGATGGCCGCACTGGGCTTGCCGTTGAGACGGCTCGAGAAATTGTAGCTCTCGCCCCCCACTTCGACACGTGCGACATCACGCAGCCGCACCGATGAGCCATCGGGATTGGCGCGCAACACGATGGAACCGAATTCCTCCGGAGAGGTCAGCTGGCCCTGGACGTTGACGGTCGCGGAAATCTGCTGGCCGACGGGGTTCGGCGATGCGCCGATGCGGCCGGCGGCAACCTGCGAGTTCTGCGCCTGAATGGCGTTGATGACATCGTCCGAAGTCAGGCTGAGACCCAACATCTTGTCGGGATCCATCCAGATGCGCATGGAGCGCTGGGTAGCGAACAGCTGCGCGCTGCCGACACCCGGCACACGGCGCAATTCACCCAGCACGTTGCGGCTGAGATAATCGCCAAGACCGATGGCATCGGTGTTGCCGTCGACGGAGGTCAGCGCCACCATCATCAGAAACGATGTGCCGGCCTGTTCCACACGCAGTCCCTGTTGCGTCACAGAGCGCGGCAGACGGGGTTCGACGCGGGCAATGCGGTTTTGCACTTCCACCTGCGCTTCACCGATATTGGTGCCGGGCTCGAACGTCACGTTGATCGAAATACGGCCGGAGGATTCCGACGTCGATTCAAAGTAGATGAGACCGGGAACGCCGTTCAGCTCTTCCTCGATGGGCCGGGTAACACTCTGATAGATGTCTTCCGGCGAGGCGCCCGGATAGTTGGTGCCGATCGAAATCTGTGGCGGGGCCACATTCGGATATTGCGCAATCGGCAGCATGGGAATGGCGAGCAGGCCCGCCAGCATGATGAAGATGGCGACGACCCAGGCAAAAATGGGCCGATCGATGAAAAAACGTGCCATGGAAATCGGTCCTTATTGCTTCGCGGCGGCCGGGACAGTGCCCTCGCTGCCGGCGACGGCAGCGATATCGGGCTCCGGCGACCACGGTTCGGGCTTCACCTTGGCGCCCGGCGCAGTTTTCTGGAAACCTTCGGCAACCACACGGTCACCATCCTTCAGCCCCTCCGAAATCACCCAGCGATCACCGATGGAGCGTCCGACGCTCACGCGCCGCTGTTCGACCGTGTCTTCGGCATTCACGACAAGAACGCTTGCCTGCCCGCCCGCGTCGCGCTGCACCGCCTGCTGCGGCACGGCAAAGGCCGCCTTCTGGATACCCTGCTGGATCTGGACGCGAACATACATGCCCGGCAAAAGATCGCCGTTCGGATTGGGAAATTCGCCGCGCAGCGTCACCTGGCCGGTGGTTTCATCCACCGCTGCCTCGGAGAACAGCAGGCGGCCAGACACCGGATAACGGCTGCCATCATCAAACAGCAGGTTGACTTCGGCCTCGTTCTTGCCGGTCATCAGCTGGCCGTCTTGCAGCGCCTTGCGCAGGCGAATGAGATCGGCGGCCGGCTGGGTAAAATCGGCATAGATCGGATCGAGCTGCTGGATCGTCGCCAGGCTTTCAGAACCGGTCGCGCTGACCAGCGCGCCTTCGGTGATGCGCGCCCGGCCGATGACGCCGCTGATCGGCGCCTTCACATCGGCATATTGCAGATTGAGCCTTGCTTCCGCAACGCCTGCTTCCGCCACCGCCACTTCGGCATCGGCTTGCGCCAGCAAAGCGACGGCATTGTCGAATTCCTGCTGAGAGCCGACATTGGAGCGGCGCAGCTGCTGCTGACGGTCGGCGGTCTGCCGCGCCTGCAGTTGCGCGGCCTGCGCCCGGCGCAGCGTACCCTCGGCGCTATCGACGCGCACCTGGAAGGGTGCGGGATCGATCCGGTAGAGCACGTCACCTTCCTTCACCAGCGAGCCCTGCTCGAACACCCGCTCGACGATGATGCCGGAAACGCGCGGACGTACTTCGGCAAGCCGCGTCGGCGCGATGCGTCCCGGCAATTCGTTGGTGATGGGCAGTTCTTCCGGCTTCACGGTAACGACCTTGACCGCACCGGGCGGCGGGGCGCCGGGCGCGGACGCCTGCTCGTCGCTACACCCGACCAGGACGATGCCTGTCAACAACACCGCTACGATCTGCCCAAATCTCTTCGCCATACTGCGCTCCGAATCCATAAAATAGGTCACATTTACATACATACTAATACGTATGTAAAATTTCGGCAATAGAATTGCTGCAGTGCAAAAGTGCTCTCACGCGCTTGTGAAGACCTTTGAGGCGGCTTGGAAACGAGATTTGCATTGCAGAAAATGAGGAGAAGCGAGTGGCGCATGGCGGCACGGAACCTGCGCGTGGTTACACTCCCACAACGTCTGACGAAAATAGCGCAAACGGGAGGGCGGCGACCCTTTCCGCCCTTAGGACAGACGTTTCAGCGAGTTCGGCTCCGGCTGCGGGCCGCCCTTCGTCGTGTCGTTATTGTCGGCGGCTCTGTTGCGCAATGCCGCATAATAGGCGTTCTTCTGCTCGTACATATTCATGTCGGCCCGGCGCACCAGCGATTCCATCGTCTCGCCGGCCTCGCTGGTCGCCACACCCAGCGAGAGGCTTAGCGGCGCGCTGGAATAGAACTGGTTGTTGATCTTCAGCAGTTCGTAGACGGTTTCCACCATGGCGGCGGCGACCTGCTTGTCGGCGCCGGGGAGAAGGATGGCGAATTCGTCACCGCCGATGCGCGCGGCATGGTTCGGCGCAGTCACCACACCGTTCAGCACCTCGCCCACCCGCCGCAGCAACGCGTCGCCGGCATCGTGGCCGAGCTTGTCATTGGCATCCTTCAGGCCGTTGAGATCGATGACGATGGCGGAAACCGGCCTGAGCGCGCTGCGCTCCAGCCGGTTCAGCTCGTCCGAATAGAAAGCGCGGTTGTGCAGCTTGGTCAGCACATCGTGCTTGCCGAGATACTCGAGGTAGGCTTCCGCCTTCTTGCGCGCGGTAATATCCGTCAGCGCCACCTGCACCAGCGACCAGTCGTGCTCATGGCCCGGAAAAACGGAAAAATGCAGGAGAACGTGCCGCTCCGAGCCATCAAGCGCATAATTCACCACCTCGCGATGGTGGGTGAGATTGCCGTTCCAAAGCTCCATCAGCTGTTCCCGGAACGGCTTTTCCATCTCGCCACGGAAAATATCGCCTAGCCGCTGCAACAGGACCTGCCGGTCCGGCGCGCAGAACAGGTCAAGCGTCGCGCGGTTGACGTCGATGACGCGGATTTCGCTCATGCATTGCCGCACGAATTCGGGATGCACATCCATGAACACGCGGAAATCGACGATGCCGCGGTCCCTGACCTCCTCGATCAATCGCCGCACCCGGCTGAAATCTTCCACCCACAGGGAAACGGGTGAGTGTTTGAACATACCTTCGGCATAACGACGGTTGAGAAGCTCCTTGCGGCGTGCTTCCTCCCGCTCCGTCACATCCTCGGTGGTCAAAAGCAGCCGCCCGAGTGTTTCTTCGTGGCCGGGAATGACCGCGCCGCGCAGCTGAATATCCAGTCGCTTGCCGCCGATTGAATAATTGACCGCGTTGCTGGTGAACTCCGTCTTGCCCGCCCAGAGTTCGGAAAGCTCGTTCACATGGCTTTCCAGCATGTCGTCACGAAAAATCCGGTGCAGATTGTCAACGAGATGCGCCTGATCACGGGCCTCGAACAGCTCCAGCGTCCTGGGGTTGACCTTAATCACACGGATTTTCTGCGAACAGGCCGCTACCCTTGATAAATCTTCGAGAAGAAACGCCCTGACATCCTCCACGCCCTGAGACCGCCAGATATCGAACTGGCTTTTCACCTCGCTGAAATCTTCTATCCACATCGCCACGGGCGCAAGATTGAAGATGCTGGTATCGGTCGTCTCACTCATGCGGGCATTCTTCTTGAGGTAAATGCGGATGAAGGCCGAAAGGGTGCGGGGCAGCAATGGCCGCCCGCATCTCCGGATTTATTAGGGATATTCGATTTAACGCAAGCATTTATCGCGCAAACCGTCAGATTGGGCGATAATTCCTGAGCTTTGTGACTATGATGCCCGTTACCAGAGCTTCACGTGGCGGTTCACATCCTTGTAGAGCAGGTAACGGAACCGGCCCGGTCCACCCGCATAACAGGCCTGCGGGCAATAGGCGCGCAGCCACATGAAGTCACCCGCCTCAACTTCTACCCAGTCCTCGTTCAGCCGGTAGACGGCCTTGCCTTCCAGGACATAAAGACCATGTTCCATCACATGGGTTTCCATGAAGGGAATGGTCGCGCCCGGCTCGAAGGTAACGATGTTGAGATGCATATCATAGCGCACATCTTCCGGATCGATGAAACGGGTCGTTGCCCATTTGCCTTCCGTGTCAGGCATGGCCGACAGGGCGATCTCGTCTTCATGCGAAAAGATCGCCGGCGGAAGCTCCAGCCCGTCAACCGCCTGAAACGCCTTGCGGACCCAATGGAACTTGACCGGCGCCTTGCCCGAATTGCGAAGCCGCCAGCGGGAACCGGCAGGCAGGAAGGCGAATGAGCCCTCCCGCAGCGCGTGCTGCACGCCCTCGAATTCCACGGTCATTTCGCCGTCAACGACGAAGATCGCGGCTTCAGCCCGCGCGTCCGGTTCCGGCCGCTCACTACCGCCGCCCGGCTGCACCTCGACGATATATTGCGCGAAGGTTTCGGAAAAACCCGTCATCGGCCGGGCGATGATCCACGCGCGAGTGCCGGTCCAGTGCGGCAGAACGCTTGTTACGATATCGGACATGACGGTTTTGGGAATGACCGCATAGGCGGTCTTGAACACCGCCTTGCTCGACAGAAGTTCCGTCTGTCCCGGCAGACCACCCATATCCGAATAATATCTCTTCATTTCAGCCATTCCATTCAGCAACGCATTCGGCGCGGATTCTTAAGGCCGCGCCGGCGTTTAATCAAATAGTTATTGGCAAACAGAGATCGGTCCGAAGGACATCACACCTTCTTCCGCATTGTCGCGTAGACGATATTGTGGTTCTCACCGAAAAACACCTCCGCCTCGATGCTCGCAGGATCGGCGCTGGCATTGACGATTCGCCACATATCCGCCTTGGAGCGCAACAGCAGCGCCCAGTTCATGAAGGTTTCCATGTAACCGTCGACGACGATGTCTTCCGAGAAATTGGCGAAGAGGAACATGCCGCCGGGTTTCAGCATCTCCATGCAGCGCCGCGTGAGTTTGATCGCCACGCGGTCGTTCAGATAATCGTAAAGACCGGCCGCATAGATCAGGTCGAAAGTGCCTAGTTCCTGCGTGCGCAGCACGATATCACGCACGGAACCATCGATCGCCTCAATGCAGCTGCCGTTGAAATCACGGGCGACGGAACCGACGCTCAAGGGATCCTGATCGAGCGCCACCCAGCGCTTGATCCGGCCCTCTTTCAGCGCCACGGAGGCATCCGCCTCGCGCAGATGGCCGGAAGCGATGGTGAGGATTTCCGTCTCATCGCCATGCCGGGCTGCGGCCTCGTCAACGAACCGCGTCAGCAAATCGCGCCGCTCGCGCACGGCGACCGAGGAACTGGCGTCCTTCGTGTAGTCGTAAAGGGCCGCACCGAGCGGCGTGGCCTTTTTCACCAGTTCCGCAACGCTGTCGTGGCCATAAATGAAATCCAGCAACTGCGCGTCGCCCGAATAGCCACGCGGCTTTTCGAAGGACCAACGCGTGAACGGGTCTTCCAGAAAACGGTGCGAAACGGGGTGATTCTGTACCAGCGGTATCAGTTCAGCCCACACGCTGGAGTGGAGCTTATCACGCAGGAGATGAAGTGCACCTGCTATTCTATGTATTATCTCACGTGCTGAAACACGATTGTCGAATTGCTGTTGTGCCAATTCGAGAATGAGCGCCACCTCTGCTTTCGCAACTGCGAACTGCTCATCGAATGTTTCCGTTCTGCGCGCAAAAATCTCCTTTGCGACAGTATCCGGGGTGATCAGACTTGCCCCATCAAGATTTTTTTTCTTTACCCGCACCACTTCAGCCTCCAGTATTAACACATTGTTAACTATACGTTTCTGGGAGGCGGATGGCCACTCGCTTTCGATTTTTGAGCGGTGTAGGGATACATTAGTAAATTAGCGTATTTTTTTGGTCACACTCGTGAGGACGGGAGAAAGCAGATACGCGATTTAGTGAAACTTAATGTTGCGAACGTATAATGCGTTCTTCCTTTCCATATTCTCCGCACGCATCGGCAGAGATCGACGGGAACCCGCAACGGGTGCGGAAGCACACGGAAAAGTGGAATAAGCAGTTACTTAATAAAGTATACGCAACACTATGGGAAAGTGCATGAAGCACACATTGGGAGAGGTGAGTGGACAGCAAGACTATCGGCGGCCGGACTCCCGGTTTTCTGATGAACTTCTTGCCCTTTACCAGCAGGAAGGTGAACGCAGCCGCCGTGGTTCGATCCGCCGGGGCCTGTGGACCGCTGTTTTAATCTATCTGCTATTTGCCGCAACCGACATCATTCTCATACCCGACGTCGCGTCCTATACCATTCTTGCACGCTTCGCCGTCGTCCTTTCATCCCTGCTTACGCTGGAAATCCAGCTGCGCAAGGGTGCAAGTACTGCCGCGCTCGATCTCACCTGCGCCACGGCTCTCGTCATGGGATATATCGGTTGGCTGCTCCCTTCGCTGTTGACCGACAATACTGAAAACATGTCCTATTACATGGTTTTCGGGGCAATATTCATGATGGGCGCCAATCTGTTTTTCACCTTCCGCTTCCATCTGTCACTGGTGTCTTCAGGAATTATTCTCGTCTCCTATTTTGTGGCGGCTATGCAGTTTCCCGAAGATAGCTTCTACAAGATCGCCTTCGGCACCTTCTACATTTCCTGCTTCGTCTTCACCTCTTACGTGAACTGGAACCTGAACCGGGAACGCTACCATGTGTTCGTCAACGCACTGGAGGCGAAGGCCCAGCAAAAGGCGGCGGACGAGCGTGGCCAGGCGCTGTTGCGCCTTTCAAATACCGATTCCCTGACGGGCCTGCAGAACCGCCGCGCCATCGACCACCATCTGCGCCTTTTGTGGGAAAATTGGATCAGGAAGGAAGAAGGCTTTGCCGTTTTCCTCATCGACGTCGACTTCTTCAAGAAATACAACGACCGTTACGGCCATCAGGAAGGGGACAAATGCCTGGTGACTGTGGGCAACGCCCTGCAGGATGCGATCACCGAACACGGCGCTTCCATCGGCCGCTATGGCGGCGAAGAATTCATCGTGCTGGCGCCGTTCAAGACCAGGCAGCAGGTGGGTGAGCTTGCCGAGACGATCCGCCACACAGTTGAAAGTCTGTCGCTCCCGCATGACCAGCGCCGCGATGGCACCTTCATTGTCACCGTCAGCATCGGTGCGTCGTTCACCCGTCCCAATCCAGACGGCAAATTGGAAAAGATCATCAATGAAGCCGACCGCGCGCTCTATATAGCCAAGGGCAATGGCCGCAACTGCATGAAGCTGTTCGATCCGAACGATCCGCAGACCAGCGACGAGACCGAGAATATTGCCGCCCTGCTGAAAATCGCCGTCGCGGAAAATCTCGTTTCCCTCGTCTATCAGCCTATTCTCAACGTTTCGACCAACGAGACGGCAGGGGTAGAGGCGCTGATGCGGCTCCGCCTGCTGGATGGCACTCCTGTCGCGCCTGGCGTCTTCATTCCGATTGCCGAACGTACCGGCACGATCATGGAACTTGGCCTGTGGACCATCAAGACGGTTTGCAAACAGATCCTGGCCGATGACACGGTGGCCGTCGTCAGCGTCAACGTCTCGCCGATGCAATTGAAGAATCCCGGTTTCGCAACCTCGGTGGCCGCCATTCTCGTGGAGGCCGGCATTGCCGGCAACAGGCTCGCCTTCGAAATCACCGAAGGCGTCGACATGGAAATGCACTCAGACGTGCTACGGTGTCTGAACGACCTGAAAACGCTTGGTATCAATATCTGGCTTGATGATTTCGGGACCGGTTTTGCCGGGCTCTCCTGGCTGCGCATGACGGATTTCGATACCGTCAAGATCGACCGCTCCTTCCTGCACGACAGCAAGGCCCCGCGCGGACGCGCGATGCTGCAGGACATGATCCGCCTCATCCGCAATCGCGGCCACAAGATCCTGATCGAAGGCGTGGAGACCGAGGAACAGCTGAGGCTCGTGCGGCAGATGGAGATCGACTACGCGCAGGGTTATTATATTGGGCGTCCGGTCGGGGCCGAGAGGCTGAGCGCGGCGACGGCGCCCTATCCGCGCCCCAACATGCTGCTGCGCCCCGCCTGATCCAGCGATGTCGGCGTAGACTGCCCTCATGTACTGGCCGCTTCAATGATAGGCGGGCAGGCTGAGCAAGAATTTTTCCGCAAGTTCTGAAAAGGCCGCCCGTGTGACGGGATCGACAGGGGCGCCTTCCCTCTCCCGCCTTGCCGCCACCGCCCACTCCCGATCACCCGGCGCCATGACCTTGCAGTCTTCCCGCACAGGGGATCCGCGCAGGACCTCGAGATAACGTTTCATGCCCTCGTCGAACACGTCGCGCTCCAGGAAGGCCTCCGGCTTCAGTGCCAGAACAAAGGCTCCGAGCCCGCGCGGCGTTGAAAAATCCGGCCCGCCCATGGGAGCGAGATCGAAACTGAGCTTCATGCCGGAGAGAACAGCACTGAAAATCTCGACCATTCCCGCAAGCGCCGCGCCCTTGAACCCGAACTCACCGCCAACAGGGGCAAGCATCTCGGCCGCATTGGGATCGCGCGTATCGACGCCGTCGCCATCCGAAGCGACGCCTTGCGGCAATTGCTGGCCAAGGCTGCGGTAAAGCAGAACGCGGTTATAGGGCACGGCACTCGTCGCCATATCCAGTAGCCAGGGCATGCCGTCCGCTGCCGGCACACCAATGGCAATGGGGTTGGTGCCGTGGAAACGCATTGCGCCATCATGCAGGCGCACGAAACTGTCGGAATTGCAAAAGGTGAGGCCGATATAACCCTGCCGCGCCGCTTCCAGTGCATAAGCGCCGGCGGGGCCGAAATGCGATGAGTTACGGATCGCCACCGCGCCAATGCCGAATTTTTCCGCGAGCGCCATGGCGCTGTCCATCGCCGCATAGGTGGCGCGGGCGCCATGGGCATGGTCGGCGTCGATCGTCTCCACCGCACCGAAGCCCGAAACGCGGCGGATCTGCGGCCGCCGATTGAGACGTCCACCTTCGAGCGCGGTAATATAATGGGCGAGCAGGCGGACGCCGTGGCTGTCCACACCGAGCCTTGTGCCGTGCATCATGGCGCGCGTCGCCGCATCGGCCGTTTCGTCATCGGTGCCGGCGGCCAGGAAAACGGCGCGGCAAAACCGCTCCAGCTCATCCAGCCTCGCCAGGACGTTGGCTTTTTCATTGCTGTGCGCCATAGGGAATCCTTCCAATTCCAGAATCCATGCCGCACAAGCTATTCACGGGGCGCGTTTTTGCAATCGAATATCGCGCGCCCGAAGGCTCAATCAGTCTTCCGCTCCCGTGGCATCGTAAGAAGAGCGTTCGCCGGCGATGATCGCGCGTTTGCCGACATGATTGGCAGGCCCGACAATGCCTTCCTGTTCCATGCGCTCGACCAGCGAAGCTGCGCGATTATAGCCCACGGACAGGCGGCGCTGGATATAGGATGTGGAGCACTTCTTGTCGCGCATCACCACCTTGACAGCCTTCTCGTAGAGATCGTCGCTATCGTCCTCACCCATGGCGGTCTTGTCGAAAACAGCGGCTTCCTCTTCCACATCTTCGTCGGTCTCGTCGGCGTCTTCGGTGACGGTGCCGAGATATTCCGGACGTCCTTGGGTCTTCAGATGCGCGACAACCTTCTCCACTTCCTCATCGGAGACGAAGGGGCCGTGGACACGGGCGATGCGGCCGCCGCCCATCATGTGCAGCATGTCGCCCTGGCCGAGCAGGTGTTCCGCGCCCTGTTCGCCAAGGATGGTGCGGCTGTCGATCTTCGAGGTTACCTGGAAGGAGATGCGGGTCGGGAAGTTGGCCTTGATCGTGCCTGTAATGACATCGACCGACGGGCGCTGCGTTGCCATAATGAGATGAATGCCCGCGGCGCGCGCCATCTGCGCCAGGCGCTGGATCGCCCCTTCGATTTCCTTGCCCGCGACCATCATCAGGTCAGCCATTTCATCGACGATGACGACGATGTAAGGCATGGCCGTGAGGTCCATTTCCTCCTGCTCGTAGACCGCTTCGCCGGTGGCGCGATCAAACCCGGTCTGCACGTTGCAGAATACCGTCTCGCCCTTGGCGCGGGCGGCAGCGGCCCTTGCATTATAACCGTCGATATTGCGCACGCCGAGACGTGACATCTTGCGATATCGGTCTTCCATCTCACGCACGGCCCATTTCAGGGCCATCACCGCCTTTTTCGGATCGGTGACCACAGGCGTCAGCAGATGCGGAATGCCGTCATAAACCGAAAGCTCGAGCATCTTGGGATCGACCATGATCAGGCGGCACTCTTCCGGCTTCAGGCGATAGAGCAGTGAAAGGATCATGGTGTTGATGGCGACCGACTTGCCCGAACCGGTGGTGCCCGCGACCAGAAGGTGCGGCATCTTCGCCAGTTCGGCGATGACAGGTTCGCCGCCGATGGTCTTGCCGAGGCAAAGTGCGAGCTTCTGGCGCGTCTCGGCGTAGTCGGTCGCTTCGATCAATTCGCGCAGATAAACCGTCTCACGCACCGGGTTCGGCAATTCGATGCCGATGACATTGCGGCCGGGTACAACGGCGACACGCGCGGAAAGCGCCGACATGGAGCGGGCGATATCGTCCGAGAGGCCGATGACGCGCGAGGACTTGACGCCGGGCGCGGGCTCGAATTCGTACAGCGTGACGACCGGGCCTGGACGAACATCGATGATCTCGCCCTTGATGCCGAAATCCTCCAGCACGCTTTCGAGAAGACCGGCGCTCTGCTCCAGCGCTTCCGGCGTCATGGTCGTGGTCTGCTGGACACGGGCTTCCTGCAGAAGATCGATGGAGGGATATTCATATTCGCCTTCGGCAAAGACAGGCGCGTCGCGGAACATCGGCTGCGAGGCCTGGATGGGTGCGCGCGGCGTAAAGCGCGGCTCTGCCGTAATTCTCTCAACCGGCTGAACCTGCTCCACAGGTTTCGGCGCTTCGACAACCATTGGCGTTTCCGCAACGGCCGGCGGCGCGACTTCCTGTTCAACGACCGGAAGGGCCGCAGGAACGACGGACTGGCGCACGCCGATCTCGCGGTAAAGCCGGATTGCGGAACCACCCGGCACGGTGATGACCGGAGGCACGGACGAAAGTACGGTCGCCGCGGCCGCCGGCGATGCAAAGGCGACCGGCGCGACAACAGCAGGTGCCGTGACCGAATTTGCAAGAACGGCGCGCGCGGACGCGGAGACGCCCTCGCCGGCAGCGCCCGGCAGATCAAGCGTCATCACTTCCCAGAACAGCTCATCCGGCAGATGGGCGGCGAAAGCCGGAATGGCAGCCTGCGGCGCGGTGGTCTGAACTGCATCGATGGCGGGTTCGACGGATGGCGGCTGAACCGGCGAGAATATCTGCTGCGCGGGCGCTTCTGAAGCTAGGGAAATCTCCGCCTGAACCGGCGCCCGGGCAGCGGCAGCCGCCTCTTCCGCCTGCTTGCGGGCAAGCTCCAGCCGCAATTTGTAGGTCAACGCCCTCGCACCCCGGGCCTCCGGCGGCTGCGGCAGGAACGGCATGCGCGGCGGCGGCATGCGCGGCTCCGCCGGCTTTATGACCGGCTGAGAGACAGGAGCAACCTCCTGCTGCACAGCCTGTTGCTGCTCCACCACTTCCGGCTCCGGTGCTTCAGCCGGAGCGACAGCCAGGACTTCCTCCTCCGGAATATTGGGGGTCTCGACCGGCATGCGCCGCGCAAACGCGCTTTCCGGCGTGCGGGTGAAACGGACATTCGGGCCGAGCACGAAAGCATTCTGCCAGCCGGGCATCTCGGCGCGGCCTTCGATGGCGTCGGCTGCGCTGACATCGGCATTCGGCTTGGGTGCCGCGCCGGCCTTCATCGCCGCCGTCTGCTGACCGGCAACCGACTGGCCGACGGCATGACGAGCCTTCTCGCTCCCCTCCCCTACGCTATTGGACGAATTCTGGAATCTGGATCGGGAGAAGCTCATGGCAGCGTGCACACTCATCATAAACGTACATATTTCGGTCTCCCTGAAATAAAAAATAAAGGTTAATTACCCCTTTCCAAACGGGGTCGATGAGGTAGATTTTCGTTTCGTCCATACGCCGCACGGGGCACATGCCACCGAGGGAACGGCATTCCAACCACTTAATTTTATTAGGCTATATCAAATTTTCAGAGCATTACCGAGGGCAAGACGGCAAGGTGAGAAAAGCGTATTGCCGCCGGAAAGCATATTGTTTCCGCAAAGGTGCGCGCAACGTAAAATCATTGCTGTAAAGCCCGCGAATTAACGTGGACACTGCCGAGGTTGCAGCCTTAAGATCGGCCTGCCGCGGCCCAAGCGGAAAGGCCCGTCCAGCCCTCATTTCCGGAGTGAATCATGTCGCCTGTCCATCTGTCCCGTCGCTCGCTTCTCAAGACCTCGCTTCTTCTTGCCGCAACCACGGGGCTGGCAGGCATTGCCGCTGCGCAGCAGGCGGCGCCCGGCGGAAGGTTGATCGTTGCGGCCGATTCGGAGCCGAAGAACCTCAATCCGGCGATCGTCGCCTCAAACGGCGTGTTTTATATTGCCAGCAAGATCATCGAGCCGCTGGCCGAGGCCTCCTTCAACGGCAAGGACGGCCTGGAACCGCGCCTCGCAACCGAATGGGCGGGATCGGATGACGGGTTAAGCGCCACCTTCAAGCTGCGTGAGGGCGTGACCTGGCATGATGGCAAACCCTTTACCTCCGCGGACGTTGCCTTTTCGGCGCTCTACGTCTGGAAACCATTGCAGAATCTCGGGCGGCTGGTCTTTGCCAATCTCGATAAGGTCGACACGCCGGATGAACACACGGCAATCTTCCGCTTCTCCAAGCCAACGCCGTTCCAGCTCATCCGCAACGCGCTGCCGGTCGTTACCAGCGTCGTGCCGAAACATCTTTATGAAGGCACCGATATCGCCACCAACCCGGCCAATACCAAACCGGTCGGCACCGGGCCTTTCGTCTTTGCCGAATACAAACCCGGCGAATATTATCGCCTGACCCGCAATCCCAATTACTGGGGCAAGGACGAACCGCAGCTCGAAGAGATCATCTATCGCGTCTTGCCCGACCGCGCAGCCGCTGCCTCGGCGCTGGAAGCGGAAGAAATACAGCTGGCCGCCTTCTCCGCCGTGCCGCTGGCCGATCTCGACCGCATCTCGAAGGTGCCTGGGATCAAGGTCATCGCCGATGGTTACGAGGCGCTGACCTATCAACTGGTGGTGGAAATCAACCACCGCCGCAAGGAACTGGCCGACCTCAAGGTCCGGAAGGCCATCGCCCACGCCATCGACAAAAAATTCGTCATAGACAAGGTCTTTCTCGGTTACGCCACGGCATCCACCGGCCCGGTACCGAAGAACGCCCCTGAATTCTACACCGACGATGTCGAGACCTATGATTTCGATGTGGCCAAGGCCAACGCCCTGCTGGACGAGGCGGGTTATGCACGCGGCCCGAACGGAACACGTTTCTCGCTGAAACTTCTGCCGGCGCCTTACTTTAATGAAACCAGGCAGTTCGGCTCCTATCTTCGTCAGGCGTTGCAGGAAATCGGCATCGATGCCGAATTGGTCAACAATGATTCAGCCGCTCACCAGAAGGCCGTTTACACCGATCATGCCTTCGATCTCGCCATCGCGCCGCCGGTCTTCCGCGGCGACCCGGCAATTTCCACCACCATTCTCGTGCGTTCCGGCATTCCGACGGGCGTCGGCTTCTCCAACCAGGGCGGTTACGAGAACAAGACTCTGGACGAACTGATCGACAATGCGGCGATAACGGTCGATACGGCGGTACGCACGGCGCTTTACAAGGATTTCCAGAAGCAGGTCGCCGCCGATCTGCCGCTGATCAACGTTGCCGAATGGGGCTTCATTACCGTGGCGCGCGATACGGTCAAACATGTCGCCAGCAATCCCCGCTGGGCCGTTTCCAACTGGGCGGATACGACGGTCGACGGCTGAGGACGCGCCGTGAAGCGTGCAACGACATTGCTGAAGCGTAGGGCAGTCAGCGCCATTCCGGTGCTGCTGATTGTCCTCGTCTTCACCTTCGTACTGCTTGAAACCGCATCCGGAGACGCGGTAGACGCCTATCTCGTCTCCATCGGCGGCGGTGATGCCGGGCTCAGGGATGTATTGCGCGAGCAATATGGCCTGAACGGTTCGGTGCTGGCCCGTTTCTGGCTCTATGCCAGCTCGGTGCTGCGGCTCGATCTCGGCTGGTCGCTTGCCTTCGACCGCCCTGTGCTGGGGTTGATCCTCGAGCGACTGCCGAACACGCTTCTCCTGATGGGCAGCGCTACCACACTCGCCTTCATCCTCGGCACCGGGCTTGGCATCGTTGCGGGCGCGCGTCCTGGCGGGCTGACGGATCGCGTGCTTTCAACGTTTTCGCTGGCGCTTTACGCCACGCCCGGCTTCTGGCTTGGCCTCGTGCTCGCAATCGTCTTCGCCGTTCAACTCAAATGGCTGCCCACGTCCGGCATCGAAACCATCGCCTCGGGCAAACAGGGATTTGCAAGGGCGCTCGATATTGCCCGCCATCTCGTGTTGCCGGTCGCCAGCCTCGGCCTCATTTATCTCGCGCTTTTCCTGCGCGTCATGCGCACCGCCATGGCGGCGGTCTGGCCGCTGGATTTCGTGCTGTTCGCCAGATCAAAAGGGCTTTCCAAACGGCGGATCGTGCTGCGCCATGTCGCGCGCAATGCCGCTCTTCCGCTCGTCACCGTGCTTGGCCTGCAGGCCGCAACCATGCTGGGCGGCAGCGTGGTAATCGAAAGCGTCTTTGCCATTCCCGGCTTTGGCCGGCTGGCGCAGGAGGCGGTCAGCGGTCGCGACACGCCGCTTTTGATGGGCACTATTCTAACAAGCGCCGTCTTCGTCATCCTCGTCAATCTCGCCGTCGACATTCTCTATGCCGTTCTCGATCCGCGCATCGGCAGCGGGGAGCGACAGGCATGAGTTTCGCTCTCCGGCTGCTGCGCAGTTTCGAAGGCGCCACAGGCGCCATCATTCTGGTGCTGCTTGCCATGACGGCGCTCGCCGCGCCCGTCGTTTTTCCCGGTGACCCGCTGGCCATCGCCGGTGAGCCGCTGATCGCGCCCTTTACGGATGCCGCTTTGCCTCTCGGCACCGACCGGCTCGGCCGAGATGTGCTGGCCGAACTTGCCCACGGCGCGCAGTCCTCTTTGCTCGTTGGCATTGGCGCCGCCGCCGCGGCGCTTGTGATCGGCGCCGTCATCGGCACCATTGCCGGTTTTGCAGGCGGCCTCGTGGATGAAGCATTGATGCGCGTCACCGACGCCTTCCAGATCGTGCCGAATTTCTTGCTCGCGCTCGCCTTCGTCAGCACCATCGGCCCTTCCATGCCCATTGTCATTCTCGCCATTGCGCTCGGCGCATGGGCGGATCCGGCGCGGCTAATGCGGGCGCAGGTCTTGAGCATACGCGAGCGCGATTATGTCCAATCCGCCCGCGCCATCGGCATGCATCCGTTAGAAATCGCCTTCCGGCAGATTTTACCGAATGCCCTGCCGCCGGTTCTGGCGCTGGCCGCCATCATCGTCGCGGCAGCCATTCTCACCGAAGCGGCGCTGTCCTTCCTCGGACTTGGCGATCCCAATATAGTCACCTGGGGTTCTATGATTGCTGAAGGACGTAACGTCCTGCGCTCGGCCGCGTTTTTATCTGTCATCCCCGGCATCGGCCTTCTGGTCACCGTTCTCGGCGTTTATCTTTTCGCAGAAGGCGTCAACAGGGCGATGGCAACGAGGAGGCAAGAGCCATGAGCGGAAATGCGCTATGCCGGATCGACGATCTCAGCGTTTTTTATGCGGCAGGCGATGCACCGGCACTGCAGACTGTTTCGCTGACGATCCGGCAGGGGCAGAGGCTGGCGATCATCGGCGAAAGCGGTTCGGGAAAATCCACGCTCGGCAGAGCCATTGCCGGTCTTCTTCCCGGCAATGCGCGGGTTTCCGGCGATATTTCCTGGAGCCGCGATAGCGGCCTGTTTCACGGCAGGCCGCAGCCGGGGCGCGATATCGGTACGATCTTTCAGGATACCGGCGCGACGCTGAACCCGGTTCTCACCATCGGCGAACAGGTGGCGGAAGGCGCCGTTCGGCATCTCGATCTGTCGTGGAGGAAGGCGCGCGATCTTGCCCGCGACCTTCTGGACCGGGTGCGGCTGCCGCATCCTTCCCACCTGCTTGCCGCCTATCCGCACCAGCTTTCCGGCGGCCAGAGGCAGCGCGTGGCGATTGCCGCCGCCATTGCCGCCAATCCTTCGATCCTGATCGCCGACGAAGCCACGAGCGCGCTCGATACCGTCAGCCAGGCCGCCATCGCCATGCTGCTGGACGATCTGGTGCGGCGGGAAAACAAAACGCTGGTGTTCATCACCCATGATATCGGCCTTGCCTCCAGCCTTGCCGACGAGATCGCGGTTCTGCGCGCGGGGCTGCTGGTGGAACACGGCCCGACGCGACGGGTGCTTTCCACGCCTGCCCATGACTATACGCGCGCGCTGCTTGCCGATTATCTCGATCTCTCCACTCCGCCGCTCATCAGCGAGGCCGCGTCATGAACGAAGCCCTTCTGCGGGTCGACGGATTGTCGAAAACCTATCGCACCGGCGCAAGAACAGTGGCAGCGCTTTCCGACATCTCCTTTTCGCTTCAGCCCGGCGAGACCCTGGGACTTGCCGGTCCCTCCGGCTGCGGGAAATCGACGCTGGCGCGCATTCTGATGCGGTTGATCCCGCCCGACGGAGGCACGATCCATTTCAAAGGCCGTGACTGGCTGGCGCTTGACGGAGGCAAGCTTCGCGCCGCCCGCCGGCATATGCAGATGGTGTTTCAGGACACGCATGGCGCCTTCAATCCGCGCGCCAGCGTCGAGGATGCCATCGGTGAACCGCTGCGCATCCATCGCATGGTGAAAAGACGCGACCGCGCGGCGGAAATACACCGTCTTCTCGAGCGCGTGGGCCTGCCCGCCAGCTATGCCGGCCGCTCGGTCTTCGAGCTTTCCGGCGGCCAAAGACAGCGTGTCGCGATTGCACGGGCTATTGCGCTCGAACCGTCGCTTCTCATTCTGGACGAGGCCGTCTCCGCGCTCGATGTTTCGGTTCGCCGGCAAATCCTCGAACTGCTGGTGGAAATACAGCGGGAGACGGCCGTTTCCTGTATTTTCGTCTCCCATGATCTCGCGGTCATCCGCGCCGTCTGCCACCGCGTCGCCATCATGGAAGCGGGACAGATCGTTGAAATCGGCAGGACGGGAAATATCGTTTCGGCGCCGCAATCCTCGACCGCCAGAACCCTGATCGACGCCGCACCGCGCCTGACCATTGCCACGTAAGGAAAAGACATGCCCGTTCCCGATTATGCATTGCTGCTTGACCCACCCGCTTTTCCCGCGGAGCGTTACGCCATTCTGGCTGATCGACTGGCAGCCTTGATGGGCACGGGCAACGACGTCCTTCTCATACAGGCGGAAGCCGTGCTGGCACTCGAGGCGGCGGCGACGAGCCTTGCCCGACCGGGTCTTAGAGCGCTCAACATCGTCACCAGCCCCTATGGCGCATGGTTCGGCGGCTGGCTCAATAGAGGCGGCGCGACGGTGCGCAACCTGACGGCCAGTCCCGCAAAGCCGGTCACGCTGGAGGAGGTGGAGCGGGCGTTGAACGAGGGCCCGGACTTCGATCTTCTCGCCATCGT
Organism: Agrobacterium sp. ST15.13.013; assembly: GCF_027956525.1. NCBI lineage: Bacteria > Pseudomonadati > Pseudomonadota > Alphaproteobacteria > Hyphomicrobiales > Rhizobiaceae > Agrobacterium > Agrobacterium sp. ST15.13.013. Next base: position 137,822 of record NZ_JAQKGP010000005.1, read on the forward strand.
CCATGCGGAATCGGCAAGCGGCATTCTCAACCCCCTGCCCGCCATTGCCGCGCTCGCTCGGCAAAGGGGTATAGTGACCCTTGTCGACGCCGTGGCGTCCATCGGCGGCCATGCCTTCGAGGTCGACCGGCTGGGCATCGATATCGCCGTCATCGGCCCGCAAAAGGCGCTGGCAGGCCCGGCCGGGGTTTCCGCCATTTCCATCAGTGAAAGGGCGTGGGATCTATTTTCGCATGGTAGGGCGCTGGAAAACTCCATGCTCTCGCTTCTGGACCAGAAAAAACTCTGGCTCGATGCCGGCCGCGGCGCGCTGCCCGGAACGCCCGCTCCGCTGGAATTCTACGCGCTGGAGGCCGCCCTCGACAGGATAGAGGCGGAAGGTCTGGCATCCGCCAACGAACGCCACGAAAGAGCGGCGGCGGCCACCCGGAGCGGCATCAGGGCGCTCGGTATCCTGACCTGGGTGGAGGAGGCGCACGCCTCCGCCCTCGTTTCCACGGCGATCCTGCCGGATACCCTGGAAGCCGGAGATTTTCTCGCGGCTGCATCCAAAAAACAGGGCGCAGATCTTTCTTACGGTGTTGGCCCCGGCGCTGAACGACTGATAAGGCTCAATCACACCGGTCGGCGGGCGCATCCGGAGGCTGTGAAAGCCAATATCGCGGCCTTCGCCAGCGCCCTGAAAAGCCTCGGCCATGCCGCAGATACCGATTCCGCGCTGGAAGCGGCCGAAAAAACCTATTTTGACTCTCCTGCGAACAGCGTTCAACGCCCCTGATAAACGTTCATTGCGCCGAATCCTGCAGCGTTGAAATGTCAGTCACGGCATTGTCGTTAAAAATGGTAGACAAATTCCCCGGCCAATCTTGACGAAATCATGGCAACGCGCGAAACTTAACACACTGTTAACTCGCGTGAAGAAGGGAAATGGCCATGGTAGCAGGTTTCAACATGCTCTCCTTTGACCTCTTTGGCATCGGCCGAAGGATGCCCGTCGTCAAGGAGCGGATGGAGACCGAGTTTCAGGACAAAACGCCGCGCAGACCCGACGACGAGTCGCACGATGACGACCGCGATCAGGAATATGAGCTGTTCTTCTGGTCGCTTTACCCGGTGATCTGACGCCTGCCTGGCAAGCTTTTAAACCATCGGCAAAATAGGTTTTCCGTTGCCTCATCGCTACGGGGCGCGTGGGCTACTGCGCCAGACAAGCGCCGTAACCTCGATATTTTCAGTTTACCGTCAAACCAAACGAAAAGCGGCCCCGGGAAAACCTCGAGGCCGCGCAAATCCGACGATGGATGTTAATGGTTGTCGCGCGGCAGGCCCTTGGTCTGGGCAATGCGCTGGTACTTCACGGCCGGTTCCAGAACCGCGCCGGTTTCCATCTGGCTGACGATTCCGCGCTGGATTTCCTGCCATGGCGTCTGGTGGTCGGGGAACTTGTAACCGCCCTCGGCGGAAAGCGCCTCGTAACGCTTCGCCAGTTCCTCGCCGGAAATCAGGATATCCGCCTTGCCGCGGCCGACATCGATGCGAACGCGGTCGCCCGTCTGCAGGATGGCGAGACCGCCGCCGGCCGCCGCTTCCGGTGAAGCGTTGAGGATGGACGGGCTCCCCGACGTGCCGGACTGGCGGCCATCGCCGATGCAGGGCAGCGAATTGACGCCTTCTTTGAGAAGATAATCCGGTGCGCGCATGTTCACCACTTCCGCCGCACCCGGATATCCGATGGGACCGGCGCCGCGCATGAAGAGGATGGTATTGGCGTCGATCTTCAGCGACGGATCGTCGATGCGGTGATGGTAGTCCTCCGGACCGTCGAACACCACGGCACGGCCTTCGAAGGCTTCCGGATCGTTCGGGTTGGAGAGGTAACGGTTGCGGAACTCTTCCGAGATCACGCTCGTCTTCATGATGGCGGAGGAGAACAGGTTGCCCCGCAGAACGCGGAAGCCGGCGCGCTCCTTGAGCGGCTGCTCATAGGGGCGGATGACCTTCTCGTCTTCGATGATCGCGCCACGGCAATTGTCGCCGATGGTCTTGCCGTTGACCGTCATGGCGTCTTCCATGATCAGTCCCTGGGTCATCAGCTGGTTGACGACAGCGGGAACGCCACCCGCATGGTAATAATCCTCGCCCAGATATTCGCCGGCCGGCTGCAGGTTGACGAGCAGCGGCACGTCTTCGCCATAGGTCTGCCAGTCATCCACCGTCAGCTCGACGCCGACGTGGCGCGCAAGGCCGTTCAGGTGGATCGGCGCGTTGGTGGAGCCGCCGATGGCCGAGTTGACGCGGATGGCGTTGATGAAGGCGTCTTTGGTCATGATATCGGAAGGCTTCAGGTCTTCCTTCACCATTTCGACGATGCGCAGGCCGGTAAGATAGGAGACTTCCTGACGGTCACGGTAAGGCGCCGGAATGGCGGCGGAGCCCGGAAGCTGCATGCCCAGCGCTTCGGCAAGCGAGTTCATGGTCGTTGCCGTGCCCATGGTGTTGCAATAACCGGTGGAGGGAGCCGACGAGGCGACGAGCTTGACGAAGCCCTGGTAATCGATCTCACCCTTCGCGAGCAGTTCGCGCGCCTTCCAGACGATGGTGCCGGAACCGGTGCGTTCGCCCCGGAACCAGCCGTTCAGCATGGGGCCGACGGAAAGGGCGATGGCCGGAATGTTGACGGTGGCCGCCGCCATGAGACAGGCAGGCGTGGTCTTGTCGCAGCCGATGGTCAGGACGACGCCGTCGAGCGGATAACCGTAAAGCACTTCCACGAGGCCGAGATAAGCGAGGTTGCGGTCAAGACCGGCGGTTGGGCGCTTGCCGGTTTCCTGAATCGGATGCACGGGAAATTCAATCGCGATGCCGCCGGCTTCACGGATACCTTCACGCAGGCGGTTTGCCAGCTCCAGGTGGTGGCGGTTGCAGGGGGAAAGGTCAGAGCCCGTCTGCGCGATACCGATGATCGGGCGATCGGACTGCAGTTCGGCCTGGCTGAGACCGAAGTTCATGTAGCGCTCGAGATAAAGCGCCGTCATGTCCGCATTCGCGGGATTGTCAAACCACGCGCGCGAACGCAGCTTGCCCTGAGTTGCAGGAAGATTATCAGATGTCGTCATGATGCGGGTCTCCAGCCGGAAGTGGCCAACGGTAAAATATTACGAAATGCGACAAGCTTATGTTGCGCACAAGGAAAATGGAATCAGCGTTTCGGAGATCACGCATAACCGACAGAGTGAGCCCAGACGAGTGGCATCGAGCTGCACTTCGGCTTTAACCGAATATTTTTCGGCATTTACGCCCATCGCGGGATTACGCAACGGAATCTCCCTCCCTCTTTTGCCGACTAAATTTCGTCCCGGGGGCGCGAAAATTCCGACAAAAATCGCTTTCTTATTTGTATTACTATTAGATAAAATCATACGCTGTCAAGCGCGGCGACACCAGAAGACGCGGCAGACAAGATCGTTCAAAACGGCAAACTCGAATTATACATCTAATTGATATCACAAGTTAAATGCTAAAATTTGCAAATGAATACCGTGCCCAAAAATTCAATTATTCGAAAATGCCTCTTTTCAAGAGTATTACTATATGCTCATAGTGTTGGCGTCACGCTGACATCATCTCTGGGAGGATTAAGATGAGAAAAGCTCTCGCGACAGTTACTGTCGCCGTTTCGCTGTGCCTTGCATCAAGTGTTTCCGCACAATCGCTGACCGTCGGCTTCTCGCAGATCGGTTCGGAATCCGGCTGGCGCGCGGCTGAAACCACCGTCACCAAGCAGCAGGCGGAGAAGCGCGGCGTCACGCTGAAGTTCGCCGACGCGCAGCAGAAGCAGGAAAACCAGATCAAGGCCGTTCGCGGCTTCATTGCGCAGGGCGTCGATGCGATCCTGATTGCACCCGTCGTCGCAACGGGCTGGGACGCCGTGCTGAAGGAAGCCAAGGAAGAAAAAATCCCTGTCATCCTGCTCGACCGCCAGATAGAGGCTCCTGACGATCTTTACCTGACGGCCGTAACCTCCGATCAGGTTCACGAAGGCAAGGTTGCCGGCGACTGGCTGGTCAAGGACGTCGGCTCCAAGGATTGCAAGGTTGTGGAATTGCAGGGCACGACCGGCTCTTCGCCCGCCATCAACCGCAAGAAGGGTTTCGAAGAGGCCATCGCTTCCCACGCCAACATCAAGATCGTGCGCTCGCAGACGGGTGACTTCACTCGCACAAAGGGCAAGGAAGTGATGGAGAGCTTCATCAAGGCGGAAGGCGGCGGCAAGGACATCTGCGCTGTCTACGCCCACAATGACGACATGGCCGTTGGGGCGATCCAGGCGATCAAGGAAGCCGGCCTGAAACCTGGAACCGACATCAAGATCGTTTCCATCGACGCGGTGCCTGACATCTTCAAGGCCATGGCGGCCGGAGAAGCCAACGCCACCGTCGAACTCACGCCTGACATGGCGGGACCCGCTTTCGACGCCCTTGAAGCCTATCTGAAGGACAAGAAGGAGCCGCCGAAGTGGATTCAGACCGAATCCAAGCTCTACACGGCGTCCGATGACCCGATGAAGGTCTACGAGGCAAAGAAGGATCTGGGCTACTAAGCCATTTCTTCGGGGAAACGGCGCAGGAGCTGCGCCGTTTCTTTCGGTTGTGAAACGACGGGCGAAAATCCGATACTGAATGATTTCATGGAGCGAGCGGGTGTGGCCTGCTTCTTCTCCCCGCCGGGGAGAAGGTCGCGGCAGCGGGATGAGGGGGCAAGCTCTCCGAAATCCGGCAATGTTTCCCCCTCATCCGACCCTTCGGGCCACCTTCTCCCCGGCGGGGAGAAGAAACGAGCGGCCACCGCTCGCTTTATGTGATCATTCTGCGCCCTCGTGGCGAGACCCATTGCAATACGGAAACTGCTCTATGTCCGAAACGGCACCACTTCTGGAAGCACGCGCCATCGGCAAATCCTTTCTCGGGATAACAGCGCTTGATAGCGTTGATTTTTCGCTCGGACGCGGTGAAATCCATGCGCTTCTCGGCGAAAACGGCGCGGGCAAGTCGACGCTCATCAAAATCCTGACCGGCGTTTATCACCGCGACAGCGGCTCGATCTTTCTGGAGGGCGCAGAAATTGCGCCCGCCAATGTCGGCGAGGCGCAGGCGCTCGGCATCGGCACCGTCTACCAGGAAGTGAACCTTCTCGAAAACCTGACGGTTGCGGAAAATCTCTTTCTTGGCCGCCAGCCCCACCGCTTCGGCATGATCGACCGGGCCTCAATGCAGAAGCAATCACAGGCGCTGCTGACGCAATATGGTCTTGCCATCGACGTCAACGCCCTGCTCTCCAGCTATTCCGTCGCCATCCGCCAGATCATTGCTATCGCCCGCGCCGTCGATCTTTCCGGCAAGGTACTGGTGCTGGACGAGCCGACTGCCAGCCTCGACGCCCACGAGGTCGAAATGCTGTTCGGGGTGCTGAGAAACCTGCGCGCGCGCGGCATCGGCATCATCATCATCACCCATTTCCTCAATCAGGTCTATGATATTGCCGACCGCGTCACGGTTCTGCGCAATGGTCGCCTCGTCGGCACGCGCGATATCGGCAGTCTGCCGCGATCCGAACTCATTGCTATGATGCTGGGCCGCGAAATGCAGCACATCACCCAGGAACATCAGGCGGCGGACGATACCGTTATCGAGGGTGAACCACCGATCCGTTTCGAAGGTTACGGCAAACGCGGCAGCATCGCCCCTTTCGATCTCGGCATCCGCCCAGGCGAGATCGTTGGCGTCGCCGGTCTCCTTGGCTCCGGCCGAACGGAAACCGCGTTTCTGCTGTTCGGCATTGATCGTCCCGATACCGGCAACGCGACGATAGACGGAAAACCGGTAGCGATTTCGTCGCCCGAGGCCGCGATAGCGGCCGGATTCGGCTTCTGTCCGGAAGAACGAAAGACAGACGGCATCATCGGCGACTTTTCCGTCACCGATAATATTGCGCTGGCGCTGCAGGCCCGGCAGGGCTGGGCACGGCCGCTCTCCCGCCGGCAAAAAGCGGAACTTGCCGAAAGCTTCATCAAATCGCTCGATATCCGTCCGGCCGACCCCGAACGGCCGATCAAATTCCTGTCCGGCGGCAATCAGCAGAAGGCTATTCTGGCGCGCTGGCTCGCCACCCATCCCCGGCTTCTGATCCTCGATGAGCCGACACGCGGCATCGATATCGGTGCGCATGCGGAAATCCTGAAAATGATCGAAAAACTCTGCAGCGAGGGCATGTCGCTCGTCGTCATCTCCTCCGAACTGGAAGAACTGACCGCCGTCGCCCATCGTGTCGTCGTATTGTCCGACCGCCGCCATGTCAGCGAATTGAAGGGCGGCGAATTGACCGCCGACAACATCATGCGAGCGATTGCCGATGCGGCGAAAACGGAGGCGGCATGATGGCAGCAATGACACGACGCTTCAAACGACTTGCTCCGCAGCTTGCCGCGCTCTTCATCATTCTGGCAGCGATTACAATCATTTCTCCGGGTTTCCTGCATGTTTCGTTCCAGAACGGCCGACTCTATGGCAGTCTGGTGGATATTCTCGTGCGCGCCGCTCCCGTGGCTCTGCTGACCATCGGCATGACGCTGGTCATAGCCACCAAGGGCATCGATCTTTCCATCGGCGCGGTCATCGCCATCTGCGGCGCGGTTGCAGCCACGCTGATCAGCAATGGCCATTCCATTCCCTCGGTCATCGTCATCTCACTTGCGGTGGGCATTGCCTGCGGCCTGTGGAACGGCGTGCTGGTCGCCCTTCTTGATATTCAGCCGATTATTGCCACCCTGATCCTGATGGTGGCGGGACGCGGCATCGCCCAGCTCATCACCGAAGGCGTCATTCTCACCTTCAACAATGACAGCTTCGCCGCCATCGGCTCCGGCTCGTTCGCAGGCATCCCGCTGCCCGTCATCGTCTGGGTGGCGGCGGCGCTGTTGATCGGCCTTCTGGTGCGCAAGAGCGCGCTTGGTTTCCTGATCGAGGCGACCGGCATCAATCGCCGCGCCGCAGCTCTTGCCGGAGTTCAGGCGCGCTTCCTCTTGTTCTTCGTCTATGCCGTTTCCGGCCTCTGCGCGGCCATCGCCGGCATGATCGTGACCGCAGATATTCGCGGCGCGGATGCGAACAATGCCGGTCTGTGGCTGGAGCTGGACGCCATATTGGCGGTGGTCATCGGCGGCGGCTCTCTGAATGGCGGGCGCTTCTCCATTACCGCCTCGTTGATCGGCGCGCTCATCATCCAGACCATCAATACCGGCATCCTCGTCTCGGGCTTTCCGCCGGAATTCAACCTCATCATCAAGGCCGGCATCATCATGGTCGTGCTGACGCTGCAATCGCCGGCAATCATCACGGTGCTGGGCTTCGTCAGACCACCCAAGCCAAACGCTAAACCGGCCGCCGCCGATGGCATGACCAAGGAAGGAACCGCGCGATGATCCACAGCCGCAACCTGCCCTTCCTCACCACGCTGACGATCTTCGTGGTCGCCTATTTCCTCTGCGTGCTGCAATATCCGGCGATGTTCTCGACACGGGTGATAGGTAATCTTCTGACAGACAACGCCTTTCTCGGCATCGCGGCCGTCGGCATGACCTTCGTCATCCTGTCGGGCGGCATCGATCTCTCCATCGGCTCGGTCATCGCCTTTACCAGCGTCTTCGTAGCCGTGATGGTCGGCACCTATAATATCCATCCGCTGCTCGCCTTCGCCATCGTGCTGGCGGTCTCGACGCTGTTCGGTTGCCTGATGGGGGCGATGATCCGCTTCCTGTCGATCCCGCCTTTCGTGGTGACGCTGGCCGGCATGTTTTTGGCGCGTGGCGCGGCTTACCTCATCTCCACCCAGTCTGTGCCGATCTCGCATCCCTTCATCGATGCGATACAGGGCTTTTATTATCGCTTTCCCGGCGGCGGCAGGCTGACGGCACTGGCCATGCTGATGCTCCTCGTTTTTGCGGCGGGCATGTTGATCGCCAGCCGCACCCGCTTCGGCGCCAATGTCTACGCGCTTGGCGGCAACCCGCAATCGGCAGAGCTGATGGGCGTGCCGATCGGGGCGACGACCATCGGCATCTATGCGCTTTCCGGTTTCCTCTCCGGCCTCGCCGGCATCGTCTACACGCTCTACACCTCGTCGGGTTATTCGCTGGCGACGGTGGGGGTGGAACTCGACGCCATCGCCGCCGTCGTCATTGGCGGCACGCTTTTGACCGGCGGCACGGGGTTGGTGGCAGGAACCTTCATCGGCCTTCTGATACAGGGGCTGATCCAGACCTACATCGTTTTTGACGGAACGCTTTCTTCCTGGTGGACGAAAATCGTCATCGGTGTGCTGCTTTTCATCTTCATCGTGTTGCAGCGCGCAATCATCTGGTATTCAAACAGGAGACTGGCCGGACCGCATCCGGCATAATTGCCAAGGGAGGCTTGCTTGGGGCTGCTCGAAACGACGATTAGCGGGCGAAAACGCCGGAACAGCCACGCCCATGTGGTTTCCGAACTCGGCAGCGCCATCGTTTCGGGCAGAATTGCGGAAGGCTCCCTGCTGCCCAACGACGCGGAGCTTTCCATGCGCTTCGGCGTCTCTCGAACCGTGCTGCGCGAGACGATGAAGACGCTGGCGGCGAAGCGACTGGTGGAGCCCAAAGCGAAGGTCGGCACCCGCGTTCTCGACCGTTCGAGCTGGAACTTCTTCGATCCGGATGTACTGGGCTGGCGCTGCGAGGCCGGCATAGACCAGGAATTCGTCAAGCATCTGGCGGAAATCCGCCTGGCGCTGGAACCGGCGGCGGCAGCCGCAGCGGCCCTGCAGGCCTCCAATGACGACATCGTGTCCCTCTATGTCATCGCCGCCAAATTCGACAATCCGAAACATACGCCCGAAAGCATCGCCAAAGTCGATCTCGAATTCCACCTTGCCGTGGCGCATATGTCCGGCAATCCCTTCATGCGCTCGGCAAGCGGCCTGATTGAAGCCGCGCTGGCCATCTCCTTCCAGCTGTCGTCGCCAGCCGCTTCGACGGGCACCATCGCCGAAATCGCCTCCAACCATCTGCGCATCGTGCATGCAATTGCGGCGCGTGACGCGGATGCGGCGGTAAAGGCTATGCGTCACGTGATCGAGGTCGGCAAGGACCGCACGCAGAACGCGATCAAGACGGTTTAGAGCTCCCTCCGGCACGGAACCACAGTGGCCCGCTTCGCAGGCCGCTCTTCACGCAGCACGTGACATCCAGGCGTTTTCATGCCATAAAATCAAAATTCCTTAACCGATCGTCCGAATTTTGAGAGCTGCCATGAATGATGCCCTGACCGAGATGCTGCGTGGCCTGAGACTGGACGGTGTGGAATACGGCCGTTGCCGCATGGCAACACCCTGGGCGACGGCTTTTCCCGAACAGGACGCTGCACGGTTTCATTTCATCGGCGTCGGTCAGGCGAAACTGCAGAAGCCTTCCGGCGAATGGCAGACGCTCAAATGCGGCGATGCCGTGCTTCTGCCGAGGGGTCACGCCCATGTGCTTGCCAGCGGCGAGAATGTGACGCCCTCTTCCTTTGACAGGTTTGGCAAAAAGGAAGTTTGCCAGGGCATTTTTGATATGGAATGCGCCAGCGCGGGCGGCGATACCGTGGCCTTTACCGCCTCGATGCGGTTCAATATGGATAATCTGCACCCGCTGTTGCAGCTGATGCCGGATGTGATGCTGACCAGCGATCTGGCCAAAAGCGACCCGGCAATTCCCCATCTCTTGGACGCCATGGCGCGCGAGGTGGAGCTGAACCGCGTCGGCGCAGGCGGTATTCTGGCAAGGCTTGCCGATGTGCTGACCGCAACCCTGATCCGCACATGGGTGGAACATGGCTGCGGCGATTCCAGCGGCTGGCTCGCCGCCGTGCGCAATCCCGAACTCGGCCGGGTACTGGCCGCCATTCATCTCAACCCAGAAAAAGACTGGAGCGTGGAAGAACTCGCCTCGCTTATGGGTGCATCCCGTTCCAGTTTCGCGGAACGCTTCACCCGCATAGTGGGCGAAAGCCCGGCGCGTTATGTGGTGCGCGTACGCATGCATCAGGCACGGCTCTGGCTGCGCGAAGGCATGCGCGTGACGGTGGCGGCAGAAAAGCTCGGTTACGATTCCGAAGCCTCCTTCAGCCGGGCCTTCAAACGGGTGCTCGGTGCGCCACCGAGCCAGTTTCGCAGGAAAGATGCGGCCGGGTTGGAAGATGCGGCTTAAAAGCTTCTCAGTGGAAATTGCGTGAAATGACCTTTATCCGCTCGACCGTGTCATCATTCTCCAAGACAGGTTGGGGACGTTTGCGGAACGCGCGATGATCCTCCGGCGGCGTGCCATGGTGGAACTCGTCGCCACGCCCATGCGGCAGGGGAAAGGCGCGGTTGCGCTCGCCCACACTGGCCAGCGCCTGCGACAGATCGGTCAGCCGGTGGGCGACCAGATGCACCACCTCGCCTTCCCGCTGGATCTTGCCGTAAATGCCGACCATGCCGGCCGACAGCACCACGCGCCGGTATTTTTCGAAGGTCTTGACCCAAAGGACGGCATTGGCGATGCCCGTCTCATCCTCCAGCGTCATGAAAATCACACCCTTTGCCGAGCCGGGACGCTGGCGCACCAGCACTAGCCCCGCCGTTTCCAGCCATGTGCCATCCCGCACACGCGCCGCCTCCGCGCAGGTTACTATGCGGCGGCGGGAAAGATCGCGGCGCAGGAAGGTCATGGGATGCTCGCGCAGGGTCAGCCCCACATGGCCGTAATCCTGCACCACCTCGCCACCGTCAGTCATGGGCCGAAGCGCAACGGAGGGCTCCTGAAGCTCCTCGATAACGGCATTTTCCCTGATGGCAGCAGCAGCAAAAAGCGGCAGCGGCTCATCCCTCAGAGCCTTGATGGCCCAGAGCGCCTCGCGTCTGGCAAGCGAAAGCGACGGCAGAAAGGCATCGGCCTCCGCTAGGCAGACCAGGGCGGCGGTCGGAACGCCCGCCCTTCGCCAGAGATCGTCCACCGAGGCAAAAGGCCGGTCCTGCCGGGCGGCGACGATATCGGCAGCGTGCTTGTTGGCAAGCCCCTTCACCAGACGCATGCCGAGCCGCACGGCATAACGCTCCTTGCCATTTACATCTCGTTTGCCCGTCGGCTCCAGCGTGCAATCGAAGCGGCTGTTATTGACGCAGACTGGGCGCACCTCCACGCCATGATCACGCGCATCTCGCACGATCTGCGCCGGGGCGTAAAAACCCATGGGCTGCGAATTGAGAAGCGCCGTACAGAAAATATCTGGATAATGGCATTTCAGCCATGAGGAGGCATAGGCGATCAGCGCGAAGGAAGCCGCATGGCTTTCAGGGAAACCGTAGCTGCCGAAACCTTCGAGCTGTTTGAAGATGCGTTCGGCGAATTCTTTCTCATAACCGCGCTCCACCATGCCATCGATCAGATCCTGCCTGAATTTGGAGATGGTACCGACATTCTTGAAGGTTGCCATGGCGCGGCGCAACTGATCCGCCTTGCCGGGTGAAAAACCGGCGCATTCGATTGCGACACGCATGGCCTGTTCCTGAAACAGCGGCACACCGAGCGTCTTGCCGAGTACCCCTCTCAATTCCTCTTTAGGGTAATGCTCTTTCTCTTTCCCATCACGGCGGCGCAGATAAGGATGCACCATATCGCCCTGAATGGGGCCGGGGCGAACAATCGCGACCTGTATGACGAGATCGTAAAATATCTTCGGCTTCAACCGCGGTAGCATCGACATCTGCGCCCGGCTTTCGATCTGGAAGGTACCAAGCGTATCGGCCTTCTGGATCATCTCATAGGTGGGATCGTCATCCTGCGGCACGGTAGCGAGATCGTACTTATCACCGGTACGTTCTTCCAGCATGTTGAAGCCGCGCTTCATGCAGGAGAGCATGCCGAGCGCCAGACAGTCCATTTTCATGAACCTCATGATATCGACATCGTCCTTGTCCCATTCGATGATCTGCCGTTTGTCCATGGCAGCAGGTTCGATCGGCACCAACTCGTCCAACCGGTCATGGGTCAGAACAAAGCCGCCCGGATGCTGGCTATGGTGGCGCGGCGTACCAACAAGCTGGTTGGCAAGCTCGAATGCAAGCTTCAGGCGGCGGTCCTCCATATTGAGGTTCAGCTCCTTGAGCTGCTTCTCATCCACCCCTTCGCTCCAGCGCCAGACCTGTGAGGATAGCAGCTTCGTCAAATCTTCGGGCAGCCCCAGAACCTTGCCGACATCGCGCAACGCCCCGCGGCCGCGATAACGGGTGACGACCGAGCACAGCGCGGCCTTGTCGCGACCATAGGTATCATAGACCCACTGGATGACCTCCTCGCGCCGCTGATGTTCGAAATCCACATCGATATCCGGCGGTTCGCGTCGCTCCTCGGAAACGAAACGTTCGAACAGGAGATCGACCTTGACGGGATCGATGGCGGTAATGCCAAGCACGTAACACACCACCGAATTGGCGGCCGAGCCGCGTCCCTGACAGAGAATATCCAGCGAGCGTGCATGGCGAACGATAGCATTCACCGTCAGGAAATAGGGAGCATATTCCAGCCTGCCGATCAGGCCAAGTTCGTGATGCAAAGCCTTTTCCACCTTATCCGGCAAACCATCCGGATACCGCCCCGGCGCCGCCTCCCACACCATCTTTTCCAGCGCCTGCTGCGCCGTCAGCCCCGGCAGGCTACGCTCTTCGGGATATTGGTAGACCAGTTCTTTCAGCGAAAATTTGCAGCGTTTCGCAATTTCAAGGCTGCGGGAGAGCGCCTCGGGGTAACGGGCGAACAGCCGGTGCATCTCTTCCGGCGGTTTCATATAACGGTCGGCATGGCGCTCGCGGCGGAACCCCGCCTCATCGATGGTGCAATTGTGCCGGATACAGGTGACGACATCCTGCAGCATGCGGCGCTCGGGCACATGAAACAGCACGTCATTGGTCACCACGGTCGGCACCCCTGCGGCTAGCGCCATGTTCGACAGTTCGAAAAGCCGCATCTGGTCGTTGGGCCGCCTTCTGAGACTGAGCGCCATATAGGCGCGGTCGAAAAAAGCAGCCTTGAGCCGGCGCAGGCGAAGCGCGCAGAGATCGTCGGCCAGATCGGCGAGCAGCACGACGATCAGTCCTTCGCCATAGGTGACGAGATCGTCCCATGTCAGCCGGCATTTGCCCTTGCCGCCTCTTTTTTTGCCAACGGAAAGCACCCGGCAAAGACGGCCGTAGGCCTGGCGATCCATGGGATAGGCAAGCACGGAAATATCGTCATCCAGATCGAGCCGGCAGCCGATGACGAGGCGGACGCCATGATTATTGGCGGCTTCGTAAGCGCGGGGAATGCCCGCAAGGCTGTTGCGATCCACGATACCGAGCGCCTCGATGCCGAGGTTTTTGGCCTGTTCGAACAGTTCATCGCAGGAGCTTGCACCGCGCAGGAAGGAAAAATGCGTGGTCACCTGAAGTTCGGCATAACGGGTCGCGCTCATGCGAAGACCCCATGGATGAACCAGCCCTGAGAGCCCGTTTCCGCATGTTCGCCATCACCGGAGCGGAAAATCCAGAAGCGCTCGCCGCTTTCATTTTCCACCGTGAAATAATCGCGCACGGCGGCCTTTTCCCGGTCGCGTTTCCACCATTCACCGAACACCCGCTCCGGCCCGTCGGCGCGCCGCACATTGTGGCGCACGCCCTTCCAGAGGAAATAACGCGGCGGATGGTCCGGCAGCAGCGCCAGCGTTTCGATGGGTTCCGGCCTTGCAAAAAGCCGGACCGGACGCGGCCAGTGGCCAGGCCAGCCGAGCCTATCTTCTGGCGCAAGCGCCGCAACGGGGGTAAGGGAGCGTTCCGGCACATCGCTCGCCACCGCCGCGTAACGATAGACCCTGTGGCCACGATTGAGGATGATATCGACCGTATCGGCGATGTCCGCACGCCCCTCCTCCAGAAGCGAGGATCGAGCCTGTGCGGCGAGAAGCGGTTCGGCATGGGTGGCGGTCAGCACCATCATCTCGATGCCGAAGCCGGGATCGATGGTGTCGATCCGGTCGGTCAAAAGCCGGACCAGCTGTTTGACATCGCGCACCGGTCTTGATGTGCCCGCCCTTATGGCCTGCAGACCACTATCGACCCTGTGCAGCACCAGATCGACCCGGCGAGCACCAAGACCGCGCTTTTCCAGCGCGGCGCAAAGGTCAACAACGAGCTTCTGCGTATAACGGGCAATCGTCTCCGCTGCTGCGATGGGTTCGGGAAAGGCGCGCCGCACCTCCACCAGCTCGGCCACCCGCACCGGTTCGATGGGTTCGCCGATCTCTCCGAAAGCCTGGGAGAGACGGCGGACAAGCTCGGGGCCGAAACGCAGGGTCAGCGGCGCGCGCGGGGCTTCGGCAAGCTCACCGATGCTGCGGAAGCCGAGCACTTTCAGCCCGGAAACGATACGCTCCTCCAGCCTCAGCGCAGAAAGCGGCAGGCCGCTGATCGCCGCTCTCTGGCTACCCGGCGGTATGATGCTGATTTCCTCACGGCTGAAACGTGCCAGCGCATGAGCCGCCCCCCAGCTATCGGCAATGGCGGCGCGGGCGGCAAAGCCTGCGGCATGCAGGCGGTTGACCATGCCGCTCAGCATCAGCGTCTCATTGCCGTGCAGATGGTCAGCACCCGCTGTGTCCAGCACCAGCCCGTCCGGCGGGTCGGCAGCGACAATGGGGGCGTAGATGCGTAAAAAATGAAAGGCCAATTGCTCAAGGGCGCGGGCGTCACCAGCCGAGTCCAGATCTTCCACGAGAAGACCCGGCACCAGCGCCTGCGCCTTGCTGACCGGCGTGCCGGGACGGATACCCGCCGCCTTTGCCGCCTTGTCGAGCGCCAGCACCAGCCGGCGGCTGCCCTGGCGGCCAATCATGACCAGCGGCGTTTCAACCGGCGGCGCGTTCTGCCCCGAAAGACGCCGGAAGCGATCCGTCGGCCATGTCGGCAGGTAGAGCGAGACGACCCTTTGCATCACAGGCTTCCACTTCAAATTCGGCGCTTTCGCCGCCGCGACATCGCAAGAGTTCAAGAAACCAGCGCGGCCTGCCCACCCCCGGCACCGGCAAAGGCGAAGAGGGCCGCACGGAAATCCGCCAGCGTGTAACGGACGCGGTCGGCTCGCCGAACAGCGCCGCATCGGCCGGACGCCTGAAACGGCGGATGGCAATACCGGTTACCCCTGATGTTTCCGCCGCCAGTTGCAGCCGTCGCGAGGCGTTCATCGGCAGTTTCGCCAGTTCGCCCATCACCGCGCCGAAACCATTGCAGCGTAGGCCCTCCTCGAAACAATCGAGCACGCCTTTCTCATCGCGGCATTCAACGATGATGAGCCGGTTCTGCGACAGGCCCGCCTGCGTCAGCCCCGGCATGAACAGATCCCGTCGGGTGACGCACCATAAAACCTTGCCGGAAAGCCTTGCCGCCACACCGGCCGCAAAAAGGGCAGCCGCCGCGCCATCGACAGCGCCATTGCCGCCGCCGCTCACCTCATGCAGGCAGCCGAGCTTTAGCCCGCCTCCCGGCAGGTGATGGTCGAGGGCATCCACGCCGAAAGGCAAAGTTTCGTGCAGGCGCGGAGCGCCGTTACCGATCCTTTCCAGCCTTTCACGCAGCTCTTCGACAAGGAGCAACTGATCCGCGCGCTTTTGCATGGCATGACAGGTTTCAATTCCGGTTATTCATCTTAATTGTTCTTGTTTTGTTCCTATTTCGGTAAAGAGTCAAGCAACAGGTTGGCGCTCTTCAACAGTTTGCACGGGAAGAGAGGATTTCTGGCCTTGCGGCGCTCTGCCCCATCGTTAAAACGGAATTGTCCGCTCGCCGCCTGTTTTCCCCCGACAGCCGCAGGCAACGGACATCATGGTTTGGAGGAACCACCGATGATCGCCAGCATCTTGATTGCCGTGGTTGCGGCGATTCATATCTACATCGTCATTCTGGAAATGCTGCTGTGGGAAAAGCCGGCCGGCCGAAAAGCCTTTGGTCTCTCGGCGGATTTCGCCCGGCAGACAAAAGTGCTTGCCGCCAATCAGGGGCTTTATAACGGCTTTCTCGCAGCCGGGCTGATCTATGGGCTCACACAGGGCGATGACGGGCTCAGCTTCAAGGTTTTCTTCCTGACTTGCGTTCTGATCGCCGGTATTTTCGGCGCGATCACTGCCAATATGAAGATCCTGTTCATTCAGGCATTGCCGGCATTGTTTGCGCTCGGCTTCCTCTGGCTTGGAGCATGACCTGATGACCGCATGGAACGACACCTCCGCAAGAGACGCTCTCAACCGCATTTTCATGGCCGCAGTCGCCAGCGCCGATCCGGCAAAGGTGCTGCAACACCACCTCCCCTCCCCGCCCAAAGGGCGTTGCGTGGTCGTGGGCGCCGGTAAGGCTTCCGCCGCCATGGCCGCAGCGCTTGAAGCGGCATGGCCACATGTGGAGCTCTCAGGTGTGGTGGTGACGCGTTACGGACATGCCGTGCCGACGGCGCATATCGAAATCATCGAGGCTTCCCATCCCGTGCCCGACGAGAAGAGCGCGGAAGCGGCAAAACGCATTCTCGCCGCAGTCGAAGGGCTCACCGCCGACGATATGGTGATCGCACTGATTTCCGGCGGCGGTTCGGCACTGATGGTCGCGCCAGCCGAAGGCATGACGCTTGAGGACAAGATGGCTGTCAACCGTGCCTTGCTTACCAGCGGCGCGACGATTTCCGAAATGAATGCGGTGCGCAAACACCTCTCCCGCATCAAGGGCGGACGGCTGGCGCTGGCCGCCAAACCCGCCAAGGTTGTTTCACTGCTGATTTCCGACGTTCCGGGTGACGACCCCTCAGAGATCGCCTCCGGGCCAACGGTTGCCGATCCGAGTGACATTCAAACCGTGCGGGAAATCGTCTCCCGTTATGCGCTCGATCTTCCCGAAAACGTGCGCAAGGTGCTGGAAAAAGGCGAGGAAACCCCGAAGGCGGGCGATATCGCGGAAGATATCCGGCTCATCGCCGCCCCCTCGCTCGCCCTGCAGGCGGCAGCGGATGAGGCAGTGAAACTTGGGCTTACGCCGCTCGTCCTCGGAGATTCACTGGAGGGTGAGTCAAAAGATGTCGGCGCAGTCATGGCCGGCATCGCGCTTTCCGCCAGCCGCAAGGGCCTTCCGGTCAAAGGCCCGGCCGTCCTGCTCTCCGGCGGCGAAACCACGGTCACGCTGAACAGGGGCGTTGGCGGCAAGGGACCGGCAGGCAAGGGCGGTCGCAACACGGAGTTCTTGCTGAGCCTTGCGCTGACGCTGAAGGGTGCGGATGGCATCTGGGCCATTGCCGGCGACAGCGACGGCATAGACGGCGTGGAGGATGCGGCAGGTGCGGTGGTGACACCGGACACGCTTGCCCGCATGCGCAAAGCCGGTGTCGATCCGCGCCAGTCGCTCATGAGCCACGACAGCTACACCGCTTTCAATGCAGCAGGAGACCTTGTCGTCACGGGACCGACCCTGACGAATGTGAATGATATCAGGGCGATTCTGATCGGGTAATAGCGGAGAAGTTTGCAGTGACTATTATGGGCCTTCCGACGCGGGCTTCTCGGAGGGAAGACGTTTTGACTATGCCTTCGGAGAGGAGTAACCTAGCGCGATATCCTTTGGAGCTTCAGCCATGCGTTCTGGAGTACTCATATTCGGCCTGATCATGGCCCTTATTCCGACTTTGGCGGATGCCCACAATTGCAAATGCCGAAATCGCGGTGCCATGTTCGAACTCGGCCAGACATCCTGCCTGAAGGTCGATGGCGGCTCCTATCTCGCACGTTGCGAGATGAAGCTCAACGTTTCGTCCTGGACCAAGATCGAGGACGGTTGCCCCGTAACGCAACGGGTGCAGTCGATGTCTCCTAGCTCTTATCAATAGTCTTGAGCCTTGAGACCAGGCGATAACGAAGGAGCGAGCCCGTACCGCTTGTTTCTTCTCCCCGGCGGGGAGAAGAAATGCGCGGGCAGGGTCGTGTCCAATCTTACAGCTTCACCCAGCCGCCGTTCTTTTTTCCGGATTCGACGCAGGCCGTAACGAAGGCGACGCCTTTTACCCCGTCATCGACGGTCGGATAAATCACCGCCTTGTCCAGCGCCGAGCCGTCGCGGCTGGCCTCAATGGCATGGGCCGCTTCAGTATAGATGGTGGCAAACGCTTCGAGATAGCCTTCCGGGTGGCCCGATGGAATGCGGGTGACGCGCGCCGCCGCAGCCCCGGCGCCTGCACCGCCGCGGGTGATCAACTGCTTGGGTTCGCCGAGCTTCGTGAACCAGAGATAGTTCGGATCAGCCTGCGTCCATTCGATGCCGGCTTTGTCACCATACACACGAACTTTCAGCCCGTTTTCGTGACCGACCGCAACCTGGCTGCACCAGAGCAGCCCCTTGGCCGCCTGCTTGCCATCCGTCGCCTTGAAACGCAGCATCACATGCGCGTTGTCGTCCAGCCGGCGGCCTTCGACGAAGGTGTGCACATCCGCCGCCAGTTCGTCGACTTCCAGGCCGGAAATGAAGCATCCAAGATTATAGGCATGCGTGCCGATATCGCCTGTGGAACCACCCGCACCCGATTGCGCCGGGTCGGTGCGCCAGACGGCCTGCTTGGCGCCCGTCTGCTCAATGGGTTCCGCCAGCCAGTCCTGCGGATACTCCATCTGCACCAGACGGATCGTGCCGAGAGCGCCCGATTCCACCAGTTCCCGCGCATGCCGTACCATGGGGTAGCCAGTGTAGTTATGCGTCAGGATGAACAGGGCGTCCGCCTTGTCGGCCACTTCCTTCAGCTTTTTGGCGTCTTCCAGATTGGAGGTCAGCGGCTTGTCGCAGATGACATGGATGCCGCGCTCCAGAAACGCCTTCGCGGCCGGATAATGGACGTGGTTTGGGGTGACGATCGCCACCGCCTCGATGCCATCCTCTCGCAGCGCTTCTTTTTCGGCCATTTCCTCGAAAGAGCCGTAGCATCGTTCGGGATCGAGCCCCAGCTCACGGCCGGAAGCCAGGGATTTTTCCGGGGTCGAGGACAGGGCCCCTGCCACGAGATCGAAACGATTGTCGAGCCTTGCTGCCATGCGGTGAACACCACCGATAAAGGCACCCGAACCACCGCCCACCATGCCAAGACGAATCCGCTTGTTCGCCTTGTCGGTTGTCTTTCCTTCAATAGCCATAATGTTTCCTCTGCAATGCTCTCAAAGTCCAAGCATACGGCGGTTGGCCGCATCGTCGGTGCCGCTGGATGCGAAGTCGTCAAAGGCTTTTTCCGTGACGCGGATGATATGCGCCTTGACGAATTCCGCCCCTTCGCGGGCGCCGTCTTCAGGATGTTTCAATGCGCATTCCCACTCAACCACGGCCCAGCCGTCAAAATCATTGGCCGCCATCTTGGAGAAGACCGCACCGAAATCAACCTGCCCGTCACCGAGCGAGCGGAACCGGCCGGCACGGTTGACCCAGCCCTGATAACCACCATAGACGCCCTGCCGTCCGGTTGGATTGAACTCCGCATCCTTGACGTGGAACATCTTGATACGGTCTTTATATATGTCGATATTGTCGAGATAATCGAGGCATTGCAGCACGTAATGCGAGGGGTCGTAGAGCATGTTGGCGCGCTTGTGGTTCTTCACGCGCTCCAGGAACATCTCGAATGTCACGCCATCGTGCAGATCTTCGCCGGGATGGATTTCGTAGCAGACATCTACGCCCTGTTCATCGGCATAATCGAGGATCGGGGTCCAGCGTTTCGCCAGTTCGTCGAAGGCCGTTTCCACCAGACCAGCCGGGCGCTGCGGCCACGGGTAGACGAACGGCCAGGCAAGCGCGCCGGAGAATGTCGCATGTGCCTTGATGCCGAGATTTCTTGAGGCTTTCAGCGCAAACTTTACCTGCTCCACCGCCCATTCCTGGCGCGCCTTGGGGTTGCCGCGCACTTCCGGTGCGGCAAAACCATCGAAGGCCTCGTCATAAGCCGGGTGAACTGCGACGAGCTGACCTTGCAGGTGAGTGGAAAGCTCGGTGACTTCCACGCCATTCTGGCGCGCGACACCGGCGAACTCGTCGCAATAATCCTTCGATTCCGCGGCCTTTTTGAGATCGATCAGCTGGCTTGCCCAGGTCGGCACCTGCACGCCGATATAGCCTTTCTCAGCCGCCCATTTGGTTATGCTGTCCCAGCTGTTGAACGGTGCGGCATCGCCTGCGAACTGGCCGAGAAAAAGCGCCGGTCCCTTGATCGTTCTCATTAAAATCTCCTCCTGCATCGATACAGTTGCGCGGTAACCCGCTTCGATCCCAAGCGCCAAGCTAACCGCTCGTTATTTTCAGACAAGCCCCAAAAGCGAAAGGGCAAGAGAATTTCAGCATTCCATCAAAACATTGGGGGCGCTTAGAGCGCGAGCCCGCTCGCCCTGTCGAAGACATGTACCCGCTCATGATGAACGCTGGCGGCAAAGGGTGTATTGACCTTCACCAGCTGCTCGCCATCCACCACTGCGGTGACCTGATCGCCTGCGAGTTCGAAGACCACATGGGTCTGTGCGCCGGTTGGCTCCACAAGTACCGTTCTGCCCGTAAGCGAGATATCTCCGCCGATCGCCGAACCGATATGTTCCGGGCGTAGCCCGATCGTGACCGACTGGCCGCGCTTGACCTTTCTGTCAGCGGCGATGCGGATCGCCGTCCCATCCTTCAGCCGGGCGGCAGGCTGGTCGCCCTCGCCATCCACCACACCCTCGATCAGGTTCATCGCGGGCGAGCCAATGAAGGCGGCGACAAAGAGATTGGCGGGGGTCTTGTAAAGTTCGAGCGGCGTACCCTGCTGCTCGATACGGCCCTGATTGAGCACCACCACCCGGTCGGCCAGAGTCATCGCCTCGATCTGGTCATGGGTGACATAAATCGAGGTCGTTCCGACCTTTTGGTGCAACGCCTTGATTTCGCTGCGCATCTGCACGCGTAGCTTGGCATCGAGGTTTGAAAGCGGCTCATCGAACAGGAAGACGGCCGGGTTGCGCACAACGGCGCGCCCCATGGCGACACGTTGGCGCTGGCCGCCGGAAAGCTGCGAGGGCTTACGGTCGAGAAGCTTGCCGAGATCGAGCATGCGGGCGGCCTCCGCAACGCGCTCTTCAATTACGCTTTTCGGCTGGCCGGCAAGTTTCAGGTTGAAGCCCATGTTTTCAGCCACTGTCATATGCGGATAAAGCGCATAGGACTGGAATACCATCGCGATGTTGCGCTCGCGCGGGGTCATGCCATTGACCACCTTGTCGCCGATGAGAATCTCCCCATTGGTGATTTCCTCCAGCCCCGCGATCATGCGCAACAGCGTGGACTTGCCACAACCCGAAGGGCCGACCAGCGCGATGAATTCACCATCGGCAATATCGAGTGAGATGCCGTGAATGACATCGAGCGCGGCATAGGACTTGCGGATATCCTTAAGTTCGACGGAAGCCATATTTTGCTCCTTTCATGTCACGATTTGACGGCACCGGCCGTCAGGCCCGCGATGATGTGTTTCTGTGCAAGGAAGAAGACGATGACTGTCGGCAGGATCGTCAGCGTGATGAAGGCGAGAACCAGCTGCCATTCCGTGCCAAATTCGCCGCGATACACCATGATGCCGAGCGGCCAGGGATATTTCGATTCCGAATTCAGCATGATGAGCGGCAGGATGTAGCTGTTCCAGCTGCCGACGAAAGAGACGATGCCAACGGTCGCCACGATCGGCCGCGATAGCGGCACGGAAATGTGCCAGAAGAAGCGCAGATACCCGCAGCCATCCACGAATGCTGCCTGAAACAACTCATCCGGCAAATTGCGGAAATAGTTGCGGAACAGAAGAATGCTCATGCCAAGGCCGAAAGCCACCTGCGGCAGCACCACACCCCAATAGGTGTCGAGAAGGCCCAAATCGCGAATGCGGATGAACAGCGGCAGGATGGCCGTGGCCGCCGGGAACATCAGCCCCAGCAGGAAATAATTGAGCAGGAAGGACGAGCCGAAGAATTTTACATGCGCGAAGGTAAAGGCGGCCATGGCTGAGACGGTCAGCGTGAGAAAGACCGTCAGCAATGCGATGACCAGCGAATTGAATATCTGCAGCCAATAGCGTTTGCCAAGCAGGATATCGCCGTAATTGGCCCATTGCCATTCGGCCGGGATACCGAACGGGTTGACGCGCAGGTCTCCCAGCGTCTTGAAGCCGCCAAGGGCCGTCGTCAGAAGCGGAATGAGCACGACGGCCGCGATCAGGCTCAGCGAGATATAGAGATAAAGCTTGGTTTGCAGCGGCATGCGCACGGAAGTGGATGTGTCAGTCATGGCGCATGAATATCCTTTTGTAACCGAAGGCGAGCGTCACGCAGATGACGAAAAGAACAACGCCCACCGCACTGCCAAGGCCCACCTGCATACGCATGACGCCGTAAGTGTAGAGGAAGGTGACCATGGTCTGCGTGGAGTTGGATGGACCGCCGCCGGTAAGCGGCATGATCATGTCGAACAGTTGCAGCGAGCC
Source organism: Agrobacterium sp. ST15.13.013 (assembly GCF_027956525.1). NCBI lineage: Bacteria > Pseudomonadati > Pseudomonadota > Alphaproteobacteria > Hyphomicrobiales > Rhizobiaceae > Agrobacterium > Agrobacterium sp. ST15.13.013. The sequence continues at coordinate 160,464 of NZ_JAQKGP010000005.1, forward strand.
GATGACCGCAAAGAAGACGGAAAGGCGAACCGTGGAGCCGAGCATCGGCAGCGTGACGTAGCGGAATTTCTGCCAGCCGGACGCGCCGTCGATTTCGGCCGCTTCCAGTACATTCTTGTCGACGGATTGAAGGCCCGCGATGAACAGCATCATGTGGAAACCGAAATATTTCCACACGATGACGCCTAGCACGGCATAGATCGCCACATCTCTGTCGGCCAGCACGTAAGGATTGGCGAAGCCGAAGAAATTGGAGATGGCGGCGAATAGGCCATAGTCGCCATCATAAACGAAGCGCCAGATCAGACCCGCAGCAACATCCGCCAGAACGTAAGGCAGAAAGAACACCAGCCGGAAGGCAACGACGCCGGGAATGCGATGCGCCAGCATCATGGCAAGCCAGATGGCGAGCGGTATCTGGATCAGGATCGAGATGAGGATGATCAGGCCGTTATTGAGCAAAGCCTGTGAAAAGGCGGCATTGCCGAACAGGACCTGGAAATTCTTCAGACCGACAAAATCGGTCGGTGTGCCGTAACCGTTCCAGCGATAAAGACTATACCACGCCGCCTCACCCATGGGCAGGATGACGAACAGGGTAAAGAGTAGCAGCGCGGGCGGCAGGAACACCAATAGGGTCAGCGCCCGATCATGCGCGACTGAACTCCGCTTGCGCCTACCCTTTGTCGCGCCACGCGCCGGCATGGACGCAGAAGTCATGGAAATATCCGTCATCTCTATCCGCTTTCATGGAGGCAGATAAGCAGCGCCGCACATTCGCGGCGCTGCCATGGAAATCGTCAGATCAGCGCAGCTCGAATGCGTCCTGAATCTGCTGGGCACCTTCTTCGGCGGTCATCTGGCCGGATACGATCTCGACCGAAATATCATTGACGACGCGGCCGACGGCGGCGCCGAGCGTCTGATCGAAGAAGTTCTGGTGCCAGGTGGAGGCGGCGAGCTGCTTGGCCGAATCCGCCAACAGCGGGTTCTTCACCGCACCGGCTGCACCCGTGGCGACCGGCAGGATCATACCGGCGGTCGCCATCTTCTCTTCGCTTTCCTTGCTGGTGAGGAAAGTGGCGAAATCGATCGCTTCCTTGGACGCATTCTTGGTGACCGCCCAACCGTTCAGGCCGCCCAGCGTATCGGTGGCCTTGCCGGCACCGCCTTCGACAACCGGGAAGGCAAAGCGCCCGATGTTTTCAGGGGCCAGACCCTTACCGTCGCCGGCATTCTTGCGCTGGTTCGCTTCGGTATTGTCGAAGCCGAGAATGATTGCAGCCTTGCCGTCACCAAAGACGCCGAGCGCCTGCGGCCAGGTGGAGCCGAGATAACCGGGCTGGAAAGGTTCAAGCTTGCCGAACTCGGCCAGCTGCTCACCCGCCTTGATGATGGCAGGGTCCATGAAGCCTTCGCCTTCGCCCTTGCGGGCGGCATCAAACACGGCCTGCCCGCCATTGCGCATGACGAGGTAGCTCCAGTAGAAATGGATCGGCCATTTTTCTCCGCCGCCGCCGGCAATCGGCACGATGCCCGCGTCCTTGATCTTCTTGACGGTTGCGCTGAAATCCGCCCAGGTCTTGATATCCTCGGCCTTCACACCTGCCTTGGCGAACAGTTCCTTATTATAAAAGAAGCTGACAAGGCTGACACGATAAGGCACGGCCCAGACCTTGCCGTCAAAGGACAGGCCGTCGATTGCAGACGCATTATAGGCCTGGCGCAGTTTGCCGCCATCGGCATCGAAAACCTCGGTCAGATCCTTCAGCGCACCAGTCTTAGACTGCTCCTCAAGGACGCCGCCGCCCCAGCTATAAAAGAAGTCGGGCACGTCGTTGGATTGCAGCAGCGTCGGCAACTTCGCCTTGAAGGCCTCGTTTTCGAGGAACTGCAGTTGGATGTCGACATCGGGGTGCTTGGCCTCGTATTCCTTGGCGATCTCCTCCCAGACGGCCACGGATTTCGGGTCCAGTTCCACATGCATCCATTTTACGACCGTCGCGGCCGAGGCGCTTGCTGCGCCGAGCATGAGAGCAATACTTGTCGTTGTGGCAAAGCTTACGAGCTTGCCGCTCAGGCTTGCGCCTGCGTGCCAAATCGTCATGATGGTGATCCTCCCTGGGGATATCCTCATTTATTCCCCGATGCGGATTAATTCATATCAGGGTTCGCTCATTGTCAAGGCACAATGCCGATTTTTTGCGCTTGGCGCTTGACACACCCCACCCTCACCCCGTTATTTAATCCGTATTCCGATATAAATCGGGAGGCAACGGCATTGATCGCAGCAGGACCCCATGAAGACCGCAGACCCAGAATTGATGCGCGCGATCAACAGGCTGAGCGTGCTCGACAGCATCCGCCGGCATGGACCGATTTCCAGGGTGGAGATCAGCGAACGCACCCAGCTTTCCACGACGACCGTTTCCGCCATCACCGCTTCTCTTCTGGATGATGGGCTGATTCTCACCCGCCATCTCGGCGACATCAGGACGGAAGGTGGACGCGGAAGACCGCGCGTGATGCTGGAGCTGAACCCGGATGCCGCTCGCGTCGTGGGGGCAAAGATAGCCGCCAACCGTATGGTTTTCGTCGTCACCGATTTTTGCGGGAATGTCCTTTCCACCCTCGCTCTTCCAATCCGTGTCGATCGCCAGCCGATCGGCGTTATCGCCGATCTCGTTGAAGACGGAGTACGGCGCTGTGTGGTCGATGCGGGTCTTTCACTCGAAGATGTGGACATGGTCTGTCTTGGCCTGCCCGGCGTCATCGAACATCGCACCGGTAAAATCCGCAGCAGCCCGATCCTGCGGGAGGTGAACGTCAATTTCGCCGAGGAAATGACGGCGCGGCTGAATTCGCCGACCATCATCGAAAGCGATGCCCACGCCATTACGCTCGCCCATCACTGGTTCGGCCACGCGCGTGATCTCGAAGACATGGTGCTGATTTCGCTCGAACAGACGCTTGGGCTTGGCGTGCTGCATCAAAACCAGCTGTTTCGCGGTGCCGGTGGCCTCAGCCACAATCTCGGCGACCTCGTCATCGGTCTTGCCACTGAAGGCACGGTACGGCTCGCGAGCCAGGCAGGCGAGAACGCCATTTTAGGCTCCCGCCCGGCGGATGGGCGCTTTGCCGAGGCGATCCGGCTCGGTCGCGGCATGCAGCATGCCCATGCATTGATTGCGGCGGAAGACAACGACCTCATCGCGGCCGCTTCGCGCGCCGGCGCAGCGCTCGGCCTGACGCTTGCCAATATCGTCACGCTGTTTGCGCCGCCGCGTGTCATCATCACCGGCTCCAGCCTCGAACTCGGCGAACCCTTCATCGCCAGCATTCGCGACAGCTACAACGCCGCCGTGCCGCCCTCGCTGGCCGGTGTCGCGGAGCTGGTTTTCGACGTTGCGAGCGACGAATTATGGGCGCAGGGCGCTGCGGCCGTTGCGCTCTACGAGCTTTACGAATCGCCATGGAACACCACGGGACCGGCGCTCTAACCCGCTATTTTGAGCACAGGCCCAGGCATTTCTAATTTACGGGAGGAATCATATGAACAAGGTCGGCATCGGCATCATAGGCTGCGGCAATATTTCCAGCGCCTATCTCAAGGCCATGGCGTCGTTTCCCATTCTCGACATTCGCGGTCTCGCGGATATGAACGAGGACGTGGCGAAGGCGCGGGCGGACGAGTTCGGCCTTCAGGCAACAAGCGTGGAGGCGCTTCTTTCTGACCCGTCGGTGGAAATCATCGTCAACCTGACTATCCCCAAGGCACATGTGGAAGTGGGTCTGCGGGCGCTGGACGCCGGCAAACACGCCTATTCCGAAAAACCGCTGGGCATCAATTTCACCGAAGGCAAGCGCCTTGCGGATGCGGCAAAAGCAAAGGGCCTGCGAATTGGTTCGGCTCCCGATACGTTCCTCGGTGGCGGCCACCAGACGGCACGCCGGCTGATCGACGATGGCGTACTTGGTCAGCCAGTCGGCGGAACGGCCACTTTCATGTGCCCCGGCCATGAACGCTGGCACCCGAACCCCGCCTTCTATTACGAGGTTGGCGGCGGGCCAATGCTGGATATGGGACCCTATTACATCACCGATCTCGTCAACCTCTTCGGCCCGGTCGCCAAGGTGGCAGGCTTTGCCATTGCGCCACGCAATGAGCGCCTCATCACCAGCGAGCCGAAGAATGGCGAAAAAATTCCCGTTCATGTCGCCACCCATGTCTCCGGCGTGCTCGCTTTCGAAAATGGCGCTGTGGTTCAGGTCGGCATGAGCTTCGATGTAGCCGGCCACAAACATGTACCGCTGGAACTCTACGGCACGGAAGGCACGCTGATCGTGCCCGATCCCAACCATTTCGGCGGCGAGGTGCAATTGCTGAAAAAGGGCGGCGAGTTCGAGCCGCAGGCGCTGTCGTCCCCCTATGCCGACGGCAATTACCGGTCCATCGGCGTGGCGGACATGGCCCATGCCATCCGCGAGAACCGCCCGCACCGCGCCAATGGCGATCTTGCCCTGCATGTGCTGGAGGTGATGGAGGCCTTCCAGACGGCATCGGACACCGGCACCACCGTTTCCATCACCACCAAGGTGGAGCGCCCTGCTCCGCTCGAAACATCGCTGGTCGACGGCCAGCTCGGCAAATAATCCCGAGGAGGAAATAAATGCGCGAAGCACTCATCGTCTGGGGCGGCTGGAGCGGCCACGAACCGCAGGAATGCGCCACCATCGTCAAGGACATTCTGGAAGAGGATGGCTTCAAGGTATATGTGGAGCACTCAACGGAGGCTTTTGCAGATCCTTCGGTGCATGATCTGAGCCTTGTTGTACCTATTGTCACCATGTCGAAGATCGAGAAGGAAGAAATCAAGAACCTGACGACCGCCGTCGAAAACGGCGTCGGCATTGCCGGTTTCCATGGCGGTGCGGGCGACAGTTTTCGCGAATGCGTGGAATATCAGTTCATGATCGGCGGACAATGGGTCGCTCATCCCGGCAATATCATCGACTACCATGTCAACATCACCCGCCCCGACGACCCGCTGATGGAGGGGATTTCCGATTTCCCCTATACGTCGGAGCAATATTACATGCATGTCGACCCCTCCAACGAGGTGCTGGCGACAACCAAGTTCACCGGCGACCATGCCTGGTGGATCGACGGTGTGGTCATGCCGGTGGTCTGGAAACGCAAATACGGCAAGGGCCGCGTCTTTTATTCCGCGCTCGGCCATCAGGCCAAGGAGTTTTCCGTGCCGCAGATGAAAACCATGTTCCGCCGCGGCGCCAACTGGGCGGCGCGTTGAAGCATACGTTGAGAGGCGGCCAAACAAGGCCGCCTTTTCCTTTCCTCAGCCGCGAATAATCTCTTCCGCCGCCATCGCCGCGCCCAGCACATGGTCATCCGTGTCATGGAGACCGGAAAGCAACAGGCCGACCGGCATGCCCGCATCGCCCTTTCCGCAGGGGATGGAAACGCCGCAGAGATCGAAAAAATTGCCGATCTGGGTGTTGCGCAGAGTTTTCGCATTCATGGCGAAAAAGGCATCGTCATCATCGAGAAGCGGCGCAACCTTGGCCGCGACATGCGGCAATGTCGGCGATACCAGCAGCTCCTGCCGGTCGATCATGTTGGTAAACGCCGCCGTCATGCGTTCGCGCGCCTCGTTGATAGCGATATAATCAGGCATGGAAATATTCGCCCCGAGCTTCGTTCGCGCAACCACGCGCGGGTCCATGCGCGCCGCATCCGCACATTCCAGCCGTATCTTGTGCAGGGCAAAGGCTTCCGCCGTCACCAACGCGCCCTTTTCCCTGATAAGATCGAACAACTCCGAAAAAATGGGAAATGCCTGCCGCCGCACCGAAGCACCGGCGCGGACAAGACGTTCCACCGCCTGCTCGAAGGCGGTAGCCACGCCATCTTCAATGCCGTCGAAAAAGACCGTTTCCGGCACCACCAGCGCCAGGCCGGAAAGAGGCGCGCGTGTGAGATCGGCAACCGCCTTACCGCGCATGGCGGCATCCACCCAAACGGCATCCTGTACGGTGTGCGTGAGCGGCCCGAGCGAATCGAGGCTTTTCGCCAAGGGATAAACGCCGCGCATCGAATAACGGCCGCGGCTCGCCTTGTAACCGACCACGCCGTTGAAAGCGGCGGGAATACGCACCGATCCGCCGGTATCAGTGCCGATCGCCACCGGCACCAGGCCGGCAGCCACGGCGACGCCCGCACCCGACGAAGAGCCGCCCGGCAGACGGTGACCATCCGTGGAAGCAGGATTGCGCGGCGTGCCGTAATGCGGATTAATGCCGAGACCGGAAAACGCGAACTCGCTCATATTGGTGCGGCCGATGCAGATCATGCCCGCCTGTTTTAGCGACGTCACCACATCCGCGTCACGAGACGCAGGCTTATCGTCCGCAAGCACCGTCGAGCCGGCCGTGGTCGCCATGCCTTCAAGGTCAAAGAGGTCCTTCCAGGCCACCGGAATACCATCGAGCACACCACTAGAACGACCCTCACCAATTCGTTTTGCCGCGTCTTCCGCCTCCGACATCGCCCGTGCTGCCGTCAACTCGACAAAAACGGCCTGATCGTCCCTTCCGCCGATCGCATCCAGCGTCTCTTCCACCAGGGCACGCGGATCGAGGTGGCCGCTCTGGAGGAGAACGGAAAGCTGCGCGATGTTTTTGCCTTTATGAGCCATGATATCTTTCCTGAAAGCAGCATGTGGCGCACAAGATGCCGTTTATCGGCCAGTTGGCAAGGCCAATCGCTGCGTTATCTATGACAGACATACCGGATCGGGAAACTTGGCGGAGATCGCAGAATTTTGGAGTTTATCCTTAACGGCTCATCTCTCTTCCCCGATTTTTTCAACCTAAGGTGCAAGAGCGACACCTCTTATATAAGCTACGACTATAAAAAGAGGGATTAATTCTTAATCGCATCTAAACTTTGTTGAATTATTTAGCAGACAGCATTGAAATGCATGCCCTATAAAATTCCATAAAACAATTATAACGCGACATCGCGGGGGACTATCGCGAATGGAAGAGACTGCCTATCGCGGGACAGATAGACAGGTTGAACCGGGCCACACGCTTCGCTCGCCAACGCAGCCGGAACCAGGCCGGTTTTCGCGACGGCGCTCGCTCGCCAGCAAGATAACCCTGATATTCCTTGGCGGCGTGATTTTTTCCTATAGCATCGGCGCGCTTGTCGGCTGGTATATGTTCGTCGCCGCCGCCAGCGAGCAATGGCTCAACCAGGCCCGCGTCAATTCGCAGATCGCCAGCGCCACGCTTCGCAGCATCTATACCTATGTCAGCGTTACCGCCGATGCCGACGGGCAGGTCAACGGCATATTGACCGACAAACCCATCGGCGACGACGAATCCATTCTCGTCACCGGCTTCAACCCCAGCGACGTTCTCGCGCTTATCGGCGCACAGACTAAGAATGCCGTCTGGCTTTTCCGTTATGACCAGGCGGATTCCGGCTTCCGGCAGATCGCGGCGGCCTTCGACAACGCCACGGACGACGATGAAAAGCCGCTCGCGACCGATCCCATCTTTTCCCGCGATGCGGTCGCCGCGCGTTTTTCCACCGGTTTTGCGACCATCGGCGAATCCAGCCATTATATCGGCCTGCTGCCGATCATAAGCACGGAAACGAAGAAACCCATCGGCGCGGTCGCCGTCAGCATTGGCGGCTCGGACGCGCTTTATGGCGCGCAGCGCAAGCTGATCTATAATTCGCTCGCCGCCCTGATCGTGGTCTTGACCGTCACCGGCGCACTTGTGACCGTCATCGCCCGGCATTTCCTCAAACCGGTCCCGGCGCTGGTGCAGGCGACGCTTCGGATCGCCCGCGAGGAAACGGATGTCGCCACGCCATTTCAGGAGCGGCGGGACGAAATCGGCGACATGGCTACCGCCATTGAAACGTTGCGCGAGGCGGTTCTGGAACGCGGACGCCTGCGGCAGATTCGCGATATGGCGCAGCAGCTGGAGCATATGGCCCATCACGATGCGCTGACCGGGCTGCCCAATCGCGTCCTGCTGATGAAGACGCTGGAAAACCGTCTCGAACAGCTTGCCGCGTCAGGCCAGCCGTTCAATGTCATGCTGCTCGATCTGGACCGCTTCAAGGCCGTCAATGACACGCTGGGACACGCCGCCGGCGATTCCCTGCTGGTGGCGGTGGCCTCGCGGATTTCCGCCGTGCTTGGTGAAAACGACATGGTAAGCCGTCTCGGCGGCGACGAATTCGCGATCATCCAATCGGCAAATGCCGACTGCGAGAGCGATGCGGCGATGCTGGCCGCGCGGGTAGTGCATGCCGTCTCGCGCAGCTTCAGTCTGGAAGGCAGCGATATCAGCATCGACACCAGCATCGGCATTGCCTGCGCTCCGGGCCACGGCACATCCGCCACGCAGCTTCTGCAACATGCAGATCTCGGCCTTTACCGGGCGAAATCCATGGGCTGCGGCTATTTCGTCTTTTACGAGCCCGGCATGGACATGGCGGCGCAGCACAAGCATGCGCTGGAAATAGACATGAAATCGGCGCTCGAAAACCAGGAATTCGAGCTGCATTACCAGCCGGTCGTCAATCTGCAGAGCGGTCGCATCGTTGCCTATGAAGCGCTGGCCCGCTGGCGGCATAGCAAGCTTGGCCTCATCGCACCGGACCGCTTCATTGCGCTTGCCGAAGAAAACAACTTCATCAAGCCGTTGGGTGAATGGGTTCTGGGACAAGCCTGCATGGATGCCATGACATGGCCAAAGGATATCAGGCTGGCTGTCAATCTTTCCGCCGTTCAGCTCAGCAATGACGACATCGTCCCGATAGTGGACCGGGCGCTTGAAACATCCGGCTTACCGGCGGAACGGCTTGAACTGGAAATCACGGAAACGGTCATGCTGGAGCGCGACAACAGCACGCGGATCCTGAAACTGCTGAAGGAAAGGGGCGTGCGCCTCGCGCTCGACGATTTCGGCACCGGATATGCGGGGCTCAGCACGCTGACCCATGTCGCCTTCGACAAGATAAAGATCGACCGGGAATTCGTCTCCGGCCTGCCGTCCAATCCCATGTGTTCCGCCATTGTCAACACCGTCATCGACATGGCTGAACAGATCGGCCTGAAGGTTACCGCCGAGGGCGTTGAAAACAGAGAGCAGGTGGAAGCGCTTAAGCTTTCCGGCTGCGACGAAGCGCAGGGCTATTATTTTGCCGAGCCCGCCCCGCTTGCCCGTATTTTGAAGAACCGCGCCGTCATAGCTTCGATCGCGCAGGATGAATTCGGCGATCCCGGTCTGCCGACACAGGAAACCTATTGCCCACCACAAAAAGCCATTTGAGAAACCGGCTCCCGGCCCAGAGGACATGAAATGCGTCTTTCAGTATTTTGCCTTTTCCTCGCATGCCTTGTTCCCATCATGCCCCTTCAGGCAGCAGGCGGAGGCGATACGCTTCAGCAAATTGCCAAAACCGCAAAGATCCGCATCGGCTATCGCGAGGCCGAACCGCCCTTTTCCTATCAATTGCCGAATGGTGAGGTCACCGGCTTCTCGACCGATCTTTGTCGGGCGATCAGCGAAGATATTCGCAGGAAGCTGAAGCTCGACAGGATCGAACTCGAATACGTCAAGGCGACGCCCGCGACCCGTTTCATCCTTGTCCGCAGCGGGCAGATCGATATTGAATGCGCGGCCACGACCAACAATAGCGAACGCCGCAAGATCGTGGATTTCTCCTATCCCAACTTCATGACCGCAACGCAATTTCTCTCCCGCAAGCAGGACAATCTGAAAAGCCTTGCCGATCTCGCCGGGCGGTCCGTCACATCCTCCTCCGGCACCGTCAATATCGAGCAACTCAACGCCGTGAACCGGGCGAAGAACCTCAATATCTCTGTTATGCCGACGAAAACCAATGAGGAGGCCTTCGAACTCGTGGTTTCCGGCAAGGCTTCCGCCTTTGTCATGGATGGCATATTGCTTGCGGCGCTGGCGGCAACGTCAGAGAATCCGGACCTCTATGCGCTTTCCGAGGAAACGCTGAGCGCACCCGAACCTTATGGCCTGGTTTTCCGCCGCAACGACCCGGATTTCAAGGCGGCGGTCAATGAAAGCCTTCGGCACATTTTCACCGGGCCGGTCATTCATGGCCTTTATGAAAAGTGGTTCACCAAGCCCATTCCCCCAAACGGCATGAACCTGAACCTGCCGATGGCCGCCTCTCTGAAACAGGCGTACGAACATCCGAGCGAATACCAGGACTGAGCGCGCGAGGCGCCAACCCGTATCGATTTTCATGAAAATGTTTTGACGGATTATTTTGGCTGGAGATGCGCGATGCAGAGATCGACATTATGGCTTATGCTGGTTTTTTCAAGTCTTCTTCCCGTTCAGGCGGTGAGCGAGGACGCCCAACCGCCGACACTTGAAACCATCGCCAGAACCGGCACGATCAAGCTCGGTTATGCCGATCGCAACATCCCTTTCTCCTATCTCGGCGCCGGGACGGAGCCTATCGGTTATAGCATAGAACTGTGCCTGAGGGTGGCGGATTCCATCAAGAAAAAGCTCGGCCTGCCTGAACTGAAGGTCGAGTTCGTCAAACGCACACCCAGCAACCGCATCATGCTTCTCAATGACGGCACGATGGACATGGAATGCGTAGCGAGCACGAATACGGAAGAAAGGCGCAAGGCCGTGTGGTTTTCCTATAGCCACTTCATCACCGGCACCCGTTATGTGGCGCTGAAATCGAGCGGCCTGAACACTGTCGCCGATCTCGCCGGGCGAACGGTGGTGGTGACGACGGGAACCATCAACATCACCCAACTCAACGTGCTCAATCGCAAATTGGGACTGAACGTCGCGGTTTTGCAAAATGACAGCACGGAAGGCAGTTTCGACATGGTGACGGAAAACCGCGCCTCGGCCTTCGTCATGGACGATATACTTCTGCGATCCTTCGTTGCGGAAACCGGCAAGCCCGAAGACTACGTCATCTCGGACGAATATCTCGCCCCGCCGCAGCCCTATGGCCTGATGCTCCGCCACGGCGATACCGGCTTCCGCGACGCCGTCAACGAGGCGCTCGGCGAAATCTATGCCAGCGGCGAAATCGAAAAAATCTACGACAAATGGTTCAACACGCCGATCCCGCCGAACGGGATAAACCTGAAACGCCCGCTGCCAGATGACCTGGAGGACGCCTTTCGCAACCCCGTCGACACGACGGCGGAATAAAAAGCCGCCCGGAGGCGGGCGGCATCATTGGTAAAATGTCTTCAGGCAGCGCGCAGGTCAGCGCCGAGCGGGATTTCGACATCGATCTCCAGAATGGAGACATGCTCGTCGCGATCCATCTTCACATGCACCCGGTCATTGTCGATCTGCACATGTTTGGCGATGACGGCGAGAATTTCTTCCCTGAGAATGGCGACGAGATCGGAGCCCGATGACGCTCTTTCGTGGGCGAGCAGCACCTGCAGACGCTCACGCGCAAGCGGTGCCGACTTCTGTTTGCGGAAGAGACTGAAGATGCTCATGCAGCCCTCCTTGCGAAGATCTTGGAGAAGATGCCACGCTTCTCACCCGGGATGACCACCGGAATATCCTCGCCGGACAGACGACGAGCGGCGTCGAAATAGGCCATAGCCGGCGCGCAGCGGGCGTCCGCCAGCGTGACGGGCGCACCGACGTTCGAGGCCCGCAGCACATCCGTGCTTTCGGGAATGATGCCGAGCAGCGGAATGGAAAGGATTTCCAGAACGTCATCGACCTTCAGCATGTCGCCGCGCTCGGCGCGGGAAGCATCGTAACGCGTCAGAAGCAGGTGTTTCTCCATGCGCTCGCCGCGCTCGGCCTTCAGCGTCTTGGAATCAAGCAGGCCGATGATGCGGTCGCTGTCACGCACCGAGGAGACTTCCGGATTGGTCACGACGACGGCCACATCCGCATGGCGCATGGCCAGCGTCGCGCCGCGTTCGATACCGGCCGGGCTGTCGCAGATCACCCAGTCGAAATGTTTCTTCAGCTCGTTGATGACCCACTCGACACCTTCCGGCGTCAGATTGTCCTTGTCGCGGGTCTGCGAGGCGGGCAGCAGGAAAAGCGTCTCGAGGCGCTTGTCGCGGATCAGCGCCTGCGTCAGCTTGGCATCGCCCTGGATGACGTTGACGAGATCGTAAACCACCCGGCGTTCAGCACCCATGACGAGATCGAGGTTGCGCAGGCCGACATCGAAATCGACGACCACGACCTTCTCTTTATTCTGCGCCAGTGCGGCGCCAAGCGCTGCGGTCGAGGTGGTCTTGCCGACCCCGCCCTTGCCGGAAGTTACAACGACTACCTTCCCCATATGGCTCTCCTGTTCCTGTTCGTTTCTATATTATCAGCCGAGCTTTGCGGCCTTGATCGTATCGTTTTCCAGCCAGAGCTGAACGGGCTGGCCGCGTAGCTTGTCGTCAATGTCTTCGGCAACCTTGTAGACCCCGTCGATGGCCAGAAGCTCCGCTTCGAGCTTGCGGCAAAAGATGCGCGCCGAGACATTTCCAAGCGAACCGGCCATGGCGCGACCGCGCAGGGCGCCGTAAATATGCACCGAGCCGCCAGCGATGATTTCCGCCCCCGAGGCGACCGAGCCGATGACCGTCACGTCGCCCTCGGGAAACATGATCGACTGGCCGGAGCGAACCGGCTCGTTGATGACCAGCGACTGCACCACGGCCCTGACCTCTCCGGCAGCGCGCGGCTTTTCCTCCGGCAACTCGGCGGCGATGGCGACCGGCTCAACCTCGACATCGGAAGCGGGCTTTCCGCCCTTCAGCGACGGCGGCATACCCGGCTCGATCATCGAGGGGCGAACGCCCTCAATACCCATGATGCCGACATTGCGCTCCGTCAGCGCCGCCAGCAGCTCCTTCAGCCCCGCCTTGTCGAGCGACAGTTCCGACACATCCAGGACCACCGGACGCGAGAGGAAGAAGCCCGCCGAACGGGCGGCAAGATCATCCAGCCTTTCCAGCCATTGATCGACCGGAGATTCGGGAGACAGCACGACTGCGAGGAAGGAGCGGCCTTTGATACGGATCGAACGCTGGTCTGTTAGCACTTTGGTCATCTTGGTAAACAAATCGTTGACAATTAGGTACCTCGAATATGGTTAACAAATGGTTAACGCCGCACCTAAATGGACGAAAGCGTTAAGAAAATTCCCTTGTGAATTTCTTTTAAAGGAACTTTCAAAAACCGTGCCACCCCTTTGATTACACAACATTCTGAACCCTATGAACGCTCATGATGACATGCCATCCTTGCAGGAGGCTGACTTGGGGTCATGTCGGGCGTGTTCTGGACCGAGCCCGCGCCCGCCGCGTGTTTTAGCGGAATCATGGTTGCCCGATTCTGATACAACGTCGCCTACCTTCCCTTACGCCTTCATCGACCACTCCTTCGGAAAATCGATTCCGTTAAGTCTCCATATAAGATAGACACGGGCTGCCCCGACAGTTTCAACGGAAGAATGAGATGCACAGCAAAGTCCCCCAGCAGAACCGTATATTTTCGCAAGACTTTGGGGCCTTCCTGTTCGACATGGATGGAACGCTCGTCAATTCGATCGCCGTCGTCGAGCGCGTCTGGCGGGAATGGGCCGTCGCGAATGGCATCGAGCCAGACGCCTTTCTTCAGCGCATTCACGGCATGCGCGCCTCCGAGGTCATCCGTCGCGAAGCGGTTCCCGGCCTTGATATCGACGCAGAAGCCGACATGATATTACGTGCCGAAATGGACGATGTGGATGGCATCATCCAGATACCGGGTGCGGCAGAATTTCTTGCGACCTTGCCGGCAAGTAAATGGGCCATCGTCACCTCGGCTGTGCGCGAATTGGCTGAACGCCGGCTTGCTGCCGCGGGCATCACCCCTCCGGCCGTCATGATCTGTGCAGACGATGTGGTCAACGGCAAGCCCGATCCTGAAGGTTACCGCAAGGCCGCTGACAGGTTGGGTGTCGCCCCGGAAATGTGCGTTGTCTTCGAGGATGCACCCGCAGGCATTGAGGCTGGAGAGCGAATGGGGGCTGCGGTCGTGGTGATTAACGTCACCCACTCCCACCCGATGGAAACCTCTCATCTTTCCATTGGCGGATATGGCGAGGTGAGCGCGGTCATCGGGGAGAACCGCAACCTGAGGCTGACGAGCAATAAAGCCTGAAAAAGCCATTTCCATATAACAGCAGACTTTTGCAAAGCGGCTAATTGACAGCCCGGCATAAATGCGTCCTAATGAAATTGGTAAGACCATCTTACCGCTTGCGCGAATGGGGGGAGACCTTCGCGCTGGGAGGATATCATGTTTGTGGCTCTTGAGCCGCGCCGCCTTTACCGGTTGGTCGCGGAACAAATTCGTTTGCTCATCGAAAGCGGGGAACTGACCGAAGGCCAGCGCCTGCCGGCGGAACGGGATCTTGCCGAACGCTTCGGCGTATCGCGGCCGACGGTCCGCGAAGCGCTTATCGTTCTGGAAGTGGAAGGCCATATCCATATCCGCATGGGTTCGGGCGTTTATGTCAGCGCAGCCGGCAAGCAGGCCAAGGAAAAGCCACCGGTGCCGGATGCGCATGGGCCATTCGAAATCCTGCAGGCGCGCTGCATCATCGAAAGCGCAATTGCGGAGGAAGCGGCAAGGCTTGCCAAGCCGGAATGCATCGCCAAGCTCGATGATATCATCGAACGCATGGCCGGCGCGCTCGACAGCTCGCCACAGGCACTCAATTTCGACAGGGCCTTCCACACCGCCATCGCCGATATCATCGGCAATTCGGCACTCAATCGCTTTACCGGCCTGATTTATGACGAGCGTAGCCTGTCACCCTTTTTCGAAAAGCTCGCCAGCTATTTCGAGGGGCCGCATACATGGAACCTTGCCGTTCAGGAACACCGCGCAATCCGCGACGCTATTGCCGCCAACGACCCGGAAGGCGCGCGTGAGGCGATGCGGCAGCATCTGATGCTGTCGCAAAAGAGATTTTCCGAGAGTTTCGGGGAGGAAACGATCGGAGAAGAGTGACCGCGCCGCAACCGGCGACGGGAAAAATGAGAAATCTGGCTTTAATTCGGGAGGAGTTAAGAATGAAAATCAGATTGTCGACTTTGATGGGTGCAACAGCCGCCATCCTGCTTTCCGCGCTCGCGGCGCAGGCGCAGACCGCGCTCAAATGGGCGCATGTCTACGAAACCTCCGAGCCGTTCCACACGGATTCGGTCTGGGCTGCGGAAGAGATCGCCAAACGCACGGACGGCCGCTACAAGATCGATGTGTTTCCGGCCTCGCAGCTTGGCAAGGAAGCAGATATCAACCAGGGCCTGAAACTCGGCACCGTCGATATCATCATTTCCGGATCGAGCTTCGCGGCGCGTGACTACAAGCCGATCGGCGTCACTTACTTTCCTTATATCTTCCGCGATCCGAGCCATCTGATCGCCTATACCAAGAGCGATGTCTTCAAGAAGCTCGCGAAAGGCTACGAGGACAAGACCGGCAACCACATCGTCGCCGTCAGCTATTATGGCACGCGTCATACAACCTCCAACCGGCCGATTGAAAAATGCGCCGACATGGCAGGGCTGAAAATGCGCGTTCCCGATGTGCCTGCCTATCTGGCCATGCCGCGCGCCTGCGGCGCCAATACGACGCCGATCGCCTTTGCGGAAGTTTATCTGGCGCTTCAGAACGGCACCGTCGAGGCTCAGGAAAACCCGCTGACGACAATCGAGGCGAAGAAGTTCTACGAGGTGCAGAAGAACATCGTTCTGACCGGTCATATCGTTGACCATCTCAACACGCTGGTTTCCAAAACACGCTGGGCGAGCCTCTCGGATGAGGATAAAAAAATCTTCACCGAAGTGATGCAGGAAGCCGCGGCCCGCACGACGAAGACAATCGAAGCCCGTGAAAAGGCGCTCGTTGATGAGTTCAAATCGAAAGGCATCACCGTCGCGGACGTCGACAAGGCCGACTTCGAGAAAAACGTGGTCGAAAAGGTGAAGCTTGAAGATTTCGGTTACGAAAAGGCCGACTGGGAAGCCATCCGCGCCATCAAGTGATGTTTGAGCCTATCCCGGCGCCATTTCCGGCGTCGGGATATCGCCGACCGAGACCCACTGGAGTTCCAGCCAATGACTGACAAGCAGCACGCGCCCGTCAGCGTGGAAGAAATGGCGCATGCCTTCGAGGAAGAAAACAGCCCTGTCGATCTTTCACCCTATGCGGTGGAAGACTGGATAACGCTTGCCGTCTTCTGGGGCATGGGCCTTTGTGTTTTCCTGCAATTCTTCACCCGTTACGTATTGAACGACAGTTTCGCTTGGACGGAGGAGATTGCCGCCAATTGCCTCGTTGTCGTCGTCTTCCTCGGCTCGGTCATGTGCGTGCGCATGTTCCGCCATATCCACGTCGACCTGATCTACCGCTTCGTGCCGAAACGCGTCGGGCGGATTCTGGAGCTTATTGTCGATCTCGTCGCCATTGGTTTTTTCGCCTACATCACCTGGCTGATGTGGCGTTATCTGGAAATCGTCGGCGATGAGCGCATGGTCACGGTCGATCTGCCGCGCGGTATCGTCTTTTATACCGTTTTCGCCGCTTTCGCGCTGATGTTCCTGCGTGCCCTGCACAATTTCATCAAGGACATCACCGGCAAAAAAACCGTGCGTGAAAAGGCTCAGGAAGCCGTCAGCACACAGGGAATTTAGGCCATGCTCCTGCTTATCGGTTCATTTCTTCTGCTTCTCATTATCGGTACGCCCGTCGCCGTGTCGATGGCCGTCAGCTCGCTGCTTTATCTTGTGCTTTATGGTGTTGCCCCCGATATCATCGCAGCCCAGCGCATGATTGCCGGCGTCGAAAGTTTTCCGCTCATCGCCGTTCCCTTCTTCATCCTCGCCGGCAATCTGATGAACATCGCCGGGGTGACGGGCCGCATTTATCGCTTCGCGCTGGCGCTCGTCGGATGGATGAAGGGCGGCCTGGCGCAGGTCAATATCATCGGCTCTGTGGTTTTTTCCGGTATGTCAGGCACCGCGCTCGCCGATGCCGCCGGCATCGGCACAATCGAGATCAAGGCGATGAAGGATCATGGTTATCCGGTCGATGCGGCTGTCGGCGTCACCGCCGCCTCGGCGACGCTTGGCCCGATCTTCCCGCCGTCCTTGCCCTTTGTCATCTACGGCATGATGGCCAATGCCTCGATTGGCGCGCTGTTCATGGCCGGCGTCATTCCCGGCGTGGTCATGACCGCGCTGATGATGCTGACAGTCTATATTTTTGCCAAACGCAAAGGCTGGGGCTCCGACACGCCCTTCGAACTGAAGCAGCTTCTTTCCGCCTCCATGGAAGTGGTGATCGTCTTAAGCTTCCCGGTCGCTGTCTATCTGATGATCCTTGCCGGACTGTCGATCAATATAGCGGTCCTTATCGGGCTCGCCGTGCTCGTCGCGCTCGACTGGTATTACGATTTCTCCGCCGTGATGGCGCTGATGACGCCGGTATTGTTGATCGGCGGGATGACGATGGGCTGGTTCACGCCAACCGAAGCGGCGGTCGCCGCGGTTCTCTGGTCCCTCTTCCTTGGGCTGGTGCGCTACCGCACCATGACCTTCAGGACATTGGCCAAGGCAAGCTTCGACACGATAGAAACCACGGCGTCGGTTCTCTTCATCGTCACGGCGGCGTCGATCTTCGCGTGGCTGCTGACCGTCAGTCAGGCGGCCCAGATGTTCTCGGACTTCATGTTCGCGATGACCGATAATTGGTGGACCTTTCTCATCATCGTCAACATCCTGCTCCTGGTGGTCGGCGCCTTTCTAGACACCATTGCCGCCATCAGCATTCTGGTGCCGATCCTGATGCCGGTCGCCGCCCGTTACGGCATCGACCCCGTCCATCTCGGCCTGATCGTGACGCTGAACCTGATGATCGGTCTTTTGACCCCGCCGGTCGGCATGGTGTTGTTCGTGCTGTCGCGCATTTCGAAAATGTCGGTGGAGCGCACCACGCTCGCCATCCTGCCATGGATGATCCCGCTTTTGGTGGCGCTCGCGCTGATCACCTTCATTCCGTCGGTCACACTCTGGCTGCCGACCCAGCTCGGCCTCATCCGTTGAGCGGACTGAAACTGCGCGGTCCGCGCCGCGCAGTTTCTTCGACACTCCACGCATTCGAAAGGATTTCGTCATGCAGACACGCGTTGCACGCCTGTACGGCCAGAAGGACATTCGCGTCGAAATGCAGGACCTTCCCGCACCGGGACCCGGCGAAGTGCTGCTTGCCATGGCGGCGGGCGGCATCTGCGGTTCCGATCTCCACTATTATCAGGATGGCGGCTTCGGCCCAGTCCGGGTGCGCGAACCGATCATCTGCGGGCATGAGGCGTCCGGTCATGTGCGGGCGCTGGGAGACGGCGTCAGCGGGCTTGCCATTGGCCAGCTCGTCGCCGTCAATCCCTCCCAGCCTTGCGGCCATTGCCATTTCTGCCTGAAGGGCCAGCCGATCCATTGCCTTGAGATGCGCTTCATGGGCAGCGCCATGCGCCTGCCACATGAACAGGGCATGTTCCGCGACCGGCTGGTAGTTCCGGCAAAACAATGCGCGACATTTTCAGACGAGACCTCACCGGCAGAAGCCGCCTGCACCGAGCCGCTCGCGGTGTGCCTGCATGCCGTGGCCCAGGCCGGCGACCTGAAAGGTGCAAACATACTCGTGACGGGCACAGGCCCCATCGGTCTGTTGACCATCGCGGCCGCCCGCCATGCCGGTGCGGCCACCATTGTCGCCACCGACCTCACCGACGCAGCGTTGGAACGCGCTCCCGCCATGGGCGCCGACCGCACGATCAATGTCGCGAAAGACGCCGAGGCGCTTTTGCCCTATCAGGACAATAAGGGTTATTTCGACGTCATTTTCGATTGCTCCGCCGCCGGTCCCGCGCTCCGCAGCGCCTTCGCCTGCGTGCGCCCCCGCGGCACCATCGTGCAGGTGGGTGTGACCGGTGACATTACCATCCCGCTCAATGCGCTGGTGGGAAAAGAAATCCTCTGGCGCGGCTCGCAACGCTTTCATGAGGAATTCGCCGTCGCAGCGGGGCTGATCTCCTCCCGCAAAATCGATGTACGGCCGATCATTTCCCACAGCTTCCCGCTTGGTGAGGCGAAAGCGGCATTCGAACAGGCCGGGGACCGCTCCGCCGCCTGCAAGGTGCAGCTGACATTTTCCGCAGACTGACATTTGAGGATCAAAGATGAGACATACATGGCGTTGGTTCGGTCCGGTCGACAAGGTCACGGTTCAGGATGCGGCTCAGGCGGGCGCGGAAGGCATCGTCAGCGCGCTGCATCACATCCCCACCGGCGATGTCTGGCCGGTGGACGAAATCACCAAACGACATGAAGCAATCAAGGCGGGTGGGCTTTATTGGGACGTGGTGGAAAGCGTGCCGGTTTCCGAGGATATCAAGACCCAGACCGGCGACTGGAAAAACCATATCGCCAACTGGCAGGAAACGCTGCGCCGCCTCTCCGCCTCCGGCATCCGCACCGTTTGTTATAATTTCATGCCGGTGCTGGACTGGACCCGCACCGACCTGCGCTGGGAAACAAGGCACGGCGCAAAGGCGATGCGTTTCGATCTTCCCGATTTCGCCGCCTTCGATATCCACATCCTGAAGCGCCCTGACGCAAAAGCCGATTATCCGGACTGGCTGCTGGAGGAAGCGGCAAAGCGGTTTGCCGAGATGCCGGATACGAAGATCGCCGCGCTCGGTCGCAATATCGGTGCCGGTCTGCCGGGCTCGGCGGATGGCTACACGCTCGCCCAGCTTCTTGAAAAACTGCGGTCCTATCACGGCATCGACCGCGAAAGGCTGCAACAGAACCTCATCGACTTTCTCTCGGAGGTGACGCCGGTTGCCGAAGAGGTGGGCATCAACATCTGCGCCCATGGCGACGATCCGCCGTGGCCGCTGCTCGGCCTGCCGCGTATTCTCTCCACCGAAGCCGACTACGCCCATATGCTCTTGCAGATCGACAGCCGCGCCAATGGCGTGACGCTCTGCACCGGTTCGCTGGGCGCGCGGGCGGATAACGACCTGCCTTTCATCGCCAGCCGTTTTGCAGATCGCATCCATTTCGTGCATCTGCGCAACGTGACGCGCGACACCGACACCGTGCCGTGCTCCTTCTTCGAGGATGAACATCTGGAAGGCGGAACCGACATGGTCGCCGTCATCGCGGCACTTCTCACCGAAGAAGCGCGCCGCCGGGCTGAGGGCCGCGAAGACCACACCATTCCGATGCGGCCCGATCACGGTCAGGAAATCCTCGATGACCTGACGCGCGGCGCACAACCCGGTTACCCCGCCATTGGCCGGCTGAAGGGGTTGGCTGAGCTGCGTGGTATCGAACGCACGTTATCGCACAGCCATTTCGGGCTGGCGGGTGGGACACGCTGAACAATGTTCCCGGCTGTAGGCGTTCCGTCAGCCTGCAGCCAGCCGCGCCCTGAACAGCAGGTAGGAAAAAGTCGTGAGCCCGCCGGCAATGACGCCGGCGGCTTTCACGATAGCGTCCATCAGATGCGGATGGCGGGTGGGCGAGAGGAATTGCAGCGCCTCGATACCGAAAGCCGCCGCAATGCCTGCCACGATAATCGCCAGCCAGTAACGCGGATAGGCGAGCACGAAAGCGGCAGAACAGAAGGCGAAGGCCGCGGCGCGGTCCAGGCCCACCGTCGTCAGCGTGTGCGGACGAAAACCGATAGGGCAAACTGTAACGATCAAGATCAGCAGAAGAACCGACCAGGCGACATATTTCGGAAATCTATTTGTCATCATGACGTCACAATAAAGCGCCGTACGTGTAAACGGAAGCGGGTCTTTTTCACGCTTCGCCCCATTAATCACACTTTTTGGTCAGATAGTTGAAAAACCGGCTTTCGCTTAGGCCCCACACGGGCTAAGGCAGATGGCAACCGGGCGAGGATCGCGGCTGATGGCGTTTTATGCCGTCGCCTTTCGGTGCAACGTCACGGTGTCGGGTGGATTTTCCACACAGGATCAGATTTTCAGGGAAGAGCACAATGAGTTTCAAGCCGCACGGCAAACATCTGGTTGCAGGAGAATGGGTCGCAACGGAAGCAAAATTCCGCAGCGAGCCTGCACATGGCGAAGCTTTCGATTTTTCGGTCGGCACCGTCGATCTGGTGAATGCAGCCTGTGAAGCAGCCGAAGACGCCTTCTGGAGTTACGGTTACACCACCCGCGAAGAGCGCGCCGCATTCCTCGACACTATTGCCGATGAAATCGAAGCCCGCGCCGACGCCATCACAGAAATCGGCTCCTCCGAAACCGGCCTCCCTGCCGCTCGTCTGCAGGGCGAGCGTGGCCGCACCGTTGGCCAGTTGCGTCTTTTCGCGTCGCATATCCGCAAGGGCGACTATCTCGACCGTCGCCATGACGAAGCGCTGCCGGATCGCCAGCCGCTGCCGCGCCCGGATATCCGCCTGATGCAGCGCCCGATCGGACCTGTCGCCGTTTTCGGCGCGTCGAACTTCCCGCTCGCCTTCTCCACGGCCGGTGGTGACACCGCAGCGGCTCTGGCTGCCGGTTGCCCCGTTGTCGTCAAGGGCCACTCCGCCCATCCCGGCACCGGTGAAATCGTTGCCGAAGCGGTTCTCGCCGCCGTCAAGAAGCACAATCTGCATCCCGGCGTTTTCTCGCTGATCCAGGGCGGCCGCCGCGATGTCGGTTCCGCTCTTGTTCAGCATCCGCGCATCAAGGCGGTCGGCTTCACCGGTTCGCTCGCCGGCGGCCGCGCGCTGTTCGATCTCTGCGCCCAGCGCCCCGAGCCGATCCCCTTCTTCGGAGAGCTGGGTTCGGTCAACCCGATGTTCCTGCTGCCGGAAGCGGTTGCCAACCGCGGCGAAGCCATTGCCAAGGGCTGGGCCGGTTCGCTCACCATGGGTGCGGGCCAGTTCTGCACCAACCCGGGCATTGCCGTCATTCTCTCCGAGCAGGCGGATGCGGTTGCCGAGACTGCCCGTGCGGCACTTTCCGAAGTTGGCCCGCAGGTCATGTTGACCGACGGCATCGCTGCCGCCTATCGTGATGGCCGCGACCGCATCGCTGCCGGCAACGGCGTGCGCGACGTTCTGACCACCACCTGCAACCTGCGCAATGCGACGCCGTACCTGTTCCGCGTTTCGGGCAAGGATTGGGTTGCCAACCATGCACTTGCAGAAGAGGTCTTCGGACCCCTCGGCCTGATCGTGACGGTTGATAGCGCGGAAGAAATGCTTGAAGTCGCCAAGAGCTTCGAAGGCCAGCTGACCGCCACCCTGCATCTCGACGCAGGTGACGCCGAACTCGGCCGCAAGCTGCTGCCGATCCTCGAGCGCAAGGCCGGCCGCGTTCTCGCCAACGGTTTCCCGACCGGCGTGGAAGTCTCCGAAGCCATGGTTCACGGCGGCCCCTACCCGGCTTCCACGAACTTCGGCGCAACTTCGGTCGGCACCATGTCGATCCGTCGTTTCATGCGCCCGGTTTCCTACCAGAACATCCCTTCGGACGTTCTGCCTGAGGATATCCGCTAACAACAAGGGGAAGGCGCTTCCGCGCCTTCCCCTTTCATTTTCGATCCAGCAATCTCAGGCTGACTGGATAGCCTTAATCTTGTCGATGCCGCCGACTGTTCCGGCAAAATCCCGCCACACATCCTGCGCACCCTTGCGCCATTCATCCAGTGCTTCCGGCTGCAGCACCGTGCCGCCCTTGGAGAGCGCTAGCTCAACGGACTTCGTTTCGTCTTCGACGATCAGCTGGTTGAAATATTGTGCGCCCTCGCTGGAGGCTTCCGAAAGAACCTTCTTTTCTTCGTCATCCAGCTGGTTCCAGAAGGTCGCGCCGTAATAGACGACACCCGAGGCCCAGATATGGCCTGTTTCCGTCATATAGGGAACGACTTCGTAAAGCTTGAAACCGGCATAGGCCGATTTGGTAAGGTCCATGGCGTCGGCCACCCCGGTCGCCAGCGCATTATAGGTTTCGGTGATCGGAATGCCGACCGGCGTGGTGCCGAAGGCGCTCCACAATCTGGTGTGCAGCG
Source organism: Agrobacterium sp. ST15.13.013 (assembly GCF_027956525.1). Taxonomy (NCBI): domain Bacteria; kingdom Pseudomonadati; phylum Pseudomonadota; class Alphaproteobacteria; order Hyphomicrobiales; family Rhizobiaceae; genus Agrobacterium; species Agrobacterium sp. ST15.13.013. Next base: position 183,653 of record NZ_JAQKGP010000005.1, read on the forward strand.
GGCTCTGGATGACGCGGATTTTCTTGCCCTTCAACTGTTCCGCGCGGGTCACAGGCTCCTTCGCCAGAAGATGGCGAGCACCGTAATTGATGAAATCGGCGGCAATGAATTGCTGCGCGGCAAGTTTTGCCTTCAGCTCTTCGCCGGTCTCGCCCGTCACCACCTTGCGCACATGCTCACTATTACGGAACAGGAAAGGCAGATCGAGGATCTGCAGTTCCGGCACCCAGCCTGACAGGGAAGAGACGGTGGAGAGGCTGGCCTGAACCGAACCGAGGCGAATGTTTTCCGCCACTTCCTTCTCACCACCCAGAGCACCGCTTTTGACGATGTTGAAACGGAAACGGCCAGGCAATTTCGCCTCCACCAGCTGGCTGATCCTGACCCAGATTTTCGTCTCCGGCTTGTCGTCGGCGAATAACGACGCAACCGTGAGGCTGCGGGTTCTGGCATGCGCCGGGCGCACCAGACCAGGTGCGGCAAGCGTCGCGACGCCGAGAGCGGAGAGTTTGAGGAAATGACGGCGGTCGATAAAGGTCATGACGAAAACCCCTGACTTAGAAGACTATGGCCCAGACACATAACATGGCAAGGGCGACGAGAAGCGAGACGAGATAGGGAATGACCGCCCGGAAAAGCGCTGTCGCCGGAATGCGGGTGACGCCGCTGACCACGAAGATAAGCATCCCGAGCGGCGGCGTCAGGCCATGGATCATCAGATTGACCACAAGAATGACACCGAAATGGATGGGATCGATGCCGGCCGCGACGGCAGCAGGCAGCAGGATCGGCCCGAACAGCAGGATGGCAGCACCAATATCCAGCACCAGACCGACGACCAGCAGAATGAGGTTGGAGAGCAGAAGCACCGCGATCTTGCTGCCGCCGAGCAAAGTGACGAAGTCCGTGACAAGGCCGGAGACATTGTCGACCGCCAGCAGGAAGGCAAAAGGCCCCGCCGTGCCGATCAGAAGACCGATGGCCGCCGCCTCACCCGCCGACTGGCGAAAGGTCGCGAAAATGCGGCCCGCGCCCAGCCGGTAACCGAAGCCGAGAAGCAGCGTATAAAGTGCGGCAAGGGCGGCGGCTTCCGTGGTGGTGACGATGCCGATGCGAATACCGACTACCACAATGACGCCAAGACCGAAGGCCGGTATGGCGGCGACGGCCGAGCGCCAGCGCTCAGCCCCCGTCGCGCGCGGCAAGGTATCGTCGCTGCGCACGCTGAAATGGATCGCCACGCCGAGGCAGGCTGCCATCAGCCCGCCGGCGAAGAAGCCGCCGACCAGCAGCGAACCGACCGAAAGATTGGTGGCCGTGGCGAGGATGAGAAAAGCGATGGAGGGCGGAATGACATTGTCCAGCACGGAGGTGGCGGCGATGATCGCGCCGGCCTGCGCCGGCGGATAGCCGTGTTTGACGAGTTCCGGCTGGAAGGTGGACGCGCCGAAGGCGGCATTGGCGACAGATGAGCCGGATGCGCCGGAAAACAGCACGCTGGTCAGAAGCGTCGTCTGCGCCAGACCTGCCCGGCGATGACCGACGACGGAGGCAGCGAAACGGACGAGTTGACTGGCAACACCGGATATCGTCAGCAGGCTCCCTGCCAGTAGGAAGAAAGGAACGGCAAGCAGCAGGAATTTCGACATGCCGGTTACCGTCGACGAAACGATGGCCGGCTCCGGCAAGGTGCTGCCGAAGGCGATCGCCACATAGGCGGCGGTAAGGAAGGCGTGGGCAAGCGGCGCGGCCAGCACCAGCCCCGCAGCCGCCGTCAACGCCAGAAACAGGCTCGGCGGCAGGTTCGTGTCAATGAAGAGTTGCGGCAGGCTGACATAGGCGACGGCAGCGATGGCGAGAGATGCGAGAACGGCAAACGCCTTGCCTTCGCTGACACGCTGAAGCGCCAGATAAAGAAGGATCAGCACGCCGCCTGCACCGAGAAAGCCGAAACGCACCCATTCCGGCAGGCCGAGTGTAGGCGACGTGCCGCCCAGCATCGCCGCGATCTGCACACCGCCGAAGACAAGAATGAGTGCGGCGACGAAAGAAAAGGCATCGGCGAGAATTTCGGTCGCCGCGCGAAATCGTTGCGGAAGGAACCGCACGAAGACATCGAGCCGCATGGCAAGCGCGCTTTTGAGGCTGAGCGGCGCACCGACCGCGATCATGGCGACATTCAGCCATATGCCGAGATCTTCCGAACCGATGAAGCCGGTGTGAAAGAGATAACGCAGGATGACATTGACCAGAACCACCACGAGCAGCGCGGCGAGAAGCGCGGCGGCAACCGCACCGAGCGCACTGTCGAAGCGCGACAGAGTTGCCGCGGCCACCCTCTCGAAGCTATAGCGCCCCTGTTTTTCCAGTATCGCCATCCGGCCGCCTTTCGCGCGTCATCCCTGCTGCACGGCCAGAAGCGGTATAGAAAAATGCTCGCACCTGTAAAGCTTCCGAACGAGAGAATCGAACTATCTGCCGGTGCGAACGGGAAAACGCTGCTGAAGAAGCCCGATCCGTCAGCAGGCAACAAGATGGCCAGGCGAAACCTCACGATACTGCCGTGGCGTAACGACATGATCGACCGCGCGGATCGGGCTTTTCAACTCGTCATTCGCAACGCCGCGTCGTGTATTGCGACGGCCCGGGTCCGGCACCGGCACTGCCGCCATCAGCTTGCGGGTATAATCATGCTGCGGGTTGTCGAAGACAGCCGCACGCGGACCGATTTCGACAATCTCACCCAGATACATCACCGCGACACGATGGCTGACGCGTTCCACCACCGCCATGTCATGGGAAATAAACAGAAAGGCGAGATCAAGGCTTTGCTGCAGATCCAGCATCAGATTGATGACCTGCGCCTTGATCGAAACATCCAGCGCCGAAACGCTTTCGTCAGCAACGATGACCTTCGGTTGCAATGCCAGCGCGCGGGCGATGCAGATGCGCTGGCGCTGGCCGCCGGAAAATTCATGCGGGTAACGCGCAGCCATATCTGGCGAGAGACCAACCTTCCCCAGCATGTCCGCCACCACATCTCTCGCCTCGCGGGCGCTTCCCATACGGTGCTCGAGAAAAGGTTCGGCAATCGCCGCGCCTACCGTCATACGCGGATTGAGTGAGGCGAAGGGGTCCTGAAAAATCATCTGAACCGTCTTGCGCATGTCTCGCATGCCCGTCTTGTCGAGCGCGAGAATGTTTTCGCCGTTGACCTCGACCGAACCCGCATCCGGCTCAATAAGCCGCATGATGGCGCGGCCGGTGGTGGACTTACCGCAGCCGCTTTCTCCAACCAGGGACAATGTTTCCCCGGCCCTGAGATCGAAGGACACGTTTTCCACCGCATGTACGCGGCCGCTGAGCCTCCCCAGAAGACCGGAGTGAATGTCGAAACGCTTGGTCAGCCCCTCAACTTTGAGAACGGGCGGTGCAGCGGCGTTGACGGTGTCGGCGGGGCGCGCCGGCTCCTGCGTTTCCCCGGTGGTGGTGTCGACGATGGGAAAACGGAGCGGTCTTTCCTCGCCTTTCATCGAGCCCAGAACGGGAACTGCGGACAGAAGCGCCCGAGTATAGGGATGTTTGCCGCGATGGAAGATATCGGCCGTCGCGCCGACCTCCACCTGCTCGCCACGATACATGACGACGGTGCGGTCGGCGATTTCCGCCACCACGCCCATATCATGGGTGATGAACAGGACGGAGGTGCCCTCCTCTTCCTGAAGCGTCTTGATGAGATCGAGGATCTGCCCCTGAATGGTGACGTCGAGCGCCGTCGTCGGTTCGTCGGCAATCAGCAGCTTCGGCCGGGACGCCAGCGCCATGGCGATCATCACGCGCTGGCGCATGCCGCCGGAAAAGCGATGCGGATATTCATCGAAACGCGAGGCGGCGGAAGGGATGCGAACCTTTTCGAGCAGACGGACCGTCTCTGCCCGCGCATCCGCTTTTGACATCGGTTGATGGCACAACAGAGCTTCGGAAATCTGGTCACCGATGGTGAAAAGCGGATTGAGGCTGGTCATCGGCTCCTGAAAGATCATGGCAACCTCGTTGCCCCTGACCCGCCGCATGGCGTCCTCGGAAAGGGAGAGCAGGTTGCGACGCCCAAGCAGGATTTCACCCTGAACCCTGCTGCTTTCCCGATCCAGCAGCCGCATGATGGAGAGCGATGTCACGCTCTTGCCCGAGCCGCTTTCGCCGACGATCGCGACGGTCTCGCCCGGACCGACATCGAAGGAAATATCACGCACCACCGGTTTCCAGCCGCCATCCACGTGAAATGACGTGGTGAGATTACGGACGGAGAGCACGGCATCTTCGGCACCAAGCGGTGCTGACTGCGGCATGGTCATGATCGTTCCCTTCTTTTCTTCTCGTTTGAACTGTTCAGGCACGGCGTCGCCGCAAGTTTCTTCTCCCCGCCGGGGAGAAGGTGGCCCGAAGGGTCGGATGAGGGGGCACCGTTTCCGAAATCCGGCGAGGGCGCCCCCTCATCCCGCTGCCGCGACCTTCTCCCCCTCGGGGAGAAGAAACTCGCGGCACCCGCTCGCTTAATCAGTCCGGCCAGCGCAGCATGCCGTCGAAACGGTGGCGGCTGCGGTCTTCGAACGGCGTTGCAATCACCTCGTTGGAGGCGCGCGCCCTATCCAGCTCTTCCGTCAGACGCGCAGCCACGATGGTTTCCTGGCCCGGATGCAGGTTGCAGGGGTCGAGATAGAAATAGCGGTGTTCCACCTCATGATCGCGGGTGATGATGGGAGGATTGCCTTTGGCAAGTGCCGTCGTCAGGTCCCAGGCGGTGATATGCGCTTCTTCGGCATCGATGATGACGCGCAGCCGGTCGAGCGGGTTGTTGGTCGGATCAGGCTCGATCAGCGCCGTCACGCCGGGGCGCCCGTCCAGCGTCTTTTTCCAGAGGTTGAGATAGCTGGTTTCGCGCTCGCGAATGCCGGCATGATCGCGCTTCCCCCACGCTTCCAGCGCCGCTATGACGCCATAGATGCTTTCCTTGCCGACCTTCATGCCGCGACCGACGCCCATATTCTGCAGGAAGGCGTTGCGCACGAGCTCCTTTTTGCCGGTGACGATGCCGGAAGTCGGGCCGCCGAGGAACTTGTGGCCGGAATAGAGCACCACATCCGCGCCAGTGGCCAGAAACAGCTTCAGATCATATTCGGAAGCCGCATCCACGATGACGGGCACACCCTTGGCATGGGCGATCTCGACGAATTCGGAAAGATGCAGCAAGCCATAATCAACGACGTGATGCGAGACGACATAGACCGCCGCCGCCGTCTTTTCGGTAATGGCGTTTTCCATGTGGAAACGGTGGGTCGATGTCGCCTGCCCGATGAGCACCACCTTGCCGCCGCCAAGCCGGATCGCCTGATCCACCGGCGCGCCATAGCTCACCACATGGCCCATCTGCACCAGAACCTCGTTCTTTTCCGGGGTCACGTCAGGCAGCTTTTCGATGGCCAAGAGATTGTTGCCGGTGATCGCGCCCGCCACCGCAAGGCTGATGCCGGACGAGCAGGAGGCCGTGACAAAACCGGCCTCGCCGCCCGTCAGCCTTGCAATGATCGCACTCGCCTTGCGTTGCAGATCATTGATCTCGACGAATTGCGGCAGGATGTCCGCCATGGCCTGAACGGCCTCGGGAACGACAATCGATGCGCCGAGCGAGGTCATGGTGCCCGAGACGTTGATGACCGGGCGAAGGCCGATCCTGCTTCTGATATCCTCGGTCATGTATTTCTCCTGTCCTTTGCGATGCGATGGGCATCGACACATATGCCATAATAATGTAATAGCTTCTCAAAATTCATGAGGAGCCAAAATTGGACGCCCATAAACTGGACGAAACGCCTTCAACCGCCCTGTCCGACGCCGCCGAAAACGCGAACGCGAAGGCGGCCAAGCGCTCGCGCGTCAGCGGCATCGACCGCGCCCTTCAGGTTATTGATTACCTTTACGAAACCGGATCGCCCGCCGGCGCTTACGCGATTGCCAAGGCCATCAAGGCGCCGCTTTCCACCGTCTACGTCATCATCGACGATCTCGTTGAAAAGAACATGCTGGCGCGCAATGCCGATGGCAACATCTGGCTTGGCGCGCGGCTTTACCATTATGGCCTTGCCTATGCCCGTTCGCTGGATTTCATGGGTGTCGCCACCCACGAAATGCACGATCTGTGCCGTCATGCGGGCGAGACCGTGCAGCTTTGCGGCCGCGACGGCGACCATATGCTGGTCTTGGCCATGGCCGATGGTCCGAGCCACTTTCAGGTCGCGTCGCGCGTCGGTACCCGCGTTCCGCTGAATTGGACGGCGTCCGGCCGCCTGCTCGTCGGGCATTTGCCGGAGGCGGAACGCGTCGAGCTTTTCCGCCGCTGCGCCCGCACCTCGCCGACAGGCCGTGCGGAAATCAATCCCGAGACCCTGTCGCAATCGGCGGCGGCCGCCTTCCATGACCGCCTGTCGATCCAGGTCGCCGAATCCGATTATGCCGTCGCCTGCATCGCGTCGCCGATCTGCGACAACAGGGGCGAATGCGTGGCGACGATTTCCATCGTGCTGCCGGAACAGAAAGTGCTGGCGGACGAAAACCATTACACCGAACAGGTCAGGGTTTCGGCAGAACGGATCGAAAAACTGATGGGCTGGCGCAACCATTAAACGGCCTCACCCTTTGAGCGCGACGATTGCTTCGATCTCTACGGTGATGTTGCCTGGCAGCGAGCCGAAACCCACGGCGGAGCGGGCATGTTGTCCCGCATCGCCGAACACATCGATGAAGAGATCGGAGCAGCCATTGATGACGCTCGGGTGATCGCGAAAATCGCTCACCGCATTGACCATGCCGAGCAGCTTGACCACCTTCTTTACCCGCGACAGGTCCCCCAGCGCCTCATGCATGACGGCAAGCAGGTTGATGCCGGTGAGGCGCGCATGGATATAGGCCTCTTCCAGCCCGATTTCCGCGCCCACCTTGCCGGCGTAAAGATGACCGTTTTCTTCCCGTGGCCCCTGCCCCGAAAGATAGAGCATGTTGCCTTCCACCACATGGGTGACGAAATTGGCAATCGGCGGCGGCGGCGGCGGCAGGGAGATGCCGAGCGCGGCGAGCCGGTCATAGGGCGAAAGCCGCCCTTCTGCGTCGAGCGAAGACTGTTTCACGCAAATTCCTCATAATGCCGGGACGGGTATCCCGTAATGCCTGCGGAAGGCGGAGGACTGACCTTCGCCGTTCCAGTCGGGTTCAGCGCCAGGAATAACCGTGGCTATGGCGCACCAGCTTGCGTGCCCTTGGAATGTAACGGCTGGCGGCAATCGCTTCCGCGCCGATGACCGCATAACGCGGCTCGAACAGGCGCTTCAGGCGCGACACATCGCCATTGGAATCCGTGGCTTCCAGATCGGCATCGACAAGATCGAAAACCGTGAAATCGGCTCGGCTACCGACATCGAGGCGGTTTTCCATATCGAGGCGGATAACGGAAGCCGGGTTGCGGGTGACAGCCTCGACAACGTTTTCGAAAGGCATATCGACCGACAGCAGCTTCGACATGGTCGTCGCCAGATCCCACACCGGGAAATTCATCGAATGGCCATGCAGATCGGTCGAGATCGAGAAGGGCAACAGGCCGCGCGCGATCGCCGCTTCTGCCACCTTGAAGGAAAAGGATGCGCCGCCATGGCCGATATCCAGCCGGATGCCTTCACCGGCGCAGCGTTCGGCAAGATTGAACAGGTCCTCGTCTTCCATGATGCTGGATCCCGACTTGCCGTTGAAACAATGGGTGACGACATCGCCGGGGCCGAGAATTTCCAGAACCTCGTCATAAAGTGCCGGCGGTTCGCCCACATGCACCATCATCGGCACCTTCAGGATCTTGGCGATCTTCTTGCCGAGCTTCACCGGCGTCACACCCCAGGAACCGGTAATGACATGGCTCGCCCGCACCTTGAGACCGACGATATGCTCGCTGTTCTCGGCATAACACTCAAGGATGCGGTCAAGGTCGATATCCTTGATGTCGCGCAGTTCCGGCACGCGGTTGCAGGCCACCAATCCGATGGAGCCAAGATTGAGGAAGGCCTTGATACGCTCTCGCGAAGGCTCGATGATATATTCTCGGAAACCATGGAAATTCGCCTCGCCGGCCGAGCCGGCATCTACCAGCGTCGTCACGCCGCGCTCCGCCCCGCATTCGGAGGGGCGAATGGAGATATCGGTGCCGCCGTGCCAGATATGCACGTGCAGATCGACCCAGCCGGGCGAAATGAAGGCGCCCTTGGCGTCGATACGTTGCGCATCCGCGGGCGCCTGCAGGGCTGAGCCAACAGCGGCAATATTGCCGTCGCCGCCGATCAGAATATCGGTCGGGGCTTGGGACGCCCCCTTTCCGAAACCGACGGGTTTGACATTGGAAAGAAGAATGGGAGCTTGAAGAGGCGTTTTTGCCTGTTCGCCGGACGACATATTACAGATCCCTTCGCAGTCTTGGGTCGAGCATGTCCCGCAGCCCGTCGCCAACCATTTGCAGCGACAGCACGGAAAGAATGATGGCAAAGCCGGGGAAATAGGTCATCCAGTCGGCCTGGCCGATATATTGGCGGCCAGCGGAGATCATGGTTCCCCAGGTGGGAATTTCCGGACTGACACCAAGCCCCAGAAATGAAAGCCCGGCCTCCGCCAGCATGGCGCTGGCGAAAAGGAAGGTGCATTGCACGAGGATCGGCGAAACCAGATTGCGCAGCACATGCCGCGTCATGATGTGGAAGGTGGAAATGCCGAGTGCCTTCGCCGCCTCCACATAGGGCAATTCGCGGATGACCAGCGTCGAGGCACGCACGATGCGGGCAAGGCGCGGCGAATAAACGACGGCAAGCGCGATGATGACAGTCGTCAGCGACGGGCCGAGCGCCGCCACCAGCGCAATCGCCAGCAGAATATCCGGAAAGGCCATCATCGCATCGATCAGCCGCGCAATTGGCGTATCCAGCTTTTGGAAGAAACCGGCGAGCAAACCAAGCGTGATGCCGATCAGCGCCGAAAGCGCCACCACGGCGGCACCGACCAGAAGCGACAGTCTTCCGGCATAGATGGTGCGCGAGAAGACGTCGCGGCCGAACTCGTCGGTGCCGAACCAGTAAAGCTCGCTCGGCGGCTTCAGGCGGTTCACAATCGATAGTTTCGACGGTGAATAGGGCGCAATCATCGGCGCGAGAACCGCAAACAGCACGAAGACGAGTAGCACGATGAGACCGGCGGCGACCGTCTTGCGCTTCAGGAGACGCCGAAGGAACAGGATGGTGGGGTTGCGTGCCGGGGGGGCGGTGGAAACAATATCGGCCATCAGTAACGAACCCTCGGATCGACCAGCAAATAGAGCATGTCGATGGCAAAATTGATGAGCACGTAAAGCCCGGCGATGACGAGAAGTGCCCCCTGAATGACCGGATAGTCGCGCCGGAGCACGGCGGAGACGACAAGATTGCCGACGCCCGGCAGGCCGAAGACGGTCTCCGTGACGACAGCGCCGGAAATCAGCACGGCGGCGGTGAGGCCAAGCACGGTGAGGATGGGGATGAGCGCATTCTTCAAAGCATGTTTCAGCACCACCCGGCGTTCCTTGACGCCCTTGGCGCGCGCGGTGCGGACATAATCGTCGCCGAGAACATCCAGCATCGAGGCGCGGGTGAAGCGAAGGATGAGGGCGGAGGAAACGAGGCCGAGCGCTATTGCCGGAAGGGTCAGGTGATACATGCGCTCGAGGAAGCTCGCGCCCGGTCCGCCATAACCCGATACCGGAAACATATCGAGCCGCACGGCGAAGACCTGCATGAGGATCAGGCCAAGCCAGAAGCTCGGAATGCTCGCCGCCAGCATTGCGATGGTGGTCGCGGCCTGGTCCACGAAGGAACCGCGCCGGTAAGCAGCATAGATACCGATGGGGAGCGCGATGACACTGGCAATCAGCAGCGAAAAAATCGTCAGGAAAAACGTCGGTTCTGCCCGGTCCAGAAGTGCCGAGCCGACCGGCATGTTGAGGAAGATCGACTGCCCGAGGTCGCCCTTCAGCAACTGGCCGATATAATAGACATATTGCACGCCGAGCGACTGGTCGAGACCGAGCCGGGTGCGAAGCTCGGCAATATCCTGCGCCGAGGCGTCCGGCCCCAGCATCACGGCGGCTGGGTCTCCGGGCGTGACGCGCAAGATGACGAAGACGATGGTGACGACGAGGCACATCACCACGATCATTCCCGCAAGTCTCTGGAAAATATACCGTATCACGTATGAAGGCTCCAAGGCGCGTGATTGCCGCTATCAGGCGACGGTTGAATGGTGTCGATGAGCGCCAGCAATGCAATTCCGGCACTCACGGTAGTAAAATCGAGCGTTCTCTTCTCACGTCCGCCTTATACTCCACCCTCATTCCTGTGCTCGTCACAGGAATCTAGCCAGCCCAAGTCCTTGGGCTGAAAGGACTCTTCTCGCCACGCAGACGCGCGTCGGCTGGATTCCTGTGACGAGCACAGGAATGAGGGGAGCGGCAAGGACCCTAGATCCGTGGCGACAGAGTGCCGGATGCAATACCCGGCACCCGATTGCCGAACAGGCCTTATTTCGTAACCGAAGCATTCCAGAAGTAGGGCCATGGAGCCGGATCGACGCCTTCCAGCTTGTTGGACTTGGCCGCCACGGCATTGAAGTCGCCTATCTTGATGAGCGGCAGCTCAGCATAGATCGTCTTCTGCACATTGGCCCAGAGCGCGATACGCTTGTCGGGATCGGCTTCCGAAGTGAAGGCGTCAACCGCGGCTTTGCGCGCCGGCGTATCCCACCAGCCCGGCGAGCCGGTGGAGAGCGCGCCGATCAGCGCCGGTTCCGGCAGGAAGGGGCTGTGAGTGATGTATATATCCCAGAGTTTCGGGTCGGCGCGGCGCTGCGTCAGCGTCGCCCAGTCCACCACCTGCATATCCACCTTGAAACCGGCAAGCTTCAGATATTCCGCCGCGACCTGCGCCATCTTGTAATGGAACTCATACTGGCGGCTGGTGAGGATGCGGAGAGGTTCGCCGTTGTAACCGGCGGCTTTGAGTTTCTCGGCGGCAGCTTCCGGATTGCCGACGTTGTAATTGCCCTCGACGCCTTCTTCGGAATGCCAGGAGAAATTATCAGGATAATAGGCGCCGTCGAGCGCGTAGAAATCCGTGCTGCCGAAAGCGGCCGCCAGCATGTCTTCCATGTTCAGCGCTTCGGTCACCGCCTTGCGGACTTCAAGCTTGGAAGACAGCCCCTCCTTCGTGTTGAAGACGAAGACGGGATAACCGAAAGGCTTCAGCATCAGCGGCTGCGAGGCCGAGGAAGACTTCACCTTATCGAAGGATTCCACCGGAATGGAATCGACGTAATCATACTGGCCGGAAACGGCGGCCTCGACGCGGGTATTCGGATCGGGCACCGGAACGAAGCGGATTTCATCGAGATACTGATGGCGTGCGCCGCCATAACCGTCGCTTTCGCCATCGCGGGACTTGTAGCCATCGAAGCGCACGAGCTGGATATATTGGTCGGCTTTGCGTTCCTTCAGCATATAGGGACCGGTGCCGATGAATTCGGCCATCGGCTCCGCCTGCTTTTCAGCCGGCAGGATGATCGCCGCCGAATTATTGAAGGCGAGCAGCGAGACGAGCGGCGCATAGGGTTGCTTGAGAGCGATCGTCACCGTTCCGGCATCCGGCGCGGAGATATTGTCGATAAAGCCGGCTGCCTGCTTGCCGCGCGAGGCGATCTTCATCCAGCGGCCGAGCGAGGCGACGACATCTTCAGACGTCATGTCGCTGCCGTCATGGAACTTGATGCCCTGCCTGAGCTTGATCGTGTAGGTTTTGCCGTCCGCACTGATCTCGGGCAAGCTTTCCGCCAGAAGCGGCGTCACCTTCCAACCCTTGTCGAAGGTATAGAGCGTTTCGAAAATATGCTGCGTGACGATGCCGACCAGATCGGCGGTAGACGCCATGGGGTCGAGGGTCGGCGGCTCGCCGATCGTGGCGACATTGATGACGCCGCCCTTCTCCGCAGCCATCATTACACCCGGCGCAAGCAGCAAAGCGGCGGTGGCGAGAAATGCAAGTTTACGTCTCATGGTCAAGCTCCCAGCTCTTATGTGTTCCATTATTATGTTATATACGTCTTTATAACAGAATATCTCGATAAGACGCCTTGTCAATGACAATGCGGCCCGATGATCGGTTTCCATGATCGGCGAAACGCAAGACAGGTCTTCGCGAAAGGTGGCGGCATCGTTTAAGGCAATGAAAAAACAGGAGTTTCGCCAAAAAAGCGGTGCGCCGTGATATCCATCTTTTCCGGCTGGAAGAGAGGGAATGACGACCGGCGCTTGACTGCAAAGGAAGAAAGGGAATTAACAAGGTTGGATATTTCGCATTTGCGAACAAAGTGCTATTAAAGAGCGGACTAACGCTACGCCACCACAGACATACCCGCGCATTTTTATTAATCGTTACGCTATTTGACGCCGTCAGCCGTGTTTTCAAGGGCTGCAGAAAGACCTGATACTTTATACCGCCAAACTTTATTCCATGGCGGAAAACTAATTTTTATTACGTTGAAATTATTGAGGAAATCATGAAGACGGCAATCGTGCATGACTGGCTCACCGACAGAGGCGGGGCCGAAAAGGTGCTTCACAACCTTCTTGAAATTTATCCTCACGCGGATCTTTACTGCCTTGTCGACTTCATGAGCGAGCGCGATCGCGGCTTTCTCGGCGGCCGTCCCGTCAACACCTCCTTCATCCAGAAGTTGCCTTTCGCCCGAAAAAAATACCGCTCCTACCTGCCGCTGATGCCGCTCGCCATCGAACAGTTCGATCTCAGCGGCTACGACCTCGTTATTTCCTCGAGTTATGCGGTCGCCAAGGGCGTCATCACCGGCCCGGGCCAGTTTCATGTCTCTTATATCCATAGCCCGATACGCTACGCCTGGGACCTCCAGCACCAGTATCTCAAGGAGACCAGACTGACGCGCGGCTTCACCTCGTGGATCGCGCGCGCTGTTCTTCACTATATCCGCATGTGGGACATTCGCACCGCCAACGGCGTCGACTTGATGACGGTCAATTCCAAATTCATCCGCAACCGGGTGCGCAAGTGTTATGGCCGCGATTCCACCGTGATATATCCGCCGGTGGACACGTCCCATCTCTCCCCGTCCGACCTTAAAGGTGACTATTTCGTCACGGCGTCGCGGCTGGTGCCCTACAAAAAAGTACACCTTATCGTGGAGGCTTTTTCAACGATGCCGGACAAACGGCTGGTCGTCATCGGCGACGGTCCGGACATGAAACGCATCCGCGAAATCGCCGCGCCGAATGTCGAAGTCCTCGGTTTCGTGGGCAATGAAGAGCTTCACAAATATATGGCCGAGGCCCAGGCCTTCGTCTTTGCGGCAGAAGACGACTTCGGCATCGTGCCCGTCGAATCCCAGGCGCTCGGTACACCGGTCATCGCCTACGGCAAGGGCGGCGTACTGGAAACCGTCGTCCCGCTCGGCTCCTCCAACCATCCGACCGGCCTTTATTTCGGGGAGCAGACACCGGAGGCGATCTGCGCCGCCGTACAGGAGTTCGTCGACAATTCCGACCGCTTCGACAAGAACGCCTGCATCAACAACGCCGCCCGCTTCTCCCGCGAACGTTTCCTGCGGGAATTCGCGGATACCGTGAATTTCGCGCTGGCTGAACGGGCATGACGGATGCATAAAAACATCCATAAAATAAATGATTGGGCTTCACGAAATTCAATAACGAAAGAAACCGCGCAGGCGTGACAAAACTGCACTAGCGCAATGCAGCAATCGAAGAGATGATGGCGTCCAACTGAATATTGAAGCGCAACAATACTGACACCGTCTGGGGTTCGACCATCGCGCCTCGCCCGGAATTTTTCGGCGCAGTTGAACGATGATGAACTTGAAGCATCGTCTGAAATTAGGCATATGCCTGACAGAGGACGTAAACATCCCGGGATGCGATTCCGCTGAACGGATGTAATGCCGGTTTGGATTTCCTTTACCGGTGTCATTTATGAAGTGCTTATTTTTAAAAACTTATACGATGTCCGAATTATTTCTGCTTTTCGGACGGCATTCATTTCGAGGACCAAATGCGTTTATTGAATGTTTCGATTATGCTTGCCTCTGCAGCACTGGCGGGTTGCACGGTTACCGCAGCCTCCGGCCCCGATGCAGCCTCGATCGAATCTAACGCTTCGGTGAAATTCGCCTCCAAGGACAAGCAGAAAACCGCCGGTGTCGACTACGCACTGCTCGACATCAACAGCGCCGTCCTCAATTACGTCGGCGACACCACAACCACTACCCTGCTCGGCAGTTTCGGCGGCGGCAAGGGCGGCGTTCCGGCACTGCCGATGGGCGTCGGTGACGTGGTGCAGGTTGCAATTTTTGAAAGCCAGGCCGGCGGCCTCTTCATTCCAAACGACGCCGGCAGCCGTCCCGGCAACTTCATCAGCCTGCCGAACCAGACCGTGGACCGGGAAGGCAATATCAGCGTTCCCTATGCGGGCAAGATTCGCGCCACCGGCCGCAACGTCGAAGATGTGCAGAGCGAAATCGAGGAACGGCTCGCCAACCGCGCCATCGAGCCGCAGGTTCTCATCACCAAGATTTCCAGCCGCTCCGCACAGGCCTCCGTGCTGGGCGACGTCAAGGAGCCGACGAAGGTTCAGCTTTCGGAAGCGGGCGATCGGGTTCTCGACGTCATTTCCTACGCAAAGGGCCTCAGCGCTCCGAATATCGAATCCTATGTCACGCTGATCCGCCGCGGCAAGACCGCCCGCGTCAATTACAACCACCTCGTCAGCACGCCGTCCGAGAACATCTATGTAGTTCCGGGCGACACGATCATGGTGGAGCGTGAACGCCGCACCTACCTTGCCTTCGGTGCTTCTGGTCTCAACGGGCGTTTCGAGTTCGAGGATGCCGATCTCAAGCTGTCGGATGCACTCGGCAAAGCGGGCGGACTGCTCGATTCCCGCGCTGACCCGGCTCAGGTCTATGTCTATCGTATCGTCAAGCGCGATCTTCTCGTGAAGCTCGGCATCAATACGTCGAAGTTCCCCGGACAGGACGTGCCGGTCATCTTCCGCGCCAATCTGCGCGATCCATCGACCTTCTTCGCCGCCACGAAGTTCCCGATGCAGGATCGCGACATCATCTATGTCACCAACTCGCAGGCCACTGAACTTTACAAGTTCCTGGATCTCGTCGGCTCCGTACCGGCAACGACGGGCAATGTCGCCGAGGACGTTCTTGCGACCCGCAACGCCATCCGCGCCTTTTAAACGGCGGCGTTTCGCCGTTCATCCCAAAGCCGCCCCGGAAAGGAGGCGGCTTTTTCCTTGGCCGGAACCAGTGGTGAACCGGAAGGTGATCAAACATTGCCTTGGGGCAGGAACCGAAGCCGTCCGCCCTTGAAAGACAGGGGATATGGCGACGGTCATCATCACCGCCATTACAAAAGTTTAAGGTGATTTCGCAACGCATTGGGTGTCTTGTGGGGGAAAGCTGCTCCCAAGGCTTGCCGCACATGTTCGGGAAACATGTATCGCTCTCATTACGCGGAATCGTCAGATGAAACGTTTCTGGACCGCTCTCAGCGTTCTTGCCATCGCAGCCGCCGGTGCCTGGTATTTCAAGGATCGCCTGCCGCTCGATCAAGTCCCCTATCTCAAGCAATTTGCCAGCGTGTCTCCCAAGGTCGACGCCGAAACGGCGGCGCAGTCCTCCCAAATCGGCCAACCGGCCCGGCAGCAGGGACAAAGACAGGGCGGAGGGCGGCGCAATGGCGGGCCACCCACCGTCAGTACCATCGCCGTCGGCAAAGCGACGTTGCCGATGGATGCAAAGGCGACGGGCTGGGCGGTTGCGGCCGATATCACCAATATCGCGCCGCTTCAGGCTGGTCTCGTCACGGAGATCAGCGCGAAGGACGGCCAGCATATCAAGGCGGGCGATCTGATCCTCAAATTGGATGATCGCATCGCACGGGCCGCCGTCGACAAGGACAAGGCCAATATCGCCGCCGATCAGGCAACGCTGGAACAGACCGAGGCCGCCTTCCAGCGCGCCGCTAATCTGGTCAAGCAAAGTGCTGAATCGCAACAGGTACTGGATCAGGCCCGAGCAGCCCGCGACAGCGCCAGTGCCAAGACCGACGCCGACAAGGCAACGCTCGCATCCGATGAGGTGGCGCTCGAACATATGGAAATCCGCGCCCCGTTCGATGGGCGGCTCGGCGACATCACGGTCAGCCCCGGCGCCTATCTCAGTGCGGGCGTCAACATCGTGACGATCACCAAATATGACCCGATCTCGGTCAGTTTCCGGCTTTCACAGCGCTACCTGCCGCAACTTCGTGAAGGCGTGGCAAAGGATACCGCAGTCGATGTCGACCCCGCGGCGACGGGAGGCGAACCGATGAGCGGCGTACTGCGGTTCTACGACAATACGGTGGACCAGACCTCCGGCACGGTGCTCGCCAAGGCGGAGTTCAAGAACGATCGCGGTCTTTTATGGCCCGGCCAGTCGGTAAACGTCACGGCCCATTTCGTCTCGGGGGATGAAATGATCGTGGTGCCGACAGTCGCCGTGCGCCCCGGACCGAAGGGCAATTTCGTCTATACCGTCGATAGTGAGCATCATGCCCACATGACGCCGGTGGAAGTCGCCCGCTCGAATGGCAATCTCACCGCCATAACAAGCGGCCTTAATGGTGGCGAACATATCATCGTTGAAGGTCAATCCGAACTTGCCGACGGCCAGACGGTTGTCGAGCAATTCTCCGACAAGGGCGGTGCGGCTGCCAATCTGGCCGCCAATATTCCGCAGGTACAGGTTGGCGGCCAATGATTCCTAATTTCTGCATCAACCGGCCCGTCGCCACCACGCTTCTCGCCATAGGCCTGGTGCTGGCCGGGCTTGCCGGCTTCCGCCTGCTGCCCGTCGCCGCCCTGCCGAAGGTGGATTTTCCGACGATCAACGTTTCCTCGTCGCTGTCAGGCGCTTCGCCGCAAACCATGGCCACATCGGTCACCACGCCGCTGGTCAAGCAGTTCGAAACCATTCCCGGCGTTAGCGAAATCAGCGCCACCAACACGCTCGGCAACAGCTCGATCGTGCTGCAGTTCGATCTCAACCGCGATATCGACGCCGCGGCGGCCGATGTGCAGGCCGCAATTTCCCGCGCGCAGCGGCAATTGCCAAGCAACATGACGACGACCCCGAGCTATCGCAAGACCAACCCGGCCGATGCGCCGGTGCTGCTGCTCGCCGTCAACAGCAAGGAAATGCCGACCAGCAAGGTGGATGAGATCGCCGAAAACATCATCTCACCGCTTCTCTCCACAATTTCAGGCGTCGCGCAGGTGAGCATCTATGGTGCACAAACCTATGCCGTGCGCATCGGCCTTGATCCGGCCCAGCTTCAGGCAAGAGGGCTTGGCGTCGACACCGTCACCACGGCCATCGCCCAGGCGAATAATCAGGTGCCTGTTGGCGCCTTGCAGACCGACAATCAGCGCCTGACGATCGAGGCCGATACCCAGCGCACCAATGCGGCCGCCTTCCGCTCGCTGGTCGTCTCGACGAATAATGGCGCGCCGATCCATCTCGGCGATATCGCCAATGTCACCGACAGCATCGACAACACCAATGCCGGCAGCTGGTTCGATGGCGAACAGGCCATCGTTCTCGCCGTGCAGCGTCAGCCGGACGCCAATACCGTCGACGTCGTGGACGCCATCAAGGCGAAGCTGCCGGCGCTTCACCAGCAATTGCCGCCCTCCGTCAACATCAACGTCATGAATGACGCCTCGACCGCCATCAAGGATGCGATCTCAGACGTTCAGTTCACCCTGTTTCTCACCATCGGGCTGGTGGTTGCGGTCATCTATCTCTTCACCGGGCACCTGACGGCGACCATCATTCCCGGTCTTGCAGTACCCCTGTCTCTCATCACCGCCTTCGGCATGATGTATGTTCTGGGCTACAGCATCGACAACATCTCGCTGCTCGGGCTGACGCTATCGGTGGGGCTGGTGGTGGATGACGCCATCGTCATGCTGGAAAACATCCTGCGCCTGCATGAAGAAGGCCTGCCCATGCGCGAGGCGGCCTTGCAGGGCGCGGCGGAAGTCAGCGGCACCATTCTGTCCATGTCAATCTCGCTGGTGGCCGTCTTCATTCCCATTCTGTTGATGGGCGGCGTTATCGGCAGGCTCTTCAACGAGTTCGGCATGGTCGTCACGCTGGCTATCATGGCCTCGGCGCTGGTCTCGCTGACAGTGACGCCGATGCTCGCTTCGCGCCTCTCCGGCCACTCCTCCAGACCACCTGCGATCATCCGCTGGTTCGATGCGGGTTTCGAACGCACGCTGCGCGCCTATGGCCGCGCCGTCGGCTGGTGCCTCTCTCACCGTCGCATCGTTTTGGCATCGTTTCTCGCTTCGGTCGCGGCGTCGCTCTATCTCTTCGAAACCCTGCCCTCCAGCTTCTTTCCACAGGAAGATATCGGACGTCTTTCGGTTTCGACACGGGCGCGTGAGGATATTTCCTATACGGCGATGCGCGATCTCCAGGCGCAGGTCGCCGATCAGATCCGCAAGAATCCAGCCGTCGTGCACGTCACCTCTATCGTCGGCGGCAATTCCCGCAATCCGTTGAACAACGGCTCGATGTTCGTGGAACTGAAGCCCAAGGAAGAGCGGGCGCCGCTCAGCCAGGTGCTGGCGGAACTGGGTCAGGCCACATCGAAAGTGGCGGGCATCCGCACCTATATCAATCCGCAGCAGAGCCTGCGCTTTGGCGGGCGCAGCTCCGCCAGCCAATACCAGCTCGTCGTTCAGGGTCTGAATGCCGACACGACCAATGAATGGTCGAATAAGCTGATGGACGCGATGCGTCGCGACCACACCTTCACCTCCGTCACTTCCGACGCCCAGAACGGTGCGATCGCCGCCACGATCTCCGTTGATCCGGAAAAGGCCGCCGCCTTCGGCATTACCAATGACCAATTGCGCAAGACGCTGGAAATGTCTTTCGGCGGTTATACGGCGGCGCAAATCCAGTCTACTGGCGATAGCTACGACGTGATTGTGGAATTCGACAGTTCCAAACCCTGGAATGACGATTTCCTCAGCGATATCAACATTCTTTCGGCAAAATCCGGGGTTCTGGTTCCGCTTTCCAACTTCGCCACCCTTACCCGCACGCAGGCGCCTGTTACCATCAACCAGACGGGCCAGCTCGTCTCCACCACCATCTCCTTCAACCTGCCGGATGGGGTGGCGCTGTCCGATGCCACGAGCCGGATAGACCAGATCAAGAGCACGATAGGTCTGCCACAGGATGTCTTCACCAGCTATGGCGGCACGGCGGCGATCTTCCAGCAGAGCCAGGGCAATACCGGCATCCTTATTCTGGCAGCGGTTCTGACCATCTATGTGGTTCTCGGCGTGCTTTACGAGAGTTTCATCCACCCGCTGACCATCCTCTCCGGACTGCCGGCCGCCGCCTTCGGCGCGCTGGTGGCGCTGAAGGTGATGGGCATGGATTTTTCGATCATCGCGCTGATCGGCCTTTTGATGCTGATCGGCATCGTCAAGAAAAATGCGATCATGATGATCGATGTTGCGGTGGAGTTGATACGCGAAAAAGCGGAACGACCAGCAACCGCCATTCACGAGGCCTGCGTGCGCCGGTTCCGGCCGATCATGATGACGACCTTCTGCGCGCTGCTTGGGGCACTTCCCATCGCACTCGGCTCGGGCGCGAGTTCGGAACTGCGCCAGCCGCTCGGCATCGCCGTGGTCGGCGGCCTCATCGTGTCGCAATTGCTGACGCTGTTCATCACGCCCGTCATCTTCGTGGAAATGGACCGGTTCGGCCAATTCCTCACCGGGGTGTTTTCCCGCCGGAAAAAGGCGGAAAAAAACACCGAACCGCAAAAGCCGGAAGGGCCCGGCGAACCGGAATCCGTTGCCGCTTAACGCAGATTTTCGAGGCGCTCCAGCGCCTCGAAACCCGCCGCGGCACTACGGCTGCAATAACAGAGCCTCGTCAGAGACTATGAAAATCCAGCCAGGCTCTTTTATTGCCGCGAAAACCGGCCAAAGGCTCCGCCTGAAAAGCATAGAGGGTCCCCGTCACGATGGGCTGCGCGCAGAACTTCTCCGACGATGATCGTGTGATCGCCCGCATCATGGGCTGCCGCCTGGCGGCATTCGAAACGAGCGAGCGTTCCGGGAATGACCGGCACGCCCTCGTCGTTCAGCTCCCAATCCAGATCGTCGAAAGCACGGCCATTACGAGTGAACCGGGCGCTCAGCACATCCTGATCGGCACTCAGTACGTGGATCGCGAAATGCGTGGCGCCGTTGAAGGCCTCATAACGCGACGAGCTTTTGGCCGGCGACCATAGAACCAGCGGCGGATCGAGCGATACCGACGCAAAGCTATTGACCGTCATGCCAATCGGACCTTCCGGCGTGGTGGCGGTTACCACCGTGACGCCTGTCGTGAAAGCGCCGAGCGCATTGCGGAAACTGCGGCTGTTTTCGCCGCCGGGAACGAATACATGCTCATTGGGCATCTTGATTGCCTCTGCCACTGTCATCACGCCACCTCTTTTCCAATCGCAAGGGTGTAGAGTTCAAACCATGTCTGGCGGTCCATCGTCACGCGGAGCGCATCGGCCGCCGTTCTGATGCGTTCGAGATTGTTGGTTCCGAGAACCGGCACGATCTTTGCCGGATGGCGTAGCAGCCAGGCGATCGCGACAGCCGTCGCATCGACGCCCTGTTCCTTGCCGATACGCTGCAAGGCAGCCATGGTGCCCCCATGCGCGCCGGAGAACAGCGAACCGCCCCCAAGCGGCGACCATGCCATGGGCGAAACCCGCTTTTCCTGCAGGTAAGCCAGATCGCCATTGGTGAAGGTATCGGTGGCAAGAAGGCTCATTTCGATCTGGTTGGTCACGAGCCGGTTGCTCATGGCCGATTGCAGCAGCGAAAAATCCCACGGGCGGAAGTTTGAGACGCCCACTGCCTTGACCTTGCCGGAAGCCACCAGCGCATCGAGCGCCTTACCGGTTTCTTCCGCATCGATCAGCGGGTCAGGGCGGTGAATGAGGAGCAGATCGACGTGATCGGTTCCCATGTCACGTAGCGAGGCTTCGACCGAAGCATTGATGTGGCCAGCCGTCGTATCGTAATGCTTGACGCGGGCAGCGGAGTGTCGGCCAGCCGGTGCGACGATGCCGCATTTGGTGACGATTTCGATTTTGTCGCGCAGTCCGGGTGCCGCCTTCAGGCCGCCGCCGAGAATGGCTTCCGCCGTGTACCCGCCGTAAATATCGGCCTGATCCATGGTGGTGATGCCCTGCGCGAGGCAGGCCTCGATCTTCGCCTGTACATGCGCTGGCGAGGTGTCGGCATCGTCACCGATGCGCCACATGCCATAAACGATGCGGCTGAGTTCGAGTTTGTCAGAAAGAGCGATACGTTCCATCAGTGGCGTTCCCCGTTGCCGAGCGGCGTCGCTGGCGTTTCAGAAGGCACCCGACCATAGGCATGCGGCAGGGAGCAGGTTTTCATCTGTGGCAAGACCTTGGTGCCGAAATGTTCCGCCTCATCAAGATGCGGATAACCGGACAGGATAAAGGCGCGGATACCCATCTTCTGGTACTCCTCCAGCGCCGAAAGAACCTGATCCGTCGAGCCGACCAGTGCTGCGCCGCAGCCGGAGCGCGCCCGACCGATACCGGTCCACAGATTGGGTTCGACGTAACCGAACTTGTCGGCGAGTTCGCGGGCGCGCGCCTGATGCGAGACGCCGAGCGAGCCGCTGTCATGGGCGCGGTTGCGGATCAGCTGGCCATATTCGTCATCGAGCTTGGAGACCAGATGGTCGGCATATTCGCGGGCTTCCTTTTCGGTATCGCGTACCACCATGTGAACACGCAGGCCATAATCCAGCGTGCGCCCGTGGGCGGCGGCGCGCTCATTGGCGGCGCGCATGCGATCCGCCAGTTGGTCCTTCGTCTCAGGCCACATCAGATAAACGTCGCATTGTGCGCCGCAGAGTTCCAGCGCATCCGGCGAGTAGCCACCGAAATAAAGGAGCGGTCCGCCATTTTGCTGGTAGGGCCGTGCCGGCTCGGTGGAGACGCCCTTGAACTGGTAGATTTCGCCGTCATGGTCGATGGTGTCACGCGTCCAGGCTTGGCGCAGGATCTCAACGACCTCGTGGCTGCGCTTGTAGCGAAAGCCGCTATCAGCCACTTCGCCGGGGAAATCGGAGCTGATGACGTTGAGCGTCAGGCGGCCCTTCAACATGTGGTCGAGCGTCGCTACCGTACGGGCCAGCATGATCGGCTGCATTTCGCCACAACGGATAGCAGCAAGAAAATTGATGCGGTCGCTGATCGGCGCACAGCCGGCGACGAAGCTTAGCGTATCCTGCCCCACCTGATAGGATGAGGGGCAGAGGATATTGCGAAAACCGAGTTCTTCGGCCTTTTTAACGATATCGGAACAATGTTCGAAACTGGAACGCAAGCTACCGTCAGGCACGCCAAGATAGGCGTAATCATCGGAACACAAAGCGGAAAACCAGGAGACCTCGGCAGCATCGAGATCAGCGGATGTAACGGGTACGACGGTCATGCAATTCCTCCTCAGGGCCGCTCTCGTTTTTCTTGCATAACATCAAGAAATATGTAAATCAATGATGTATCAATTTTTGTTTCGGGGGAGGAAACGGTATATGAAACACACTGGCGGCAGCCTGCCCATGTATATGCAGATCGCCGAAATGCTGGTGCGCGAAGTGGCGGCGGGCCGGTTGATCGATGGCGAGAAGCTGGCGCCGGAGCGCGACATGGCGGCCGATCTCGGCATCGCCGTCGGCACGCTGCGCAAGGCGCTTGCTGAACTGCAGGAGCGCGGCCTTCTGGAGCGCGTGCAGGGCTCCGGCAATTACATTCGCGCCGTCAGCGATCCGCAAAGCGTCTACGCCTTCTTCCGGCTTGAACTGATCGAAGGCGGCGGCCTGCCGACGGCGGAGGTTCTGGATGTGGCGCGCCTTGCCAAGCCCGCTGACCTGCCCGCTTTCGGCACATCGACCGAAGGGCACAGGATAAGACGCATGCGGCGCATCGCCGGCAAACCCGCGGCCATCGAGGAGATCTGGCTGGACGGTTCTTACGTGGACACCATCGCCATCGAGAACATGTCGGAATCCCTCTACCTCTATTACCGCACCCGCCTCAATCTCTGGATATCGAAGGCGGAGGATCGCATCGATCTCGGTGAAGTACCGGAATGGACGCCCGAGGTCTTCGGTCAGAAATCAGGCGCACTGGTGCCGCGCGTGTTGCGTCTTAGCCAAGCGCAGGATGGCGCCGTGGCCGAAGTTTCATGGACCTGGTTCGACCATACCGTCGCACGATACGTTTCACGCATACGTTGAGACTGCGCAAATTTCGCGTGCTCCACATAGATGAAAGAATTTGACGGGAGGCAAGCAAGCAGCAGCCTGCCGTCGAGCTGATTTTGTAGTTATATTTCTTTTAATCAATGGGTTAATAGTTTTTGATTTCTGTCAGAAATAAAATTGATACACTATTGATTTCCTTTTTATGAAAGGTAATATCACGTCCTCAGGGAGACAGGCGTTTCGCCTTCCCCGCTATCGCCAGACAATCGGATCGATTTTCGAAGATGCGATACGGGGAACTTGAAGGTTGATGCCGGCTATTGCGTCCATTCGAATTCTGGGCGCGCCGGTCATGAGGAGGAAAATATGGCTTCGGTCAGCCTGCGCAAGCTGGACAAGAGTTACGGTGCGCTTCGCATCGTCAAGGGCATCGACCTTGAAATCAACGATGGCGAATTCGTCGTCTTCGTCGGCCCTTCCGGCTGCGGCAAATCCACGACGCTGCGCATGGTCGCGGGGCTGGAGAGCATTACCGGCGGCGAAGTGAAGATCGGTGACCGCGTTGTCAACAAGCTGCCGCCGCGTGAGCGCGACATTGCCATGGTGTTTCAGGACTATGCGCTTTATCCGCACAAGACGGTGCGTGAAAACATGGGTTTCAGCCTGAAAGTGCGCGGTGTCAGCGCATCGCAGGCCAATGCCAGCATCGATGAGGCCGCGAAGATGCTGGGCATCGAGCACCTTCTCGACCGGCGGCCCGGCCAGCTCTCCGGCGGCCAGCGCCAGCGTGTGGCCATGGGCCGCGCCATCGTGCGCCGCCCGCAGGTCTTCCTGTTCGATGAGCCGCTTTCCAACCTCGACGCCAAACTGCGCGGACAGGTGCGCACGGAAATCAAGCGTCTGCACCAGCAGCTCGGCACCACCATCATCTACGTCACCCACGACCAAGTGGAGGCCATGACGCTGGCAGACCGCATCGTCATCCTGCGCGGCGGCGATATCGAGCAGGTCGGTACACCTGACGAGGTCTATAACCGGCCTGAAAGCGTGTTCGTCGGCGGTTTCGTCGGGGCTCCGGCGATGAACTTCGCCCGCGCAAAGGTGAGCGGCGACCGGTTGGCATTCTCCGACGGCAATTCCCTGCCGATGGCAGCCATCCGGCCATCGCGCGAAACAGGGCTCGACGGGCGCGAAGTCATCGTCGGCATTCGCCCGGAACATTTCGGCCCCGTCGAGGGCTTTGACACGCAGCTTGCGGTCAAGGTGCAGGTGGTGGAACCGCTCGGCTCGGACACGCTCGTCCATTTCAGCCTCGGCGATGCGGCGCTGACCGCACGTATGCCGCCGCATCTGCGGCCTGCTCCGAATGATGAACTGAAGATCGGCGTCGATCCGTCCAAGGTTCATCTTTTCGACGCCGCGACGGAACGCTCGATTCACTGATTGCCGGGCGAAGAGACGCTGCGGCCAACAGGTTTAATAATGGGAGGAACACATGACATTTAAAACCACCAGGGGCAAAGCCCTCATGGGTGCCGCGCTTTGCGCAACCATGCTCGCCTTTTCGGGACAGGCCTTTGCCGATGCCGAACTGAAGATCTTCGTTTCCAGCCAGCATCAGCCGGATGTCTGGCGCAAGGCGCTCGATCAATATGAAGCGAAGACGCCCGGCGTGAAAGTGGTCATCGAGACCGGCGGCAACACCTCGGAAATGCAGGCGCAATATCTCAATACCGTCATGTCGGCCAAGGATTCGAGCCTTGACGTGCTGATGCTCGACGTCATCCGCCCCGCGCAATTCGCCACCGCCGGCTGGACCAGCGATTTCTCCGGCAAGGACTTGTCCGCCTATCTGCCGACCTATGCCGAAGCCAATACGGTGAACGGCAAGATCGTGGCGCTGCCTGCCTTCGCAGACTCCATGTTCCTCTATTACCGCAAAGACCTGCTCGACAAATACGGCATCAAGCCGCCGACCACCTGGGACGAGCTGAAGGAAGCCTCCAAGAAGGTCATGGAAGGCGAAAAGAACCCCGAACTTCAGGGCCTGTCCTTCCAGGGCAAGGCGATCGAAGGCGCGGTCTGCACCTTCCTCCTGCCCTATTGGAGCGAGGGCAAGTCGCTGGTTGAAAACGGCAAGCTGAATTTCGACAACAAGGCAGCGGTGGATTCCCTGAAGCTCTGGAAGAGCTTTGTCGACGAAGGCATTTCCAAGAAGAATATTTCGGAAGTCGCGACCGACGACACCCGCAAGGAATTCCAGGCCGGCAAGGTTCTCTTCGCCGTCAACTGGTCCTACGCCTGGACCCATTTCCAGGGCAAGGAATCACAGGTGAACGACAAGGTCGGCGTTGCCCGTCTGCCGGCCGTCAAGGGCGGCGAGCAGACGACCTGCCTCGGCGGCTGGGAGTTCGGCATTTCGGCCTATTCCAAACAGCAGGATGAAGCCAAGAAGCTGGTGGAATATCTCTCCAGTCAGGATGTGTCGAAGTTCATGGCCATCAATGCCGCGCTCCTGCCCACCTATGCCGCACTTTACAAGGATGCGGACGTGACCAAGACCATCCCGTGGTTCGCGGACGCCCTGCCCGTCGTTGAAACAGCAAAGGCCCGTCCGGTCACTCCGCGTTACAACGAGGTGAGCGAAACGATCCGCACCACCGTCAACGGCGTTCTTGCCGGCGTGATGACACCGGAAGATGGTGCAAAGCAGATGGAAAGCCGTCTGCGGCGCGTTCTGCGCTAAGCTTTGAGGCCGGAAGGCGGCATGCGCGCCATGCCCTTTCCGGCTGTTTCGACTGACAGGAATAAAGCCGCCTGAACGGCGCGATAAACGGGCCGGATAAGAACCGGTCCGATCGGGAGACGACGACGTGAATCCAGTTGCGGGAGTGGCAGACGTGACAATGCCGGAAAGAACCATGGTCCGGGTGGACGAAAAGCAGCTGCCGCGCTGGACGCGCTGGCTCGACCTCGGCGACCGGTCGCTGGCCGTGCTTCTCCTGGCGCCGGCGGCGATCCTGCTGTCGCTCATCATCGTCTATCCGGTGGCGCGGCTCGTCTATACCTCCTTTTTCAGCCTTTCGCTGACATCAGGGCTGCCGGCGGAATTTATCGGCTTTGAAAATTATACCGCCATGTTCGATGATCCGATTTTCTGGGAAACGACCTGGAATACGGTTCTGATCACGCTGATCACCGTACCGGGCGCGCTGTTCATGGGCCTTGGTCTCGCACTGCTTGCCAACCTGCCTTTTTCCATGCAGTGGCCGATGCGGCTTTCCCTTCTCATTCCCTGGGCGCTGCCGCTATCCTTTGCAGGTCTCATCTTCGCGTGGTTCTTCCATTATGAATATGGCGTGGTCAATGACGTGCTGAACCGGTTGGGCTTCGAAGGCATCATCTGGTTCAACTCGCCGAACTGGGCCTTTGCGGCCATCTGCCTGACGATCATCTGGAAAACCTCTTCCTTCATGGCGCTGATGATCCTTGCGGGCTTGCAGACAATTCCGCGCTCGCTCTATGAAGCGGCTGATGTGGATGGCGCCGGCAAAATCCGGCAATTCTTCGAAATCACCCTGCCTCTTCTGAAGCCCTCGATTGTCGTCGCGCTCATCTTCCGCACGATCACGGCGCTGCAGACCTTTGATATTCCTTACATGATGACAGGCGGCGGCCCCGGCACATCCACCACGACGCTTGCGATGTATATCCACCAGAACACCGTTTCCTTCCTCGATCTGGGTTACGGTTCGGCGCTGGCGGTCATGATGTTTGCGCTTTCCATGTGCGTCACCGCCGTTTATCTCCGCATTATCAGGACGAAGGACTGATCCCATGAGCACCGTTGCCACCTCCTCCGGTCTGTCCTCCTTCTTCTCCGGCAAGCCGCTGCGTTTCATCGCCGCCTCCATTCTTCTGGTGAACGGCCTCTTCCCCGCGATCTGGATTCTCTTCACATCGCTGAAGACCGAAGCGGAACTGACCGCGAAACCCATTACCTGGTTTCCGCATGCGCCGACGCTCGCCAATTACATGCAGGCCTTTTCCGACCAGCCGCTGCACCTCTTCCTGTTCAACAGCTTCATGGTGGCGCTGCTTTCCACCGCGCTCACCATCCTGATTTCAGTGCTGGCGGCCTATGCACTGGCGCGGCTGAACCTCAAATACCGGGCGCTGATCCTGTCGCTCATCATCGCCGTTTCTACCTTCCCGCTGGTGACGCTGCTGGTGCCGCTGTTCGAAATCATGCGGGCGCTCAACCTGCTCAACAGCTGGACGGCGCTGATCCTGCCTTACACGGTGCTGTCGCTGCCGGTCTGCACGCTGATGCTGGTATCCTTCTTCGAAAGTATCCCGCGCGACCTCGAAAACGCCGCCATGATCGATGGCTGCACCCGCATCGGCGCGCTGTTCAAGGTCGTCGTGCCACTCTGCGCGCCGGGCGTTTTCACCGCCGGCATCCTTGCCTTCGTCAATGCCTGGGATGAGTTCCTACTGGCACTCTCGTTCAACTCGAACCCAGCGCTCCGCACGCTTCCCGTCGGCATCCAGCTATATCAGGGTGAATTCGCCTTCCCCTGGCCGGTCATTTCGGCAGCGCTGGTGGTCGGCATCGTGCCTGTCGCGATCCTGATCGTTATCTTCCAGGAACGGGTCGTCTCGGGTCTCACCGCCGGTGGTCTCAAGGGCTAAAAGGTTAAGTCATGCATTTCGAAACGACCAAAGACGGCTTCGCGCTTACGATCGGCAACCGCACCATCCTTTCCCATTCACCCGATAATCCGGCCTTCTTCGCCGGTTTCGGCAAGGAACGAATGGATATGTATCGCGGCAATTTCGAGATCGAAGATTATGTCATCGAGCGCACCGCCCTGCGCCATGCCGAGGTCAATGGCAACAGCGTCACACTCTCATCCGCGCCTGGACAGGCGCCACGCCTTCGCCTGACGCTCGATGGCAACGCGATCAGCCTGACGGCGCTGGACGAGACGATCAATCGCCTCTGGCTGCGTATCGTCGCGGAAACGGACGAGCATGTCTGGGGCGGCGGCGAGCAGATGTCCTATTTCGACATGCGCGGCCGGCGCTTCCCGCTCTGGACCTCCGAGCCCGGGGTCGGCCGCGATAAGACCACCGAAATCACTTTCAAGTCCGATGTCAGCGGCAAGGCGGGTGGCGATTATTACAATACCAACTACCCGCAGCCGACTTACCTGTCGTCGCACAAATACGCCCTGCACGTGGAGACAAGCGCCTATTCGGTCTTCGATTTCCGCAACGGCGATTTCCACGAGATCGAAATCTGGGCCATCCCCGAAAAGATCGAATTTTTCGCCGGCGATCATTTCACCGATATCGTGTCTGCGCTTTCACTGCGGTTCGGCCGCCAGCCGGAATTGCCGGAATGGATTTATGGCGGTGCGATCATAGGGTTAAAGGACGGCGTCAACTCCTTCACCAGACTGGAGAAAATCCGGGCGGCCGGAACGAAGGTGTCGGGCCTGTGGTGCGAGGACTGGGTGGGTCTGCGCCAGACATCCTTCGGCGCCCGTCTGTTCTGGGACTGGCAGGCGAATGAGACCCGCTACCCGCATCTGCGCCAGAAGATTGCGGAGCTTGCCGATCAGGGCATTCGTTTCCTCGGTTACGTGAACCCCTATCTCTGCGTCGACGGCCCGCTTTTCCCGGTCGCCGAAAAAGCCGGCTATTTCGCAACCGACGCCGATGGCAAAACGGCGCTGGTGGATTTCGGCGAGTTCGATTGCGGCGTAGTCGATTTCACCAATCCGGCCGCCGCCGACTGGTTCGCCGAAGAGATCATCGGCAAAAACATGCTCGATTTCGGCCTCTCCGGCTGGATGGCCGATTTCGGCGAATATCTGCCGATCGACATCACGTTGTCCAACGGCGTCGATGCCAAGCTGATGCACAATGCCTGGCCAACGCTCTGGGCCGAGGTCAACGCGAAGGGCGTCGAAAATCGGGGCAAGACCGGTGAAGCACTGTTCTTCATGCGGGCCGGCTTCACCGGTGTGCAGGCCCATTGCCCGCTGATCTGGGGCGGCGACCAGTCGGTAGACTTCTCCCGTCACGACGGCCTTGTCACCGTCATCTGCGGCGCGCTCTCCTCCGGCCTCATGGGCAATGCCTATCACCATTCCGACATTGGCGGTTACACCAGCCTGTTCGGCAATGTCCGCACAGCGGAACTCATCATGCGCTGGACGGAGATGGCCGCCTTCACGCCGGTCATGCGCACCCACGAGGGCAACCGGCCGCGCGACAATCTCCAGATCGATCAGGATGAAACGGTTCTTTCCCATTTCGCCCGCATGACATCCATCTATGTCGCGCTGGCCCCCTATCTGAAATCGCTCTCCGCGGAAGCGGCAAGAACAGGCCTGCCGGTGCAACGTCCGCTCTTCTTGCATTACGAAAATGATCGCCAGACCTTTGCGATTCAGGACTGCTATCTTTACGGGCCGGACATACTTGTCGCACCTGTGTGGAAAGCGGGTGAAACGCAACGCTCGCTCTATCTTCCGGGCGACGGTGAATGGGTACACCTGTGGAGCGGTGCGCATTATCCCGGCGGACACAACGTCACCGTGGCGGCGCCGCTCGGCGAACCAGCGGTGTTCTATCGTGCAGATAGCAGCCATCGTCCGCTGTTTGAGCAGCTTCGCACAATCAACTGAACGATAGCCGAGGTCGTCCCTGTCATCACCCCGTCAGACGGGGTGATGTTATGGCCTTCTTGAAAAGCGCGGTCATCGCATCGCTGATGCCCTGCGACGGGCTAACTTCGAAGAACAGGCCCGGAGAAGCGCAGGACTGCATGCGTGTGCCGATTTCCGGCTGAAACGGCTTGATCCAGCTATTGTACCAGTCATTGGTCGGCAGCGGCAGGTAGGTGGTGTAGAGCACGGCGATGCGAAAACCCTTTTCTTTCAGCTTCGTACAATATTTGACGTCGATCGGTTCCTGACAGCGGCCGCTCGTCGTTTTTTTGGTGCAGGTCGATGGCTTATAGCTATCGCCGACACCATCGGTCACGAAGAAGACGATCTTTTCCGGGCTCGCCGAACTCGCGCCCGTGCCGGAGGTGCCGATCTTGTCCCCGATCTGGGTCAGTGCCCGGTCGAAATCCGTCTGTTGGTCGTTGTTGAATCCCTGCTTGGGGATAGACATGAGATCAACTTCAGCGGCTTTCTTCTTCGCCGTCGCCAGATCCGACGTGAGCGGTACGACCTCAAGCAGCTTCGTATCTTCGGCTTTCTCTCCAAAGGAATAGACTGCCATGCGATATTGATTGCTGCTTTTGCGCATGGACTTCGCCGTGTCCATAAGGCTCGCTGTTGCCTTTGCGACCACATTGATGCGCGTCGTCACGCCGAGACTTTTCGCCTTGTAATAATAGCTGTTCGTATCCACGACACCGTCTTTCACGATGTGACAGGCGAAAGCACATTTGTCGCTCGTATTCGCGACCATGGTGGCAACGTCGGTTGGCGTCGCGCCGACGCCCATTGAGGGGGTGTTATCAAGAAGCACATAGAAGTCGCTGAATGTTTCCGTCTCGTATTTGGCGGTCGCCTTGCCCGAAACGGTAATCAGATCCTCCCCGAGTATCCGTGAAAGCGTCGTGTCAATGGAAGCCTTGAAGCTGACCGAGGATTCGATCGCGTTACCGTGCTTGGTCACCGACACATCCAGAGACAGAAGCTTGTAATCGGGATTGGACCGCTCATTGCTTTCAAAGAATGCGGAGGCGTCATCAGCGCCGAGCGAAATGACGCCATCGCCCGACATTTCCTTCGCCTTTTGAACACTCGACGATGTATCGGCAACCACCGCAAGGGCTGCGGCATCCGCTGCCATCTGCAGATCGGATTTTACGGCCATGCTGTGAGTCACATCCAGCGCAACGCCGGCCGTACCGATGAGCGGCACCAAAAGCAAAGCAGTTAGAATTCCGAAATTTCCTGATCTATCCTGCCAGATATTTTTCAAATCTGCCCCCATAGCGCTTTTGGAGACAGAACTTAGAAAAAGAATGTTGAAGGGCAGTTTCAAAGGATAACTAATTTTCGATAAATCTAATTTCCTAAATAACTAAATACCGATCCAACCAGCCTTCCGCTATGATGGTCATCAGTTGGTCAGGCGTGGCGAGCTGATCGCCTTTTTAAAAAGCGCCGACATGGCCTCGCTGATGCCCTGCGAAGGACTGACCTCGAAGAACAGGCCAGGGGAGGCGCAGGCTTGCATGCGCGGGCCGATTTCCGTTTCGAATGGTGCGATCCAATTCTTGTAGTGAGGATTATCAGGAAGCGGCAGATACGTCGTGTAAAGCACGGCGATACGGAATCCTTGTTTCTTGAGGTTGTCGCACAGCTTGGTGTCTATGGGTTCCTGGCAGCGTCCATTCCAAATCTTTTTCTTGGTACATGCGGCCTTTGCAGCATCGGCCACGCCATCCGACACGAAGAACAGGATTTTTTCAGGTGTAGCGGAACTCGCGCCATTCCCCGATGTTCCCATCTTCGGTATGATTCTCGTCAGTGCACGGTCGAAATTCGTATGCTGGTCGCTTTTGTAATGATGGTCTGGAACTGACATCAACTCAATTTCTTTGACCTTTTTTTTGGCCCCCTGCAAATCCGAGGTGCGCGAGACAATTTCCGGAAGGTCTTTGTTAAAAAAGGCATCCTCTGCTGTCTTTCCAAAAGTATAGACCGCAATGCGATACTGGTCGGGTCTTTTGCGAGTGTCCTCGGCAGTATCCATTAAGCTTGCGGTTGCCTTTGCGACCACGTCAATGCGCGTCGTCGCGTTTATGTAACCTCGGGCCTTCGGATCCTTGTTTCTGAGCCGGAAATAGCTGCTGTTGGGATTGGAAGACCCGTCTGGCAATGAGAGATGGCAGGCGAACTCACAACCGAGGGCAACTTTCATTGTTGCCACATCGGCGGGCGTTGCGCCGACACCCATGGAAGGCGAGTTATCGAGCAGCAGATAGAAATCGGTATAGGTTTCCGTCTCATATTTGGCAGTTGCACTGCCGGAGACAGTCAGGAAATCCTTTCCCAGTACTCTGGAGAGCGTTGTATTAAGCGAAGCCTTAAAACTCACTGACGATTCGATCACGGTGCCATTCTTCTTCACCTGTACATCGAGCGCCAATAGGCGATATTCCGGGTTCCCTCGCTGATTGCTGTGAAAAAAAGCCTCAGCCTCTTCCTTTCCGACCGAAATGACGCCGTTGCTGGCCATTCGCCGTGCAGCCTCGGCACTGGCTGAACTTTCCGCAACCACGGCCAGAGCCGCAGAGTCCGCTGCCATCTGAAGATCGGATTTCACGCTCATGGCCCGAACGACATCCAGCGCAACGCCGGCAGATCCGACGATCGGTATGATCAACAGAGCACTAAGAATTGCAAAGTTTCCAGACTTGTCCCGCCAGATGTTTTTCAAGCTCATCTCCGAATTATCAGAATTCGGATGAGGTTTATTTGAGTGCCGTTGCGATATAGTTTATCGATATAACTAATTTACAATAAATTCGGTATTACTAATAACTATATTTAAGTAATATATATACGACCCATGATCTGTCAGCGGAGGCCGTTGACATTTTTAGATCATGTCCTACAAAACAATCTCTTCCGAGGGGAGCACCAGACGGTGCTGAGATGGCGTTGAGCCGGACCCTTGAACCTGATCCGGGTCATGCCGGCGTAGGAACGGAACTGTCGCGCCCAAGGGGCGCCGCCCTTTCTCTTCTTCGCTTTGCCTGATCTCCGAGATTGCCACATCTGGAGACGAGTGACGATGCTGAAACCTTCCGCCCTTCGCACACGGTGCGTCTGCGTCTGAGGTCCGGCTCATGCGTGCCACCCATGCACTGAACGGAGTCGGTCTTCTGCTGGTTTTCTGGCAGGCGGGAACGTGGCTGTTTTCACCGCCCCGCTATATCCTGCCATCGCCCGCCGATGTCGCTGGCGCGTTCTGGCGTCAGCCGGGCTTTCTGTTCGGGCAGGCACTGGTAACGCTCGGCGAAATGGCCCTCGGGCTTGTGGCGGGCGTCGCCGGCGGCATTGTCGTCGCCTTCACCATTGCCGCCATCCCGCGCCTCGGCCGCCTCGTCTGGCCCATGGTTCTGGTGTTGCAAGCCTTTCCGGTCTTCGTGCTCGCCCCCATCCTCGTCCTCTGGTTCGGTTTCGGCATGGCTTCGAAAGTGGTCATGACGGCTATCATCATATTCTTCCCCGTCGCCTCCGCTTTCACGGATGGCCTTAACCGCACCGATCGCGCCGTCCTCGACGCCGCCTCGCTGACTGAGGCTAGCCACTGGCAGATCCTTACCCGGTTGCGTGCGCCGCTGGCGTTGCCCTCGCTGATTTCAGGCCTCAGGGTCGCCGCGCCGCTTGCCCCGCTCGGCGCCGTCATCGGCGAATGGGTGGGCGCATCGGCCGGGCTCGGGTTTGTGATGATCCAGTCCAATGCCCGCATGCAGACCGACACCATGTTCGCCGCCATGACCATTCTGGCCGTCATGGCGGTGCTGCTGCGGCTCGTCGTCGACTTATCGACAGTCCATCTGGCTCCCTGGGCCAAGGAAACAGAACACACCATTCCTTTCAGATACTTGCGGAGACTTTCGGCACCATGAAACGAACTCTTCTTTCCCTCGTCGTCGCAGCGGCAAGCGTACTAGCACCCATGCAATCTGAGGCGGCCGACAAGCTCACCATATTGCTCGAATGGTTCGTGAACCCGGATCATGCGCCGATGGTGATCGCCAGGGAACGCGGCCTGTTTGCCGATGCCGGGCTGGAGGTGGAACTGGTTCCGCCCGCAGACCCCTCCGCCGTGCCGCGCCTCGTCTCGGCAAAGCAGGCCGATATCGGCGTGCATTACCAGCCGAACCTCTATCTCGATCACGACGCCGGCCTGCCGCTCGTGCGTTTCGGTACGCTGGTCGAAACCCCGCTCAACACTGTCACCGTTTTGGCCGATGGTCCGATCAAGAGCCTGAAGGACCTGAAAGGCAAGAAGGTCGGCTTTTCCGTTTCCGGCTTCGAAGACGCCATGCTGAAGCGCATGCTGGAAAAGGACGGGCTGACGAAGGACGATGTCGAACTCGTCAACGTCAACTTCTCGCTTTCGCCGTCGCTGATCGCCGGCAAGGTGGATGCCACGCTGGGTGGCTTCCGCAATTTCGAGCTGACGCAGATGAAGCTAGAGGGACATGAAGGCCGCTCCTTCTTCCCGGAGGAACATGGCGTGCCGGCCTATGACGAGCTGATCTTCGTCACCCATCGCGATCTCGTAAAAGACGGCCGCCTGCCGCGTTTCCTCTCCGCGGTGGAACAGGCAGCGATCTTCATCACCAACCACC
Organism: Agrobacterium sp. ST15.13.013; assembly: GCF_027956525.1. NCBI lineage: Bacteria > Pseudomonadati > Pseudomonadota > Alphaproteobacteria > Hyphomicrobiales > Rhizobiaceae > Agrobacterium > Agrobacterium sp. ST15.13.013. The sequence continues at coordinate 218,610 of NZ_JAQKGP010000005.1, forward strand.
CGCAGGAAGCCTGGCAGCTTTTCATCAAGGCCTATCCGAACCTTGATGACGCGCTGAACAAACAGGCCTTCTTCGATACGCTGCCGCGCTTCGCCAAGCGCCCCGCCGCACTCGACCGCGCGCGTTACGCCCGTTTCGGGGCTTTCATGCAGGAGATGCAGCTGATCAAGCAGGCGCCGGCGGCGGACGACATTGCCGTGGAACTGCAACAGCCATGACCAGGACTTATCCAACAGCAACAAAGGCCGCCGACATACTGGAGCGCGTGCGCAACACGCGCCCGCGCGTGCATTGCCTGATGAACACCGTGGTGCAGAAATTCACCGCAGACGGCATCACCGTCGTCGGCGGCATTCCTTCCATGACCACCTCGCTCGAGGAAATCGAGAGTTTCGTGGCCAAGGCAGATGCGCTGACTGTCAATCTCGGCACGCTGGATGCAGAACGGCGCAAGGTCATCCGGCTGGCGATCGAGATCGCCAATGCATCCGGCAAGCCGTGGATCGTCGACCCCGTGCATTGCGACTACTCACCGACGCGGCTGGAGTTCGCGCGCGAACTCATCGCACTTTCCCCGACTATCGTGCGCGGTAATCACGCCGAAATGAGCCTGATCGGCGATGTGTCTGATGTGGTGAGGATCGAGACCGGGCCTGTGGATCACCTCGGCGACACAACCCGCAGCGTCAGGATCGTCAACGGCCATCCGTGGATGGCGAAGGTGACGGGAACGGGCTGCCTTTCGGGCGGCGTCATCGCCGCCTTCATGGCGGTGGAAAAGGACGCGTTGACAGCGGCCGCCGCCGCCCTTGCCGTCACCGGCGTTTCCGCCGAACTTGCGGCCAAGCACGCCGGAGGCCCCGGCACCTTCGAACCGGCGTTTCTCGATGCGCTTTCCGAGATTTCCGCCGGGGACGTCACAAATCACGCGAGGATAGAGCATGAATAAGGTTGATTACCGCCTCAACGCGCTGGTCGACGCAAGCCTTAGCGATGTCGCGCCGCTGCCGGAGCTTGCTCTGGCAGCCGCACTCAATGGCGCGACTATTCTGCAATATCGCGACAAGCACGGCTCGACGCGGGAGATGATCGAAAACGCCCGCACCATTCATGAGGCCATCGCCGGCACCGGCGTGCCGCTGGTCATCAACGACCGGGTGGATGTGGCCCTCGCCTCGGGCGCCGATGGAGTGCATCTCGGCGCCGACGACATGGACGCCAAAACCGCAAGGCGCATTCTCGGCGAAAAGGCGATCATCGGCCTCACCGTCAAGAATCGCACTGATGCCGAACGGGCAGCCTCAATGCCCGTCGATTATGCTTGCATCGGCGGCGTGTTCGAAACCGTTTCCAAGGTCAATCCGGACAAGCCGGTCGGCATAGACGGTTTTACCACGCTGCGCGCCCTTTTGAAGGAGTGGAGGCCGGATATGCCGGTGGGCGCTATCGCCGGAATCGATCTTGCGCGTGTGCCGTCCGTCATCGAGGCGGGCGCAGATGGTGTCGCGGTCATTTCCGCCATTTTCCGCGCGGGCAATATTGCCAGCGCGACCAAGGACTTCCGCTCCGCAATTGACGCCACGCTGAAAGCGAGACAGCCATGACAGCCATTGCATTGACCATTGCCGGTTCCGACAGCGGCGGCGGCGCAGGTATTCAGGCGGATATCAAGACCTTCTCCGCACTCGGCGCCTATGCCGCCAGCGTCATCACTGCCATCACCGCCCAGAACACCAAAGGCGTGACGACGGTCGAGGATGTTTCGGTCGCCACCATTATTGCGCAGATGGATGCGGTATTATCCGATCTCGCCGTCAATGCGGTGAAGATCGGCATGGTATCGCGGATCGAAACCATCGCCGCCATCGCGGAACGGCTCCGGGGGCAATCGCAACCGGTGGTGCTGGACCCGGTCATGGTAGCGACCTCCGGTGACAGGCTGCTGCATGAAGACGCCATCGAGACATTGCGGCGCGACCTGCTGCCGCTCGCGACCATCGTTACGCCGAACCTGCCGGAAGCGGCGCTGCTGACCGGGACCTCCATGGCGAAGACGGATACCGAGATCGCCCAGCAGGCTGAATTGATCCTGAAGGCGGGCACAAAAGCCGTGCTCATCAAGGGCGGCCATGGTGATGGGCCTGAGAGCACGGATTATCTGTTTGCGGATGGCGCCATGCAGGCGCTTTCCGCGCCGAGGGTCGAGACGAAAAACGACCACGGCACCGGCTGCACACTGGCGGCGGCGATTACGGCTCATCTTGCAAAGGGATATGAGTTAAGGGAGGCGGTTGAGCTTTCGAAGGATTATCTGAATGGGGCGCTCGATGCCGGGCGGGGCCTTGCTGTTGGGCACGGGCGGGGGCCAGTGCATCATTTTTATCGGTGGTGGGGGTGATATCGATATGTGGAGCGTGGGGCTTACCCCCATAGGCGCGAACTTCAGGTGACGAATGTGGAATGATTTCCATTGACGATGCCAAGTTACCCTTTAGGCTGCTGGAAACAGTGAAGGGGATCAGCTCGAGATGGCAATGCCGCTTTTGGTTCGTAACCGAAACTATCGCCTGCTTCTCACGGCAGGAACGCTTACAAACCTTGGCGACGGAGTGATTGTTCTGGCGCTGCCTTGGCTCGCTACGCTGATGTCACGCGATCCGCTCGCGATTGCTGCTGTAGCAGCTGCCGGCAGCATGCCTTGGCTGCTGTTTGCACTGCCGTCAGGCGTGATCATTGACCGAACTGACCGCCGCAAGTTGATCGCGCGTGCAGACATGATCCGGGCGGGGATCGTAATTGCTATCATGATGCTCGCTTTGAGCGAGCCGGTGGCCGGGGCTGTGTGGCTGCTGGCCGGCCTCGCCTTTCTTCTCGGCTCTGCCGAGGTAATGCGGGACAACGCTGCTCAAACAATTTTGCCGTCTATTGTCGCACCAGCAGATCTGGAGGTTGCCAATGGTCAGATGTGGAGCGCAGAGCAACTAATGGGCCAGTTCATTGGCCCCCCGCTCGCAGGCGTACTGATCGGGCTGGGTATCGCGGTGCCTTTTGGCCTGGATGCCGCAGCGCTAGTGCTTGCAGCCGGCATGGTCTGGCTCATTACATTGCCACCTCAACTGACGAACTCTGCGCGGTTTTGGCCCGCTTTGGTTGAGGGCATAAACTGGATGCGAAAAGATCGCCTCCTGTTCAGGTTGGCCGTGACCTTGGGAATGGTGAACTTCCTGTTTTCGATGGCGACGACAATCATTATTCTGTTTTCCCAGGAGATTTTGGGGCTGTCTGCCGCCGAGCACGGATTCTTGCTGTCCGTGGCTGCGGCAGGCGCGGTAGCTGGCAGTTTGGGAGCGCCGCTCATCACAAGACGGATTGGCGCGCAGGCGGCGCTATACCTCTCGTTCCTGACATGGGGAATGGCATACGCAGCCATTGGTTTCAGCTCCGCTGCGTGGGTGGTCGGCGCAGCAATTGCCTTGTTTATGGCGGCATCCATGCTTTGGAACGTAATCACCGTGTCATGGCGCCAGCGTCGCATTCCGGCAGAACTGCTGGGGCGTGTAAACAGCATTTACCGCTTCTTCGGCTGGGGATCGATGCCTCTTGGTGCGATCGCTGCTGGGATATTGGTGTCGCTGATCGAGAACGAGGCCGGGCGCGAAATGGCTCTTCGCGGGCCGTTCGTTCTGGCGGCCGTCGGCTACTTAATTTTGTTGGTTTACGCCAGATTGAAGCTGAGACTGCAGTAGGCAGGAGTTGCGGTTGCGCCGTCACGACGCCCTTCTTGCCATACAAGATTGGTTCTGGCGCCGTCGCGGTGGGTCGCAGATATGTCGAACGACATCGGCGAAACGGGTAAGCGTCCGTCCTGGCGACAAACAAACAACGATGACATTCAGAAAATACCTGTCGAAGAAGGCTATGCAGCCGCCACAGCGATATTGAAGTCGTCGAAGCGGTTCGCATGCCCAAAGGGGGAGAGTCGAGAACGTCGTTGACGGCCTCGTCGATCATCAGCGCCAGGATCAGATGGGCCATCAACCAAATTAGCGCGAGCTGGGGGTCTTTGGCGGGAAGCTTGTCGATACCAAGCCCGCTTTTAAGCCGCTTGAAGGCAAGCTCGACCTGCCAGCGCAGACGGTACGTATCGAGGACGACTTCTGCGGTCATTGCGGATGACGGGGGCGAGGTTAGGACCATAATGAATCCCGCGGCCGCCATCGTCGTCGGCTGCATGGTCTGATTGTATCACCGGCGTTGGTGGCCGCGCTTTGCCGTTTTCAGTGCGCGCTCAGCCGCTTCCGCATCCTTTCGTTTTATGATGAGGCGCGCCCGAAAAAGCGGTTTGCCTTTTCCCCGTTGTTTGCGACCGGAATGTTCGACGAAGACATCGATCTTACGGATGTCCCCCATCTTCATAGGCGCGTAAATCGCGTTCCAGTCGACCGGGTTCCCATCCAGGGTGACCAGGCGTATGGAGTGCCATCCGGAGCGGACGATGAAATCAGCGCCGGTGGCAAGCAGCTTTGCCAAAGACGGCGCACGGGCATAAGCGCGGTCTCCGATAAAAATGTCGCCCTCTGTTATAGGCAGCCGGGTGAATGCCTCGCCGCCGTGCGCATCGGATACATCGAGATAGGTGAAGCGCGACCGGGACGGGTCGTAGGCAGCATGCACCCGGAAATCGAATTGGCATCGGCGATACAAAGGCGACGGCTACCAATGGAATGCACGCCCGAGGAAGAGGTTGGCAAAAGGGCACCCGCGATCTCGCCCAACCAATCAGCCGCGCCACGCAAACGCTTCAGCAGGGCGACATCAGAAATCTGTGCAATGTCATTCGAACCAGCCCAAGGTGGCAGCCGAGCGCAAGCTCATTCCTCCAGCGCCGTATGCCGAGGCCAGCCAGACGCAACAGGGTAGCTGCATCGCCAACGCACCGCTTTCTCACAAGAGCATTGGAGGCACGCGCAGTCGCATCCAGATCGATGTGATTATTGATCTTCGATATCAGATTTTGCCAGTCGGCTTCGACGGAAATATTGCTTCGCATCTTCCCTATGAATCACATCTGGATTCCGCCGGTCCAGCCTTAAGTTAGCGCCTATGGGGCTTACCCCCCTCTGTCCTGCCGGACATCTCACCCTCAAGGGGGGATATCGGATGAGGGTTCGGCCTCAGTTCCACGCGCTTTTTTCAGCGTAGTATCCTTGCCTGTTGGATGTATTGAGGAAGCCGCTTGTCGATCTCCCCCCTTGAGGGGGAGATGTCCGGCAGGACAGAGGGGGGTGGCCGCATACACTACCGCGCCTTCGGCGTCGCCAGCACATTCCTGATCGCAAAGCTCGAATGAATGCGCGAAACCCCTGGCAGTTTCGACAGGATTTCCTTGTGAATCCGCTCGAAATCCCCCGCACTTTCCGCCTCGCAGCGCAGGAAATAATCCGATCCTCCTGTCATCAGATAACATTCGCGGATTTCCGGATATCGCCGCACCGCATTTTCGAAACGGTTGAGAAAATCCTCCGTCTGGCGGTCGAGCGTAATCTGCACGATGACCGAAATCACCTCGCCGCCAGCAAGGCCGCTGGTCAGCGCCGTATAACCGCGGATGATCCCTTCCCGCTCGAGAATATCGACGCGGCGAAGGCAGGCGGACGCAGATAGCCCGACTTCTGCTGCCAGTTTCGCATTGCTGATGCGGGCATTGAGCCGAAGCAGACGGATGATATGGCGGTCAGTCGCATCGAGTGACGACATAGGAAATTCCAATAATGAGAGTAAAATTGCTCTATTATGTAATTTGTCGCATATTATTCGAATAATTGCCAAGAAATTCGACAATCATTGCAATACCCTCATGGGATAAAAATGAGGGTGAACGACCATGGACATGCAGATCAGCCGCCAGCAGGCAGCCGGTGGTGCAAGCGGCCAGCTGACCATCGATCTCGGCGCATTGCGGGACAACTACCTTAGCCTTGCCGCCCTGGCCCCCGCATCGCAAACGGCGGCGGTCGTGAAGGCCGATGCCTATGGCCTCGGCGCGGATATCGTCTCACAGACCCTGTTCGAGGCGGGTTGCCGGAATTTTTTCGTCGCCCACATCGACGAGGCGCTAGCACTCAGGATCCGGCTTTCGGCAGAAGCGCAGATTTTTGTCCTCAATGGTCTGCAGCCCGGCAACGAGACCTCCTGCGCCGCCATGGCCATCACACCGGTTCTGAACTCGCTGGAACAGATCGCCCAATGGTCAGGCCATGCCAGAAAGCTCGGCAAGACACTCACCGCCGCCGTCCAGATCGATACCGGCATGTGCCGCCTTGGGCTCTCCCCCGAAGAGCTTGAAATCCTCTCCGCCCAGCCGCAGCTGCTCGATGGAATTGAAATCGCCTTCGTCATGAGCCATCTCGCCTGTGCCGACGAGCCGGATCATGTTTCCAATGCCGCGCAGCTCGCCGTGATGCGCAAGGCCGCAACCGCCTTTCCCGAGACGCCGGTCTGCTTTTCCAATTCGGGCGGTATTTTTCTCGGCAACGACTATCATAATGCTTTGCTGCGTCCCGGCATCGCACTTTATGGCGGTGCGCCTTCCGCTGCTAATCCCAACCCGATGAAGCCGGTCGTCCGTCTCGATCTCGCCGTCATCCAGACCCGCACCGTTCCCGCCGGCTCGCTCGTCGGTTACGGCGGCTCTTTCACGGCGAGCGGTCCGACGCGGCTGGCAACCATCGCCGCCGGTTATGCCGATGGCCTGCCGCGCTCGCTCAGCAATCGCGGCGCGGCGTGGTATAATGGCGTGCGTCTGCCGATTGTCGGGCGCGTTTCGATGGACAGCATCATTCTCGACATATCCGCCCTGCCCGAGGCAACATTGACGCAGGGCAGTCTCGTGCAGATGATTGGGCCGGACCAGACACTGGAAGACATTGCCGAGGATGCGGGCACGATTGCCTATGAAATCCTGACCAGCCTCGGCCGCCGTTACCGCCGCAGCTATATTCAGCCGGGCATAACCCCGACAACCGCTTCAATATCAGCCAATCACAAGTGAGACGATCATGAACGTCACTATCCTCGGAGCCGGCGTCGTCGGCGTGACATCTGCCTGGTATCTGGCCAAAGCCGGACACAAGGTGACGGTGATTGACCGCCAGCCGGCCGCAGCGCTCGAAACCAGCTTTGCCAATGCCGGCGAGGTTTCCCCCGGTTATTCATCGCCCTGGGCTGCCCCCGGCATTCCGATGAAGGCGATGAAATGGCTGTTCATGAAACATGCACCGCTGATCATTCGCCCAACCGCCGACCCGGCCGCCTGGCGCTGGATGAGCCAGATGCTGCGCAACTGCACCTCGGCGCGTTACGCCATCAACAAAAGCCGCATGGTGCGCGTTGCCGAATATAGCCGCGATTGCCTGATGGCGCTTCGCGAAGAGACCGGCATCGAATATGACCAGCGCATGCAGGGCACGCTGGAGGTGTTCCGCACCCAGAAACAGTTCGACGCCATCGGCAAGGATGTGGACGTGCTGACGGCGGGCGGCGTGCCTTTCGAGATTCTCGACCGCGACGGCTGCGCCGCCATCGAACCCGGCCTTGCCCCCGCCAAGGAAAAGATCGTTGGCGGCCTGCGTTTGCCGGGCGACGAGACCGGCGATTGCTTCATGTTCACGACTGAACTTGCCCGCATGGCAGAAGAAGCCGGCGTTACCTTCCTTTACGATACCGGCATCATGCGCCCCATCGTTGAAGCAGGACGCATCAAGGCCGTGGAAACCACCCGGGGGCTGGTGGAGGCCGATATTTTCGTCGCCGCACTCGGCAGCTATTCGCCGCAATTCCTGCGCCAGCTTGGCCTTACTCTGCCGGTTTACCCGGTCAAGGGTTACTCCATCACGGTTCCAATCGTGAAAGAGGAGCGCGCGCCCGTTTCCACGGTCATGGACGAGGCGTTCAAGGTGGCGATCACCCGTCTCGGCTCACGCGTCCGGGCCGGCGGCATGGCGGAGATTGCCGGTTTCAGCAAGGATTTGCCGGCCGCACGCCAGGAAACGCTCGCCCATTCGGTGGAAGACCTGTTCGGCGGCGCCGGCGATCAGAACCAGGCGAAATTCTGGTGCGGCCTGCGCCCGATGACGCCCGATGGCACGCCTGTCATCGGCGCCACCCGCTACAGCAATCTCTATCTCAATACCGGCCACGGCACGCTCGGCTGGACAATGTCCTGCGGCTCGGCCCGGGTGCTTGCCGACCTGATCAGCGGGAACAAGCCGGAGATCGATACACACGACCTGGCCATCAGCCGCTACGCCGCCTGAGGCGGAACAGAAAAGCCCCTTCCCGCCGGCAAGGCGGGACAGGCGGCGATCAAAGCGCCAGCGCGTCCCTGAGCGCCAACCCTTCCTTCATGCGAAGGTCGAGATCGGCTTCGATGTGGTCGAGGTGCCGCAGCATCAGCGCACGGGCTTTTGCCGCATCCTTCGCCTCCAGCGCATCCAGAAGGTCGGCATGGTCATTATGGCCGCAGCTAGAGACACCCGAGCGACCGTAAAGCGCAATGACCAGCGATGAACGGGCCACCAGCTCATCCATGAATTTCTCGAGAATGGCATTGCCGGCAAGCGCGGCGAGCATCAGGTGAAAATCGCCCGACGCCTTGATCTCCGCACGTCTGGCGGTGGGGCCGCGCTCAAGCTGGTGGCGGCTTTCCTCGACCAGATGTTCCCTCAGCTTCTTCGCCGCCGCAGGGGTGATTTTTTCTATCGCCGCATCCACCACGCCGGGTTCGATCAGCCGGCGCGAGGCAAAAACCTGTCGCGCCTCATCCGGCGTCGGGTTGGATACGAAGGCGCCCCGGTTTCGCTCTGCCTTGACCAGCCCCTCATAGGCCAGCATCTGAAGCGCTGCCCGCACCACCGTGCGGCTCACCTCGAACAGGGTTCCGACTTCCGCTTCCGACAGTTTTGTCCCCGGCGCAAGCCGCCGGTCGACAATGGCGTCACGCAGCGTATCACGAATGGCCTGTGCCCGGTCTTCATGCGAGGAATCGGGATTGACGGTTATGTGGGAAAGGCTCATCTGTGCGTCCTGTTTGCTCTTGAGTTCTAGCGCGAAGTACGGCGCGCGCAAACAGGAATTGCGGGCCGCCGCCTGTCCGCCACAATTCATTCAGCGCCCGTTCAGCAGCCGGGCTGTATTTCCTTAACCATTGAATTTGCAGCTGGCAGCGCCCTGCCACTTGGATGGAAGAAAACACCATGTCGTCCTTCGCAGCTAAAACAGTTCTGACAATCGCTGTCGCCGCCGCTACCATTGCTCCCTTCAGCAGCGCATACGCCGGCGACTGGGATCGCCACGACCGTCGCGATGCCGCCATTCTGGGTGGCGTCCTCGGTCTTGCCGCCGGTGTCGCCGTTGGCTCGGCAATGGCGCGCCCGGCGCCGGTGGACGATGAGCGCGTCTATATCGACCCGCCCCGTCGTTATGAGCCGAGCTACGTGTATGAAGAGCCGGATTATCGCTATTATCAGCCGGCACCGCAGCCGGTTTATCGCCCCGCTCCGGTCTATCGTCCGGCACCGGTTTACCGCGCCCAGCCGGTCTATGACACCAATCCCGGTTATTACCAGCCGCGCCGGACCTACCGTACCATCGAGCCTTGGACAAATGCCTGGTACGATTATTGCTCGCAGCGCTATCGCAGCTTCAACAGCCGGTCCGGCACCTATGTCGGTAACGACGGTCAGCGCCATTTCTGCGTAGCGGGTTGATCGGGAAGACCGCCAACATAAATACTCCCGTTATTGTCAGGCCGCGGACAGAAACGTCCGCGGCTTTTCCATGAGCGCCCCGCGCTCCCTCACGCCGTACCGCTCTTCACATAATCCGCCCGATTAATGCCGTGGCGCTGCAGCTTGTCGTAAAAGGTCTTGCGGGCGATGCCGAGCGTTGCGATGGTTTCCGCCACGTCTCCGTTCGACTGCTCCAGCGTTTCACGGATGATATTGGCCTCGATCTCGTCCATGCGCTCCGGCAGGGTGCCGGAAGCGGGAATAGCGGATTGCGAAGCGGAGGTAGCCGCCGGTTCCGCCTCCAGGCCCAGCACCACCCTTTCGGCGAAATGCCCGAGTTCCCGGACATTGCCCGGCCAGTCGTGCTCCTGAAGCCGGCGGGACGTGCCGGCGCTGATTTGTGGCACCGGCATGTTGAAGCGGTTGGCAGCCTTGGTGACGAAATGGGAAAACAGGAGTGGAATATCCGCCTTGCGTTCGCGCAGGGGCGGAATGGACAAGGTCACCACGTTCAGCCGGTAATAGAGATCCTCGCGGAAGCTGCCGCGCTCGGCCGGATCGCCGAGATCGACCTTGGCCGCCGCCACCACGCGAATATCGACCGGCCTTTCCTCGTTTGAACCCAACGGCGAAACTTCACGCATTTCCAGAACACGCAGCATCTTCACCTGAACGGCAAGCGGCATGCTTTCGATCTCGTCAAGAAACAGCGTACCGCCGCTCGAATGTTCGATGCGGCCGACACGCTTTTTCTGCGCACCGGTAAAAGCCCCCGGCTCATGACCAAAAAGCTCGCTTTCGATCACCGTCTCTGGCAGCGCACCGCAATTCAGCGCCACGAAATTGCCCTTCGCGCGCTTCTTGCTCCAGCGATGCAACGCCGTTGCCACCACTTCCTTGCCGCTGCCCGTCTCGCCCGCCACCAGCACATCCACATCCGTATCGGCTATGTGGCGAAGCGTGGTGCGCAGGCGCTCCATGGCGGGCGTCTGCCCGATCAGCGGCAGATCGTCTTCCGCCTGTCCCACCGCCCGGCGAAGCGCCCGATTTTCCAGCACGAGGCGGCGTTTTTCCAGCGCCCGGCGCGCGCTTTCCACCATGCGTTCAGCGGGAAAGGGTTTGGCGATGAAATCATAGGCGCCATTGTGAAGTGCATCGACGGCCATCGGCACATCGCCATGGCCGGTGATGAGGATGACCGGCAGGTCGGCATCGATCTTGCGGACATGGTCGAAAAATTCCAGCCCGGTCATGCCGGGCATGCGCACATCGGTGATGATGATGCCGTCAAAATCTTCGCTCAGGGCCGCAAGCGCCTGCTCGGCGCGGGAAAAGGAAGTAACCGGCAATCCATCGAGTTCCAGCGTCTGCACCATCGCTTTGCGCAATTGGGAATCGTCGTCCACCAGGAATATGGTTCCATCCACCGTCATGTCATGCTCGCTTCAGAAATACGGAAAAACATGTGCCCGCCTCGCTGCTCGCCACCTCGATACGCCCGCCATAATCCGAAGCAATATCGTTGGAGATGACGAGACCGAGGCCGAGACCGCTTTCCTTTGATGTGTTGAAGGGCGAGAAAAGCTGGGCGCGGATGGCCTCCGGAATGCCGGTGCCATTATCGCTGACCGAAATCACGATCATGTCGCTCTCCTCCCGCACCCGCACCTCGACACGCGCCGTCTCAATCGTTTCCGTGGCTTCCAGCGCGTTTTGCAGGAGGTTGATGAGGATTTGTTCGAGCCTGATACGGCTGCCGAGCACCTTCAGATCCTGATCCGGCAGGGCGATATCCAGCGCATCCATCTGCCCGGAGAAACGGCTGCGCAACAGCACGACCGCACCTTCGATGACAAGTCTGACATTCACGGGTTCGGCGGCGGTGCGGCCCTTGCGCGCCAGTATCTTGAGGTCGGTGGTGATCGTGCCGATACGCTCGGTGAGAGCGGCGATATCTTCAAGATTTTCATTGGCTTCGGCCAGACGATCGCGTTTCAGCAACGTGCGGGCATTATCGGCGAAAGCCCGGATGGTCGCCACCGGCTGGTTGATTTCATGCGCCACGCCCGCCGCCACCTGGCCCAGAATGGAAAGACGGTTGGCCTGCACCAGCTCGTGCTGCACATTGCGTAACTCGCCGGTGGTCTTTTCATGCAGGGTAATTTCGGCCTGTAGATGATCGCGTGTTTTCGTCAGGTCGCGGGTGCGCTCCTGCACCTTCATTTCCAGCTCCGCGCGGGCGCGTTGCTCCTCTTCTTTTTCCTTGAGCGCCTTGTGCCTGCGCCACAGCCAAAGGGCCGAAAGCGCCATCAGCGGCATCAGCGTCGCCAGCGCCACCACCCTGCCCTCACGAATTATGGCGTTCAGCGTCGGCGCCACAGGCTGGAGATAATGCAGCGTCCATGATGTCGTCGGCACCGGCACTTCCAGCCGCAGATAATCGCCACGCGCACTCCCCGGTTCATCGACATGAATGAGCGGAACGCCCTCGCTCGCTCGCCGCGCTGCGCGAAACGGCAGCGTTGAAAGCGCCTCATTGCCGAATTGCAGGCTCTCGGAAATGATTTTCCGCTGCGCCTCGTCAATAGGTGCGACGGTCTTGAAGCGCCATTCCGGCACGCTGGTCATCAACACGACGCCGTTTCTGTCGACCACATAGACCGGTTTGCCTCCGATGTTCCAGTCGGTCTCAAGCCGATTGAACTCAACCTTGGCAATGACGACGCCAAGCGGCCGCCCGTCGGCGGCATCGATGCGGCGGGAGATATAAAGACCCGGTCGGCGGCTGACATTGCCAAGCGCATAATGTTCGGACATGCCGGTCTTCATCGCCGCCTGGAAATATTCGCGGAAAGCATAATTGGAGCCGACAAAGCTGTCGTCCTGCCGCCAGTTACTCGACGCGATGGTCAGCCCGGTCGGGCCGGTGACATAGATCACCGAGGACTGCGTGCCTTCGATCAGGCCTTCCAGCTTGCGGTTAAGACGGTCGAGTGCGGGTGGACCGCCGCCATCAAGCGCAGCGGCGAGATCCGGATCACCGGAGAGCACCAGCGGAATGGCGCGCGGCCGCTCCAGCGCGACATTCAGGAGCGCGATCTTCAGTTCGGCATCCGTGGCGGCCTCGGAACCGGCCATGCGCAGCGCCTGATTGCGGGCGAACTCATCGGCCACCAGCAGAACGCCAAGACTGACGAGCAACCACAGGCCCGCCAGCGCCAGCCATTGCGCCCGTCGCTTCGCCTGGGAATGAGGTGCCTGATCCTGATAGGTCATGGGATGATTGTGCGGATTTACGCACAGACATCAAGATATTTTGTCCGGAATTCCGCACAAATGGCCGTGAGCCAGCGAGGCTTCAATAAAAACTACTTTTGAAATCAGTCAGTTACAGCAAATAATCAAGTCTGGCATGCGTATTGCACATGACTCCGCAATCGGCGCGACGCCGTCAACGACACGGCGATCCCGGGAGGCCAATCAAGGCAGGGTGAGGCCGAGGAGGAAAAAACATGATCGATACGACAGCCGTGGCCGCAGGCCACGCCAAGCAGCCATTCTACAAGCACCTGTATTTTCAGGTTCTGGTGGCCATCATCGCCGGTATCGCACTCGGCCATTTTTACCCGACTTTCGGCGAACAGCTGAAGCCGCTCGGCGACGGCTTTATCCGCCTCGTCAAGATGATCATCGCCCCCGTCATTTTCCTCACCGTCGCAACCGGCATCGCCGGCATGAACGACATGAAGAAGGTTGGACGTGTGGCCGGCAAGGCGATGATCTACTTCCTGGTGTTCTCCACGCTCGCGCTTATCGTTGGCCTCATCGTCGCCAATACCGTGCAGCCGGGCGCCGGCATGAACATCGATCCTTCGACGCTGGATGCCAAGGCCGTCGCGACCTACGCCGACAAGGCCCATGAGCAGACCATCACCGGCTTCCTGATGAACATCATTCCGACGACCATCGTCGGCGCGTTCGCCAGCGGCGATATCCTGCAGGTGCTGTTCTTCTCGGTGCTCTTCGGCATCGCGCTTGGCATCGTCGGCGAAAAGGGCAAGCCCGTCACCGATTTCATGCACGCCCTCATGTACCCGATCTTCAAGCTGGTCGCGATCCTGATGAAGGCCGCCCCCATCGGCGCTTTCGGCGCGATGGCCTTCACCATCGGCAAATACGGCATCTCGTCGGTTACCAACCTCGCCATGCTGATCGGCACCTTCTACATCACGTCCGCACTGTTTGTGTTCGTAGTCCTCGGCGCTGTCTGCCGCTATAACGGCTTCTCCATCGTCGCGCTTATCCGCTACATCAAGGAAGAACTGCTGCTGGTTCTCGGCACCTCGTCTTCGGAAGCCGCCCTGCCGGGCCTGATGAGCAAGATGGAAAAGGCAGGCTGCAAGCGCTCCGTCGTTGGCCTCGTCATCCCCACCGGTTATTCTTTCAACCTTGACGGCACCAACATCTACATGACGCTGGCCGCCCTCTTCATCGCACAGGCGACTAGTATCCACCTCTCCTTCGGCGAACAGATCCTGCTGCTGCTCGTGGCCATGCTCTCCTCCAAGGGCGCTGCGGGCATCACCGGCGCGGGCTTCATTACGCTTGCGGCAACCCTCTCCGTCGTACCTTCGGTTCCCGTCGCCGGCATGGCGCTGATCCTCGGCATCGACCGCTTCATGTCGGAATGCCGTGCGCTCACCAACTTCGTCGGCAATGCAGTCGCCACAATCGTCGTCGCCCGCTGGGAAGGAGAACTGGATCAGGAGCAGCTCGCCCGCGTGCTGAGCGGCAAGGAAGAGTTCACCGGCATCGCCGATGTGGATCAGCTTCCGGCATCGGTCCAGCCGGCCGAATAACACGACCTCCCAAGGTCCTGCCTGTCCCGGTTTTCCCGGGCAGGCAAATACAGAGAGCCCGGAGCATCTTGCGATACTCCGGGCTTTTGCGTTGCGGGACTCCAAACCGTGCAGTGTCAGCCTTTCGCGGCCGACGCCTTATCGAGACCGCGCCTTACGCCGGCGAACAGATCGTCCAGCTGCTCGGCCGTGATGATCAGCGGCGGGCAGAAGCAGATGGCTTCACCGATCGGCCGGGTGATGACACCTTCGCTTTCGATAGCCGCGGCCAGCGCCAGCGTCGTATCGCCCGGTTTCATGCCCTCCCACGGCTTCACCTCCAGCGCGCCGATCAGGCCGATACCGCGCGAGGAATGAATGAGCGGGTGATCGGCCAGCGCCTTCAGATGACTGAGGAACTTGCCCTCCAGCCGGGCGACATTCCCGACCAGATCGCGCTCCTGAATGATCTTCAGGTTTTCCAGTCCCACAGCCGTCGCGACGGGATGGCCGGAGGCGGT
Source organism: Agrobacterium sp. ST15.13.013 (assembly GCF_027956525.1). NCBI lineage: Bacteria > Pseudomonadati > Pseudomonadota > Alphaproteobacteria > Hyphomicrobiales > Rhizobiaceae > Agrobacterium > Agrobacterium sp. ST15.13.013. The sequence continues at coordinate 233,757 of NZ_JAQKGP010000005.1, forward strand.
GTAACCATGGCCGAAAGAGCCGATACGGTCGGATTCGTCGGCAATCGGCTGGTAGAAATTGTCGTTCATAATGATCGCCGAAAGCGGCATGTAGGACGACGAAATCTGCTTGGAGACGACAAGCACATCCGGCTCGATGCCATAGGTCTCGCAGGCGAACATCTTGCCGGTTCGACCGAAACCGCAGATCACCTCATCCACCACAAGCAGAATATCGTATTTTTTCAGGATCGCCTGCACGCCCGCCCAATAACCTTCCGGCGGCAAAAGAACGCCGCCCGCGCCCATGACCGGCTCGCCCCAGAAAGCGGCAATCGTTTCGGGGCCTTCGCGGAGGATCAGATCCTCAAGCTCTTTCAGGATGCGCGCGGTGAAATCCCCCTCGCTTTCCCCTTCCTTTCCAAAATGCACATAGGAGGGGCAGGCCGTATGCAGCATCCGGTCCAGCGGCAGGTCGAAACTTTCATGGTTGCGCGGCAGGCCGGTAATCGAGGCCGAGGCGATGGTTACGCCATGATACCCCTTGATGCGGCCGATGATCTTTTTCTTGTCTCGCCTGCCCAGCGCATTCGAGCGATACCAGACCATCTTGGCGACGAGATCGTTTGCCTCGGAGCCGGAGGAGGTGAAATGCACCTTGGACATCGGCACCGGTGAAAGCTCGATCAGCAACTCGGCGAGATCGACCGACGGGCCGTGAGTCTTATAGGAAAAGGTATGGTAATAGGGCAGCTTCTGCATCTGCTTCGTTGCCGCTTCCACCAGCCGCTGCTCACCGAAGCCGAGCGCCACCGACCACAGCCCCGCCATCGCCTCGATATAGCGCTTGCCGCTGCTGTCGGTGACATAGATGCCCTCACCGCTCTCGATCACCAGACCGCCGGTCTTTTCGAATTTGCGCAGATTGACGTTCGGATGCATCTGATAGGCGATATCGCGTGCCTCGACGGAATTCGGCAGGATGGTCATCGATAAAGGCTCCATTTTTGGTTGATGCTCGGCGCGTCAGACGTGCTGGCCGCCATTGATGTGAATTTCCGCGCCGTTGATGTAGCTCGACTGTTCCGAGCAGAGGAAATAGATGGTCTGCGCCACCTCGGCCGTGGTGCCGAGCCGCCCAAGCGGCACCTGGGCTTCCACCAGTTCGGCCGTTCCGGGCGAAAGGATGGCGGTGTTGATCTCGCCCGGCGCAATCGCATTGGCGCGCACGCCGCGCGGGCCGAACTCATGCGCCAGTTCGCGTGTCAGCGCCGCAAGCGCCGCCTTCGACGTGGCATAAGCCACGCCGGCAAAAGGATGCACCCGTGAGCCGACAATCGATGTGACGTTGACGATGGAACCCTTTGCCGCTTCCAATTCCGGCAAAAGCGCGCGGGCGAGCAGCGCCGTCGAAACGAGATTGACGTTCAGCACCCGCGTCCAGATTTCCGCCGTCGTATCCATGACACCGAGGCGGCTACCGCCCTCCCCCTTCGGCGAAATTCCGGCATTGTTGACAAGCGCCGCAAGCTTTCCCTCCGGCAGGCGTGAGCGCACCTCGTTCGCCAGATCGTCAATGCGGGACAGGTCCTCCAGATCGGCCTGAATATGGCTCTCCCGCGCAGACGGCCAACGGCATTCCTCGGAGAAAGGTTGTCGCGATACGGTCAGAATTCTCCAACCTTTTTCCTGAAACAGCTTGACGGTGGCGTGCCCTATTCCGCGGCTGGCGCCGGTCAAAAGCATGAAAGGAACAGCCATATGAGAACTCCTGTGCCGCGCGGGCCGTTGAGCCGGCCGCGCATTCAGCCCGGCATGTTAGAGCGCCGCCACCGGCTGACAAGGTCTTTTTTGTAGCGGCGCGGCGTTGGTGGATCGGCGACGGGCTAATCCCATTTGATGCAAGGCTTTCACCCGAAGGGAATATTTGAAGCCGACCGTTTACCCATAAAATGAAGCCTCCCGAATGTGTGATCAGTATTGGGAGGGGGCAAGAATGCGCATCGATATCATCGACACGGACGCCGGCTTCGAGGCGATCCGCGAAAACTGGGATGCGGTGTTCATGGCCGATCCCCATGCCCGGCATTTCCTCTCTTGGGGGTGGCTCAGGGATTATATGCCGCGCCGCAGGCGCTGGTTCATTCTTGCGCTGCGCGAACGACAGGAAGGCTCGCCCTATGTGGCGTTTTTCCCGCTGCGCATCGTCACCGAACCGGACAAAAAAACCGGACGCTTCCACGACAGCATCGTCATGGCCGGCAATGCGGCGGCGGATTACACCGGTTTCATCACCCTGCCGGATTATGAAAATCGCGCAGTCGCCGGCTTCTGTTCATACATACGGCAACAGAACTGGACCGAGCTGAAGCTCGATTATCTTTGCGGCCCGCCGGAACGCCGCGACGCGATGATCCGCGCACTTCAGGGCCCGCTCGTCATGTTTCGTGACAACATGCCGACCAACCCCTACAACATTAACAATTGCATCTGCCCGGTCGTGACCCTGCCGGAGACGTTCGACGGCTATCTCGACAGCCATATGAGCAGCCAGACCCGGCAGAAGCTCAGGCGTTTCCTGAGAAAAGTGGAGGGCGGCGACGAATATCGCATCACCTTTGCAACGCGGGAAACAATCAGGCGGGATATGGACATCCTGTTCGATTTCTGGCGCATCCGCTGGGCGCCGCATAAGGGCAAGGAACGCACGGAGCTTCTGATCGGCGCGACGCGGCAGATGCTGATGGATGTCTATATCCGTGGCGATCTGGAAGTACCGGTATTGTGGTTCGGCGAACAGCCGCTGGGGGCACTCGCCAATATCATCGACCGCCAGAAGAAATCGGTCCTGTTCTACATTACCGGCCGCGACGAAAACTGGAAGACCCCTTCTCCCGGCCTCGTGCTGCATGGCCATTGCATTCGCAGGGCAATCGAGCAGGGTTTTAAAACCTATGATTTCCTGCGCGGTAACGAGCCTTACAAATATTTCTTCGGGCCGGAGGAACAGAAGCTGAGCTGCACGCTGTTCCGCACCCGCTCGGGCGACAATCTCGGCGGCAAGCTTCACCCGCGCAGCATCCGTTTTGTCTACGAACAGGCCCTCAAGCTCTATAAGGCAGGCCAGAAGGCGGCCGCCAATATTGCCTTCGCGCAGGTACTGACTGCGGCGCCGGACCATCTCGGCGCGCAATTCGGGCTCGCCAATCTATTGTTCGACCGGGGCGAATTCCGGGAGGCCGAAATCGCCTTTCTCAGCCTTCTGGCCGCCGGGCAGGAACCCGTCGTCCTTTGGCTGCGTATCGGCGAGGCGCGGCTGGCGCAGCAGCACTACCACGAGGCGTCCGAGGCCTTCCGCCAGGTGACCAACCGCGCGCCTTTCCACCGGGAAGCGCTTTACAAATGCGCCGTGGCGCTGATTGCCGCTGAAAGAACGATGGAAGGTGCGGAAATCCTCGACAGGCTGCAGCACTATCACTCGGACGATGCAGCCCATCTGGAATATGCGGAAAAGGCCCGTGCAGCCCTTGCCCGGCTGGAACTGGCAAAGGCCAAGGTTCCGCTGCCGGCCGATGTCGTCACGCTCTCCATCAAGCCGAAAGCGGCAGGCAAGCGCTGGCACCCGCCAAAGGTTTTGCATTAAAGGCAACGCCCTGTAAGTTGCGGCAGGAAAAACCGGCCGGTCGACTTGCAAGGATGTTTGATGTTTCTGACCAACAAGGACATGCTCGATCTCATTGAGCTTCGCCATGATCTGCACCGTCATCCGGAAATTTCCGGCGAGGAGAAGCAAACGGCGCGGCGCATCCGCGCTTTCCTCGAGCGGGCGCAGCCCGACCAGCTTTTCACCGCTCTCGGCGGCCATGGCGTAGCTGCGGTCTATGACAGCGGCAAAAGCGGCCCGGCGATTCTGATCCGTTCGGAACTCGATGCTCTGCCCATTCACGAAAAGAGTGACGCCGAATACCGCTCCGGCACCGACGGCAAGGGCCATCTTTGCGGCCATGACGGCCACTCCACCATTCTGACGGCGCTGGCGCTCGGCCTTTCTCGGCAGCGCCCGGAGACCGGCCGCGTCATCCTTCTGTACCAGCCGGCGGAAGAAACCGGCGCGGGCGCCGCCGCCGTCCTCGCCGACCCGCACTTTGGGCAGATAAAGCCGGATTATTCCTTTTCGCTTCACAACCTCCCCGGCCTTCCTTTCGGCCATGTCAGCGTCGTGGAAGGTCCGGTCAACTGCGCGTCACGCGGGGCCAAATTCCGCCTTTCCGGCAAGACCGCGCATGCGTCTTCGCCCGAACATGGCATTTCCCCGATGCAGGCAATATCCTGGCTGATGCCGGCCTTGGCCGAACTGGGCTCCGGTTTCCCGCCCGAACCCGATTTTTCCATGGTGACGATCACCCATGCCGCGATGGGCGAAGCCGCCTTCGGCATTTCCCCAGCCGATGCTGAAATCTGGGCGACACTCCGGACACTGACCGACGACCGGATGGAAAAACTCTGCGAGGCTGCGGAAACGCTGGCAAAAAAGGCGGCGGACGAACAGAAGCTGACGCTCGATATTACCTATGACGATATTTTCCTGCATTGCGAAAACGCGCCTGACGCGGTCGGGCACATCCGGCGCGCGCTGGACGAGGAGAAAATCTCCCACGGTTCGGAGGCGCTGCCCATGCGGGCTTCCGAGGATTTCGGCCGCTTTCGCGCCGTTTCGTCATCGGCGATGTTCTTTCTCGGCGCAGGCCGGGATTATCCCAACCTGCACAATCCGGATTACGACTTTCCGGATGCGCTGATCGGCACCGGCGCGCGCATTTTCATGCGCATCATCCGCAACCTGTCCGACGCAAAATAGCAGCGGCCGAAGACATCCAGCCACGATCAGCCGAACGTCAGCCGCCCTGGGGGCCGTTGCTCGGCCGAGCGGCGCGCACCGCAGCCAGCCCGCGGATACCATCCTTGTTTCCTATAGCCGTCAGGCTTTCGAAAATCTGGGCGGCCTCACCATAACGGCGCATGGCGAGGTAGGAATAACCGCGCAGCACCATCAGGTCAGTGCGTTCATCCGCCAGCCGCGCGCGCTGATCGAGCAGGAGAAGAGTTTCAACATATCGCTTCGACCCGAATGCGGAAACCGCTCGATCGGCAAGGATCGCGACTTGCAGTTCCGTCGCACGCGGGCGATCCATGTGCGACTTCGTTGCCGAGACGGCTGCACGGTCCGTCAAGCCCATGCGCAGATAGGCAAGGCTCTGGCCATAGGCCGCATCGCTTTTGACATTGGACTGACCGCTTTCTATCGCGGATTCGAAAGCTTTGAGAGCCTCCGCCGGCCGGTTCGTCTCCATCAGGCACCAACCGAGATCAAGCGCCTGCTGTGGCGGCAAACGTTGCGGATCGGGATAGGCAACGCAGGAGCGTGGGCGCGATGCGGCGCTTGTTTCCCTTTGCGCCTGCACTGCGCGACGCGCCTGCTTGCGCGAAGGTTCAGGTTGCTGGACGACGGGTGGATTATACACCACCGCCGTTTCCCCCTGCGGGGCATTGGCCTGCAGGGGCGGCGGCGTCACCTGTGCCGCAACCGCCTGCCCGGACTGATCCACCATGCGCGCGGTTCCCACATCGGCGATACGTTGCGAACGGCCTCCCCATTGCTGCTGGATGCCGCGCAGGCCGGCAAGATTGCGAAGATCGTGATAGCTGACGGCCATGCCGTAGGCTGATGGCTCATCATCGGGTTTCCAGCCAAGGGCCGTACTGAACCATTGCAAAGCGAGCGGCGTCTGCCTGAAGGAAAGCGAGTACCAGCCGAATTGCTGCGCCGTCGCCGCATCCTTGCGCGCCACCGTTTCGGCGGCGATACGTTGCAGCACATCGGGAGGTAGAACGACCGGCGGCTCCAGCGCCAGAAGATTGGCGGTTGCGGCGAGATAGGTCGCAAGCGCTTCGTCGGATGCGTTGCGCCATTTATACATGACGTCCTCGGCCTCACGCGGCTCGTTACGGTCGATCAGCGCCAGCGCCAGACCCTGCGACGCCGACGCGCTGTCTTCTTCTTCCCGCGCCTTGCGGAACCATTTTTCCGCCTCCGCCATGTTCTTCTGCCGGATATTGTACCAGCCGAGCAGCAGGGCGTCGCTTGCAAGCTTGTCGGTCTCGGCAAGTCGCTGAAGCCGCATCACATAGGTCGAGGGAACGTTGACGCCCTCCTTCTCCCCTGCCTTTGCCACGAACTGACGGGCGAGATCATTCTTGACCGGTTCGAATTCCAGTTGACCGTCCACACCCGGTTTTTCCCTGGCAAGCAGCTCGTCCATCATTTCCGCCGGCAAAAGCGCGGATGCCTTCTGCACGGTGGCGAGCCTGTCGCTGGCGACGGTGCAATTGTTGAGAATGTAGAGATAGGCATCGCGCGCCCGTCCCATCCGGTCGGTATTGGCGAAAGCATCGGCAACCCGCCACAGCACATCGACCTCGCCGCAGGTCAGCAGGCCGGGGTTGTTGGCAGCTGTATCCACCACTGTTGCATATTGCTTGAGATCGGAAGCATTAACGAGGCGCTGGCGCGCTTCGGCAAGGGAAAGCATGCCCATCAGATTGTCGGGCGCCTGCCAGTCGGGCTCCGCCTGCTGGCGGTCGGCAATCGCTTTCCGCACCTCGGCATAACGGCCGTCGGTATAAAGCTGCCACATCGCGTCGAGCTGAGGATCGCCGTTTTCGGGAATGGCGAGAGGATCGGCAGGCGGCGTCCAGTTGGGATAGAGCGCGCGCAGGCGCGCGATTTCGGCTTGAAGACGCTGCGTATCGCCCCTCGCCGCGAAATAGCGCAATGCGCTCAAATCGACCTCGGGCATATCGGCCGAGGCAGGCTGGGTGGCACGAGGGGCCGGTGCCTGCGTCGTCTTCGTTTGCGGCGCCTGCCCGGCAGACGGCGTGACCGGCAAGGGGTCGGTCGCCGGCACCGTCACCGGCGGTGTCTCGGGCTGCGTTACCTGCGCCATTTCACGGTTCTTGACGAAAGCATTTATCTGCGCCGGATTGGCCGCCGTCGACAAAACACGCTGCGACGTCCGGTTGTCGCCGACCGCCGAGGTATGCACGTCCGACACCCGCCCGAGGATGCTGTCGCGCCAGTGGAAGGCGGCGAGAGCTATAAGAAGCAGAATGAGAGCCGAGGTCGACAGTGGCTTGTTCATCGGCATTCCCCGTTATTCCTTGCCAGAAACGACAATGCCAGAAGATGCAATGTGGAAGGATAATAAAGTGTTGGCTGGAAATTCTTAAGTTCGGCGGAAACGGCCGGCCCGCCGCCGATACAGGCTGCGAGCGCCGGGATGATGCGATAGCCGGGATCGGACAGGACATCCTTGACCGCGCCGCTCCTCAGATCGAAGGTTCCGGCAGCGCCGCTTTCCAGCGTCATGCCGCTTTTCAGCCGGGCAAGCAGCACCGGCGATCCCATATTCGCCCTTGCCAGATAAAGCGGTATGCGCACCGCATTATAGCCGAATTCCGGCGGGAAGCCCGATGCTGGCTGCGGCTTCGTCTTCACCGATACCCAGTCGGCCGGCAGTTTTCGATCGCTGAAAGCGAATGTCTCGATCTGCGCCGCACCGTCATCGGCAATGGCTTTCCAAAGCGGCGATGGCGCAACAAGATTGAGTACCGGAAAGGCCTCGAAAATCAGATAGGAAGGATTGAGCACTGGCCCGTCCTCCCGGTCATCCTCGTTAAAACCGCTGGCCGCCGGCAAAAGCAGGGTTCGCCCGCCGCGTCGCACCACCGTCTTCTTGAGAATGGCGGATGCGATGGCTGCCGATGCTTCGGCATAATCCTGCCGGTTCCATTGCCCTGCCGCCAGCGCCAACGCATAAGCGATCAGAATGTCGCCATCCGTGGCGTTGTTGATATCGGTTATATGCGGCTTGATGCGCGGATCCCATTTCCAGGCGGAAAGCCCGTCGTCACGCACCAAAAGCTCGGTGCGCGTGAAACTCCATATCAGCTCGAAGTCGGACAGGTTGTCGGCAAGCACGGCAAGCCACATGCCGTAGCCCTGGCCTTCGCTATGGCTGATATTGCCGTTGCCCGTATCGATGACGCGGCCGCCGGGATCGAGAAACGCGCCTTTATAGGCGGACCACGCCTCCGGCGAAACCGAAGCGGCGCGGCTGACGGAAATACCTGCAATCATCGTCATCATGGACAGGAAGAAAATACCGGCCAGTTTCGAAATTCCGCTCTTCATCGATGCCGTCCCATCATGCGCAGCATCGCGAAAGTGGCGAGGCCAAGGAGAGACACGAAACCGATGAACGCCAGCGAATAGGAAAGAACGTTGGAAGACAACCAGTTGGCGGCGATCAGCCTCCAGTTGGAAAGGGAAAACGCCCGCGTGACGTAAAAATAAGGCCGCTCCACCTCCACTGTCTCCAGCTTTTCGGCAGCGGCATCGTAAGCGGCAACACGTCCCCTCACGCCGCTCCAGCGGTTTTCCCGTGTCATCGCCGCCATCCCGTCACGAAGTTCGGCTGAAGTCGGTGCAGTGGCAAGCGTCCACACCCCCTCGCCGGAGGGGCTCACCCCCTGGGCCAGCATGAAGGAGACATTGCTTGGCGGCGCATAGAGCTGCTCGGCTGCCGGCAGGAAGCGCAGCGTATCCGAACTCAGGTCGAAATTCCGCTTCATCCACTCCTCGAGGGAGGACACCTGCCCCTCCCAGACACCGCCATCCACCCGCTCGCGCCAGTCGTTGAAAAGGGTATCGCTGCTTTGGGCGGGCGGCTGGACGCCGGTTCCCATTTTCCAGGAGATCTGGCTGGAGGAAACGAGATTGAACTGGCCGATCAATGCCTGCGGGAACTGCGAAATCGTGCCGACGAACAGCGCGTCGCGATCGCCGATCACCAGTGGCGAGGCGACAGTCTCAATGTCGATGGGATGCCCCGCCACGCTTGCCAGACGGCTGATCAGCGTCGCTGCCGCAGACATGGTATCGGTGTCGAAACGGTCGAGTGACAGGGCAACAGGTGCTCCGCCGGTCCGATAGGGTTGTCCGGCCCCCGCCATCGCGGCGAGATCCGGCTTGCGGCCGATCTGCGCATAGTCCGGAATATGAAGTTCCGACGTGTCGAACAATGCAAAACGCGGCGTCGCGCTGGCGGGCGCGCCGGGGGCGCAGGCCTGATCCTGTGCCGTCATCAACACCGCCTCGATGGTCACCTTGTTCGGCCCGGGCTTGAAATGACGCATCGTCACATTGATCGGCAGATGCCGGAAAATGCCGCCGCCATTGTTGGAAATCGGCACGGTCGAGGCTATCTGGTCATTGACGTAGATATCGACATGGCTGCCCGGCAGTACCTGCGACGAGTAGGCGGCGTCGAGGAGAAGCGACGCCTCACCATAGGCAGATGCGTAAAAATCGGCCGGCATGCCGACATAAAATTCGTTGCGGAAACGCCGCCCGCCAAATTCGGTGCTTTCGAGACCAAGTTCGGAAAGCGCGATACGACGATCAGACATGATGAGCGGCACATCCGGCGCATGCCAGCTGCGGGTCGAAAAAGTCGTTCTCTGCGCACCGGGGGTGCGCGATATCGACGAAAACAACGTTTCAATTGCCGCCTGCACCGCCTGAGAGGTGGGACCGCTCACAAAAAGCGGGGAAAGAGCGCCCGGCGCGGCAGCGCCGAAGCCGGCGAAAGCGCCTGCCGAAGCCTCGGGTGGCAGCGTTCCTGCGATCCCGGCGATCTCACGGGCGGTGCCGACGAAGACCGTCAGCGTGCCCGCCTTGCGTTCAGGGGAAGGAGCAGCCACGAAGCGGATCGTCTGGTTCGGCATCTGGGTTCGGAGCGCCAGCGCCTGTGAAAGGCGCAGGAGAGAATCGGCAAATGCCGGATTTCCGAGTGCCGGTGCGACAATCTCGATCGACGTCATCGCCTTGCCATCCGGCCCGGTCGCCTGAATATCGTCGATATTGGTAAAGCTTCCGGCGACATCCGCATTAAAGCCGATATAGGTATTGCCAGGGTCAATATCGGTCCACAGATCGTAGGTGGACTGGATCGTGCAATCGGTTCTATGGCGTTGCTGTACGCCCAGTCTCACGACATTAGAGCCGACTTGCAAGACACCGGGCGGAATCGTCAAGGAGACATTGCCTTCGCTGTCGGGCGCTTCGATACGCGCCGGATCCAGCGCGACATTGTTCAGGCTGACCTGAAAATTCGAGCTTTCCGGCGCGACGACAATGGCGTTCTGATACCCGATATTGAGCAAAACGGCGGCGTTCACCTGTTCCGGCGTCAGGTAGATACTCCATTGCCGCCGATCCATCTCACCGGAAAGGCTGAGCTTTTCATAGGGCAGGATGTAACGTCGGCGGCTGTCGGCGTTGAGCGACGGTGCTGGAGCAGGTCCTGCGCCCTCCTGACGCGGAGGAGCCGCAACAGGCGGCGGCGACGGAACGGCGGGGCTCTGCTGCGACTGCGGCGCGGGCTGAACGGCAAATGGCGGCGGGGTGGATGGCTGAGACGACGACTGGGCCGGCATCTGGGCAGGCGGCAGCTGATACGGTGCGGCAGGCGGCTCGGGTGTCGGAGCAGTCTGGGTGGGCCGTTCCGGCGACATGTCGAAAGGGGAGGACTGCGCCATAGCGCCGGTGGCGACGGCTCCCCATACCAATATTGCCAGAGAATCCCGGATGGGTTTACGGCCGTTCATTTTACCGCTCCGACAGATTTGATGTCTCTGGGCGCAGGCCGAAGCGTCCGGACCAGATAATAAAGGCCGCGCTGCGTCTGGAAGAGCGCGATCGCCAGGAAGATGGCGGTGCCGCGTATAAGGCCGGGGTTCTTGCGGCGCACCCGCTGGAATTCGCTCCACTGTTCCGAATTGGCGAAGATCAGGTCCGCAATCAGGCGGTGATCGACGGCGCGTTGCGGCGAAAACGTACAGCCGATCGAGATGAACCCCTCGCCCTTCACCGTTCGCACCACGTTGACAGGCATGGTTTCCGGCACGCCCTCACTATGCGGCCTGACCTTCACGATGGCTGTGGCGCCTTTTTCGATGGTTGTCGCGCTGTCGAAGAGATTGATCAGCAGGCCATGAACAGACACGTTATCGATGGAAGCCGGCACCCAGGCGTCGCTGCCCTCGAGCTTGACTTCGCAACGCCGTTTGACCGTTATGCGCCGCGACGCCGACTTGTCGCCGCGCTCGGAGACGACACCGAGCGCACAGCCCGCGAAGATGAGATTGAGCAGGTTCCAACCGCCGACCACGAGCGTGACATCCGCCTTGTAAGGCTCGCTGTAGATGCGCCAAACTGCAAAGGCCATTGCCACCACCAGCAGCGCGAAAATGACGAAAAACGGCCGGCTGATTTCCGAAAGCCGCGCCTCGGCGATGGATTCGTCCTTCGCCGTCACCTTGAAGGTGGGCTTGCCGGGATTGAAGATCACCGAAACGACGGCGGGCAGGAGGTGAACCGTCTGTACATATTCGTAAAGTTCCGAAATCCACGGCCAGCGGAAGCTGCCATATAGATAGTTCTGCATCATCAGGTTCACGAGCATATAGGCCGCCGTATAGGCCAAAAACTCGCCGCCGGAAGCCACGAAAATCTGCAGGTCGAAGAACAGGTAGAACAGCGGTGCGAACAGGAAGATGGTGCGCGGGAACGGAAACAGCCAGAACAGCGTCGACGACATGTAGCAGAGGCGTTGCGTAAAGGAGAGACCGCGCCGGAAAAGGGGCTGGCGGAAGATCAGGATTTGCATCATGCCCTGCGCCCAGCGGCTGCGCTGGCCGATAAAGCTTGCGAAGGTCGCCGGCTGCAGCCCGGCGATCAGCGGCTTGTCGACATAAATGCTGTTCCAGCCGCGCGAATGCAGCGCCAGGGCCGTTTCGCAATCTTCCGTGATGCTGACACCGCTGAACCCTTCGGTATCCTGCAACGCCTCACGCCGTAGCACCGCGGCCGAGCCGCAGAAGAATGCACCGTTCCACTTGTCGAGGCCGCGCTGGATGATGCCGTAAAACATTTCGTTTTCGCTGGGCATCGTCTCGAAGGTGCGCAAATTGCGCTCGATGGGATCGGGATTGACGAAGAAATGCGGCGTCTGGACGAGAAAGAGCCGCGGGTCCTCTTCGAAATAGCCAACCGTTTCCAATAGGAAGTCGCGGGCGGGCGCGTGGTCGGCGTCGAACACGGTCACGAGCTCGCCGGTCGAATGGGCAAGCCCGTTATTGAGATTTCCGGCCTTGGCGTGGACGTTGCGCTCGCGCGTCAGATAACGCACATCGAGATCCTCGCAGAGCTTCTTCAACTCCTCGTGGCGGCGCTGCGCCGCCTGCGCCTCGACGATATTGCTGGCGTTGCGCTTTTGCACCGAGCCGCCATCGTCCAGCAGCCAGACGGTAAACCGGTCGGCCGGATAATCCATGTTCTTGGCCGCTGCGAGCGTATTGGCGAGAAGCTCCGCGTCCTCGTTATAGCTCGGCACGAAGACATCCACCGTCGGCCGGTAATCGGGTGAACCGGGTCTCGCCTTGCGCGACGGCAACGGCATCGATACGATGACGAGGCTGAGCGCCAGCATAATGACGCTATACATTTCCGCCAGATAGAGCAGAAAGCCGGGAATGAAGTTCTCAAGCTGATTGACGGGCGGCAGCGTGCTGGTGGTGCGCCAGTAGACATAGCGCAGCACGATGGCCGTGCCGAAACCGAGCGCGACCAGACGCCAGGCCCCCTGCCCGTTGAAACTTTTGATCGTCGCCAGCAGAATGAGGGAAATCGCCGTGGCGACCAGATGCGTCTGCAGGCTGACCGGCATCGTGACGATGGCCAGAACGCAAACCGAAACAAGTAACCAGACAATGATTGTGATGGCCTTGCTCATCTAGAAACTTTCCGTTGTCTTCCCAACCCGGAATTTCGGCCCGGATTTTTTGCGATCTTCGCCTTGGCGTGCTCTTTCCCGCTGGTTCCGGCGATCACCTGCATCCTGGCGTCACCCCCGAACCGGACAGACATGCGGGCGACGGAATGGATACCTGCGGGACTTGCGATGGTTGCCGGCCGTCATCCGCCGGCGCACCATCGACGCGCCTGCCCGCCACCGTAGGCCTTGCAGGCTGGAGGGGCGCGCCAGCCGATGCGGGCGACGGGATACTGACTGCAGCAACGGGTGGAAGCGGCTGCGGTTCCGGCTGGGCGGGCGGCGCAACGGCAGCCGTGCGACGAACGGGCCGGGTCGGCACGCTCGCGGTCACCTCGCCGCCGGGCCGCATGGGCACCTCATCCGCCTCTATGGGATAGACCGGGTGGCCCGGCCGTCCGAGATTTTTATCCGCCGCCTGCGGCGTGCCGTAAGGGTTCCAGCCTGGCGAGGCGTAGGCGCCGGTAATCGTGTAATTATACATGACCGCCAGCAGCCGCTCGACACTGGCGCCTGACTGGCAAAGGCGCAGCCGCACCTTGATGCGCCCGAGATTGCGGAAATCCTGCCGCATGCTTTCCGGCGAGCGTATGTCCTGCCAGCCATAAAGGCAGGTATCGTCGCTACGGCCGCTGCCGGCGGCATAGGCGAACGCGCCATAACCGTTCTGCAGGTAATTTGCTGACATGGCGATGTTTTGGCCTGGAAACTCGGACCGGATCTCCCGCGCAACGGAAGATGCCCTGAAACCGGAAAAAGTCAGCGCATCGCCACCGGTATCCCCTGCCTTTTGCGGACCGAAAAACTCGGCTTTGATATAGTTCTGCCCGGGGGTCGCGGCCTCAGAGCGCAAAATGACCTGCTGCGCCACGGCGTTGGAATAGGTGCGGTTGACCACGGTCACGATTTCGGGACCACCGGGCGGCGGGAAAACCAACGCCTCGGACGGAGACAACATCTGCGCACCCCCGAAGGACCGAACGCCCGCGGGAGTATTGCAGCCCGAAAGAACCGCAACGGAGAACAGCAATGAAGTAAAGGCAGAAAATCTCACTGCCTTGCGCCCCTTTATTTCCCCAACGCCGCCCAGGTTAAAAGGAGACCGAATCACTAATGACCAGACCATTGTTACGAAATACGGGAGGGGATCAAATAAGCAATACGAAATTTAGGAAGTATCAAACTCGCGTTGTAATTTCTGACATTTTGGTCTTTCGAATCAACAGCGTGCATCGACCCACCGATGAGACGACGGAACCGACTGCCTTGTTATCGGTTAGTTTGGATAGAGATCGATAATTTTTGCGGTTGCAGCGCAATATGTCCCATGGTCTACTTGGCTCCATGATGACGTATTTTTATTGGTCCTTTTTTTATTCAACTGTAAAAACAGAGAGTTGACGTATGACATTGCAATTTCCGAGCATCGCGCAGGCGCTTGCCGAAGAGATCGGAACATTACGCAAATGGCTGGATGAGGACGCCCTACCCCTGTGGTGGG